>JADQBC010000103.1 GCA_016903655.1 Gomphosphaeria aponina SAG 52.96 = DSM 107014
AATTACTGCCGAATTGGTGAAACAAGGGCTAGAAACAGTTAGTAATCTAGAAGTACAACAATGGAAAGAAGAAATTTTAGGAGCATCAATGTTATCAAAAAGAAAAATTGCATTTGAATCTAAGTAAGGTACATTAAAGAAAAAAAGTGTATGAAATTACGTTATTAAAGTTGAGCCAAAATCAACACCCCAGTTTCAACCTGGGGTGTTGATTATTGGTATAGCAAAGAGGGGAATAGTATTGACATTATCAAAATCTAAAACTTAATAATAGTAAGGGTTTTCCTTCTGCCTTCTGCCTTCTGCCTTCTGCCTTCTGCTATAAAATATAAAAAATTAATTCCCTACACTTTTTATGAGGAAAAGCTCGTAGTTGCGCTTTAGCGCCAAAAGGTCTTTTGGCGCAACGCGCGAGCACACCAGAGCCTTTGCGCTCTTTGCGCAACTACAAACTTTTTCTGATAAAAAGTGTATTAAATTACTTGGTTAAAGTTGGGTCAAAATCAACACCCCAGTTTCAACCCCAGTAGGTTTTTAGGTTCAGGAATAGATTTACCTTCTGTTTGCCAAGCATCTAAATACATTTCAATTACTTCTTCTGCATTAGAAATAGCTTCCTCAGGAGTTTTCCCATGAGTACAGGGCATTAGAACAGGCTCTGCAAACTCTGGTATTGTAACAAAAAAAAGCTGATCTTCTTCTGACCATTGTATCAGCATACTGTATCATTCAACAAATGTTAGTTAATAGATAACAAATTATTCCCCCAGGTTTAAACGTTTTCGTGCTTCTTCAAGAGATACTCGTTTAACAGATTGAGATCTTTGTGCTAGAAACTCCATAAATTCTTGATTTTTTCCCAGAGCTTCAACTTCAGCAGTAAAATCATCAACCAGAGATAAAACAAACTCTGTACCATCTGATTTTTGCAGAATTAAAGTATCTTTTTCTGCTAATTCTAGCAACTCAATTATTGTTAAGTTAGATTGAGCAACTTCAATAGTTTTCATAAATTCACTTCCTGAGATCTAATGTAAACTTTGTTTCCCTGTTTATATCCTACTGAAATCACAGTAACTGTTACTTTTTGTTCAGAAATATTGTAAAAAACTCGGTAACTACCAACTCTCAATTCCCATTCAAATCTAGAATTAGGACGAAGAGGTTTTCGGTTTCTCGTTGCTTGTGAAGGTTGATCCGTGAGTTGTTTCTCAATAGCATCAATAATTGTAACTTGTGCTGATTTTTCAAAATAGGATAAGTCCCCAATAGCCTCTTCAGTAATTTAAATTGTGTATTTCATTGACTCTGCAATAAAACTTAAATTTTCTTGAAAAATATCTACAAACCTACCGAAAAAAAAAAGAGAGGTTAAAATAGAAATAAGCCACTGATGGAGGATAAGCATTTATGTTGCTATTTCATCCTGCAAACCTTTCCTACTGGATATTTCTCGGCATCGGAGTTTTGTTGTTTTTATTAGTAATTTTTTCTGGGGGTGGAGATAATGATTTAGAGGTAGAAACTGATGTAGATGCAGATATTGAAGGGGATTTTAGCCCAGGAGAAATATTAGGCTGGTTGGGCATTGGGGAAGCTCCTCTAATTTTACTCTTAGCTATTGATTTTAGCATTTGGGGAGTCACAGGCTGGATGCTCAATGTGGGAATAGGTAAGATGATTGGCACTATTCCTGGGGGGATTGTGGCTGGGGGAATTATGTTCACTTCCTTGTGTGTAAGTCTGTTTATGGGAAAAGTAATATCACGTCCATTAGGAAAAATATTTGTTTCCTTTAGCGAAGATGTTAGTAGCGATCGCTTTCTGGGTTGTGTGGGCACTGTGGTTTCCAAAAAGTTACCCTATTTAAGCTCAGGAAAAATTGGTCAAGCAGATGTGCGAGATATAGCAGGAAATCTTGTTACTATCAGTGTTAGTATCCCCCAATGGTCAACAGTTATTCCCCATCAAGGACAAGCAATTTTAATTATTGAACAAACCCCAGACTGCTATTTAGCAATTGCTAAAGATAGTTCTGATGAAGATAAATGGTTAGAAGCATTAAATTAGGGGAAAAAATTATGTTATATTGGCTAACTTTAATTCAGCAATTCCCATTGGCAGAAATATCTGGAGGGAAGAAGACAAACTATGATTCTAATTTCATGGCTCAACCCGCCCCCATTAACTTAGAAATTCAGGAAAATGAATTAATGAATCAGGGCACAATAATCGCCCAAAATCCTCAAAATCTTACAATTAAAACAGCACAATTAGGCGGAGCGCTTTTCTTCCCAGGTATAATTGTTGTGTTGGTTTTTTTATTAATAATCAGTGTTTGGGCTTACACCAGAGTTTATGTCATAACTCCTACTAATGAAGCTTTTGTAAGGACTGGGGGCATATTTGCGAAAAAGAAAACCGTAATTCTTAATGGTGGTTGTGTTGTTTTACCAGGGTTTCACGAAATAACGAGAGTGCCTTTACGGGAAATTTCTATTGATGTGGTGCGGACGGGAAACCTGGCAGTGCGGACTCAAGACTATCTCCGAGCAAATATGAGAGTTACTTTTTATGTCTGCATAGAAGCAAAAGAAGAAGATGTGCAAAGTGCAGCTTCTCGTCTCTCTAAACAGGGGAAAATATCAGAAACTGATATTAAAGATGCCATCGAAAAACGGGCAGATGATGCTATTAGAGCTGCTGCCAAGAAAAAAAGTATTGCAGAAATAGATTCAGATAAAATTGGTTTTGCTGATGAGGTGTTTAATTTAATACAGCGAGATTTGAAAAAAGTGGGGTTGACTCTCAATAATATCGCTATTTCAGAAATAGAAGAAAGCGATACTTATGACGAAAATAACTTTTTTGATGCTCAGGGAGTAAGACTGCGAACCGAAACAATCCAACGCTCCATTAAACAAAAATTGGATGTGGAATTAAAAACTCTTCAGGAAAAAAGAGAAGTAGAGTTAAATACAAAAGTGGCGATAGAGCAGCGAGAATTGGAGGCAGAAAAGCAGTCATTAACCATAACGAAAGATACAGAAGAGGCGAAGTTAACTCAACTCAAAGAAATAGAATGGCTGAAAGCTCAGAGAGAAAGGGAAATACAAGAGGCAAAAGACCAAGAAGCAGCCAAAATTCAGCGCAATAAAATTTTACAGGAAAAAGCAGTAGAAGAAGAGAAGATTAAACAGAAATTAGCAGTGCAAGCAAGTCAAATTGAAGCTGATATTAGTTTAGAGGAACGGAATAAACAATTGAAAGTAGCTCAAACTTTGCAAAGACAAGAAGCAGAAGTAGCAGAAATTACTAGAATACAAACAGTAGATTCTTCGCGGTTAAGAGCGCAGATAGAAATAGCACAAGCAGAGCGAGAATCGAAAGTAGCACAACAAGCAGCGGCGATCGCCATTGTGGAGAAAGAGCGGGAGCGGTTTACAGCGGAAGCGGAAAGAGCGCAAGCAGAAGCAGCAGTTACTACGGCTTCAGAAGTAGAAATAGCTACAAGAGCGCAACGTCTTCAAGTTATTAGAGCAGAGCAAGATGCCCAAGAGCGACGCATTGCCGAGCAAAACGTGGTAGAATTAGACGTATTCCGTCGCCAGCGCCAAGCAGAAATTGCCCGTCAAGCAGCAGAATTAGAGGCTGAGTCAATTCGTACTCTCGCGGAAGCAAATCGTTATCAAGCAATGGCCCAAGCGGAAGGAAAAAGAGCGCTCATTGAAGCGGAAAATGCCCTTAGTGACGCAAACCGCACAGCGGAGTTGCTCAAAACCATTTGGCCTGAATTGGCAACTCAACTCCCAGACATTGTTAAATCTTTAGCCCCTCAACCTGGTGTTTTAGGGGATGCGCGCATTTATGCTTTTCCTGGTGGAAATGGTAATGGTGCTTCAGGTGCGAGTGATATTAATAAGTTGCTCCTCTCCACCAGTGGTTTATCCTTAATTAATACTTTGCTCGATGAAGGGAAACTGGGTACAATTTTGACTCAAGTTAAACAGCTACTTAGCTCGGATGGGAAAACAATTACTTCTCCATCTCCAGCACCAGCAACAGAAGATAACATCTTTGCCTTGTGATAGACGGCGCGCGGCCTCTTGTCTGGCAGGGGTTGAGCTTACTAATAGGTTTCCTGGAAATCTCTAAAACCATTAGTAGGAGCGGGAAACCAGCACCAGCAAAAAAATTTAGGGAAAACACTTGACAAACTCCTAGTTAGGGATCTATTATATAGAAAGTGAGTTCATTGGGGTGTAGCCAAGTGGTAAGGCAGCGGGTTTTGGTCCCGCCATTCCCTAGGTTCGAATCCTAGCACCCCAGTTTTCAATTAGCACTATCAAACTGTAAGTGCATCCATCACTCCTGAATGTGAGCATCCTGCTCGCTAGATTCTTATCAAGCGTGTTAGTATTATGGTCGGGAGCACCGAAAAAATTGCTATATGAAAAGAAAAGAAATTGAGGAGCGTTCCCTCCTGATTGCGCTTACTGGTTCTCATGCTTATGGGACTAATGTCCCAGACTCAGATCAAGATTATCGGGGGGTTTTTGTTGCCAATCGTGAGTATTATTTGGGCTGCAAAAATATTGAACAAAAAGATTCCTGGGATTTGAATAACCCTGAAGAAATAACAGGGAAATTCTCTTTTTTAGATCATAATCCTGATTTTTGTCTCTATGAATTGAAAAAGCTATTTTACTTAATTGAAAAGAATAACCCTAATTTGGTTGAGTTATTTTGGTTTGACAGGGAATATTATTTACATTTAACTCCTTTAGGGGAAAAACTGATTAGCCACAGGGAAAAATTCCTTTCTTCTCGCTTAAAATACTCTGCTGCTGGTTATGCAGAAAGTCAGATTAAGCGGATGGAAAGACACAGAAGATGGTTGTTAAATCCGCCACAAAAACGACCGACTCCTCAAGATTTTGGGTTTAATCGCAGTGACTATTTACCTCTAACTAAATCACAAGTTAATAGCTTTATCGAGTTTCTTTATGTCCTGGTGAGAGACTGTATTGAATATTTAGAACCTGTGGAAAAGTTCAGGGAATTAATTTTAGGAGATATTGACTATAAAGCAATTCTGAAAAATTATCCGATGACAGATGAGATATATGGAAAAGTGCAAAAAATAACTAATGCGTCTGATGAATTTATGCACCATCTTCACATGACGCGAATGTATCAATCAGCGATTCAAGATTGGGAAAACTATCAGCAATGGCTGAAAAAAAGGAATCCTGATAGAGCAGCTTTGGAGGCAAAATGTGGCTATGATGCAAAACATGGTAGCCATTGTTTACGTTTATTGCGTATGGCGAAGGAAGCTGTTAGTGAGGGAGTCCTGAAACCTCATCGACATAAAGTGGGTGATGCCAACTATCTTTTGGCAGTGCGCCAAGGGGAAGTTAGTTATGAGGAATTAATGGGGGAAGCAGATAAATTGTTTCAAGAGGTTAAAGGGGTTAAATCAGTTTTATCTGAGCGGGTTGAGCGGAATTTTCTCAATGATTTATGTATGGAAATAGTGGCAGAAATGGGTTTTTAACAGTTCTTTTCTTGCTATAAATCTTAAGAAAGACTAGGAAAAGAGTAAAAATTAAATATTAGACATCTCCAATTATTAGGGTTGAGAAGGGCGCTTTGCCCTTACTACGATGGCCGCAGGCCTTGCCCCTTGGGCAAGCGAGTTTAATTTTATTTTCTGGAGATGTCTATTAAAAACCAATTATAAAGAGTTTAGCGCACAAATTACCCCATTACAATTGTTGGATAATTATTTATAGCAAAGATGGGAATAGTTAGGACATTATCAAAATCTAAAACTTAATAATAGTAAGGGTTTTCCTTCTGCCTTCTGCCCTCTGCCTTCTGCCTTCTGCTATAGACCAGAAAATTCAATATCTTAAAAAAAGATATTAAATACAAGTGGTGGTATTGCCCTTGGTCAAGCTATTTTAGGCTATTATTAAAAATAAATCTCGAATTAATTCAATGCTATTCACTGAACTTGTTCTGCAAAACTTTGGGCCATATTATGGTAAACAAATCATCAACCTTCGCCCAGAAAAAGACGAAAATCATCGCCCCATTATCCTTATTGGCGGGATGAATGGCGGGGGGAAAACAACTCTTATGGATGCGATTCGTCTCGCTTTATACGGTCAACGCGCCCAATGTTCCACTAGAGGCAATTTAGGTTATAGTGAATTTCTCTCTCAATGCGTTAATAAACAATGTGTTAATAACCCAACTTTAGAGGAAGATAAAACTCGCATAGAATTGGCTTTTGAACATTTGGTAGATGAGAAATGGAAAGAAATTAGAATTGTGAGAACTTGGGAAAGAAACCCCAGGGATGGTAAAGATAATTTGGGGATTATTGACGGGGAATGGCCAGATTCAGGCTGGGCGAGTACCTGGGATGAATATATTGAAAATCTCCTCCCTATCGGCATTTCTAATCTCTTTCTCTTTGATGGGGAACAGGTAAAGGAATTAGCTGAACAAGATACTCCACCCCCGACTGTGATTGAAGCAATTAAGTCTTTGTTGGGTTTGGAATTAGCAGAACGTTTGGCTGTTGATTTGGATGTGTTGATGAGTCGCAAACGTAAGGCTATCGCTGATAATTCCCAATTGGCAAATTTGGAAGAAATTGAGGCGAAAATTAAAGAGCAAATTGATAAAAAAGCTTTTGAAACTGAAATATTTAACTCGCTGGAGACTCAAGTAAAAAAACTCCAAGAAGAGTATGATATGGCTGATCATAAGTTTAGCTCGGAAGGGGGAAAAATAGCAGCGGAACGCAGTAGCTTAGACAGTCAAAAAAAACGCCTAGAAGAGTCACGGGAAAAACAACGTTTAGAGCTTTGTGAGTTGGCTGGTTTGGTACTTCCTTTGGCTTTAATATCTCCCCTTCTTTATGAGGCACAAATTCAAGGTAAGTTAGAGTTAGAATATAAACAGTCTAAAATTGCACAAGCAATTCTCCAATCTCGGGATGAGCGTCTGCTCAATTTTTTAGTAAACTTGTCTCTCTCTTCTACCCAGTTGGATGAAATTAAAGTTTTTCTTGATGGGGAAAATAAAGCTTTCCAACTTGATGGGGAAATTAATTCTTATTTGGATATAGAAGCAGATGATTTACAAAAATTAGATAATTTGCTGGAGGCACATCTACCAGTGCAAATAGATGTACTAAAAAAGCAGTTGAAGAAATTAAAAGAGCTCGAAGGAGAAATAAATGCAAGGGAAAAACAACTAGCCGTAGCTGCTTCCCCAGAGGAGTATGAGAAGTTAAATAATGCTGTGAAAGATGTTCAAAAAAGGTTAATTGATTCTAAGGCTGAATGGGAAGTTGCAAGACGTAGGTGTGAGGAAATAGATAAGGCGATCGCTTCGACTAAAAAAGAATTAGAGCGGTACAGTGTTTCTGCTTTGGAAAGGCAAAATAATGAGCATATAACTAATGCAATTGCAAAAGTAAAAACAACTCTGGCTATTTTCCGAGAGCAGTTGACTCTCAAAAAGTTGAATAAACTCGAAATAGAAGTAACTGAATGCTTCCGCTACCTCCTCCATAAGTCAGACTTGGTGCATCGGGTGGCGATCGCTACTTCTGATTTTCGTCTCTCTCTTTATGATCCAGAAGGGAAACCTGTACCTAAACATCGTCTCTCTGCTGGTGAAAAACAATTACTTGCTGTTTCTTTTTTATGGGGGTTAGCGCGGGTATCAGGCAGAAATCTGCCTGTTGCTATAGATACTCCATTAGGCAGATTAGACTCATCTCACCGCAATAACCTGGTTGAGCGTTATTTTCCCACTGCTTCTGTCCAAGTTATTCTACTATCAACTGATACAGAAATAGCTGAGAAAGAGATAGCCCAGTTACGCTCTTTAGAGGCGATCGCTCGGGAATATCTTCTCAAATATGACTCTACCTCACGTCAAACTACTATCACCCCTGGCTATTTTTGGTAAATTTTTCTTATATTAAACATTAAACTCATGGAAGCACCCTTAGAAAGAATCAGGTTATCACAAACAGCAAGAGAGCAGTTAATCAAGTTAAAGCGGCTTACCAAGATAGAGCAGTGGAATATTTTATGTAGATGGGGTTTTTGTCGCTCTTTAGCAGAGCCTAGTATTCCTTCCCCTGTACCTTTGCCTGCAGATAGTAATTTGGAAATAACCTGGCGGGTTTTTGGGGGGGAAATAGGAGACATCTTGATCGTGGCGTTAAAACAAAGGTGTGAGAAAGATGGGTTAGGGACTGAGCGAGAAACTTTGGCTAGTCAATTTCGGCTACATTTACATCGGGGCATAGGATATTTAGCTGGAGATCAGAACATTAAAAAGATTGAAGACTTAGTAGGGATGGTAGTGGCAGATAAGTATTCTTGAGTAAGAGAATTATCTGCGAAATGGTTTTCCCCCTTTGGAGGAATTACGCCAGCGGGTAATCAAGTATAAAGAGAGGAAATAAGTAGAAATGCTAGCAACTGAGCCAACCACCAGACCACCGAAAAAAAGAGTAAAAATAAAAGCTAAACCAGACTCCATTAATTCAGGATAGGACAGGAGATAAAGCTGATCCACTGATAAATCGAACCAAGGTAAAAGAAGTCTGCCCACTTGAAAATTAAACAAAAAAAGAGGCACATCAGTAATGGGGTTACTTACCCAAGTACCTGCAGCGGCAGCAAACTTGTTAGCTTTGAGCAAACTAGCAAAAATGACAGCAAAAATCATCTGCACTCCAAAAACGGGAAAAAAGTTCAAAAAAACGCCGATTGCCAAGCCTAAAGCGATTTTTTGAGGCTTTCCCTGGAGGCGGAGAAAGCGAATGTAAAAATAACGAATACGTCGCAACCACCAGTGTAGCTCGCGGCTCACTCGGTTTTTTGGGAGATTTACCGATTTAGGGTAATTTTTGTTTGTTGGAAAATCTTTGCTCATAGGAAGATTTGCTGCTAATTTACTACAAAAATGAAGAGAGATGGGAGATGAATAGGAAGTGTTTGGTAGGGGGGAAAACTATAGCAGCGATCGCCAGTGCAGTTGTGCCGCAACAGGGGAGTATTGGCATAGTGAGGGTATCGGGGGAAAAAGCTCTAGAAATTGCTCGCCAACTTTTTTATGCTCGAGGGAAACAAATCTGGGAAAGTCACAGAATTTTATATGGCTACATTCGCCATCCCCAAACTCAAAAGTTAGTGGATGAAGCCTTGTTATTAATTATGTTAGCGCCTCGCTCTTATACTAGGGAAGATGTGGTTGAGTTTCACTGTCACGGTGGGATTATGCCAGTGCAGCAGGTTTTACAACTCTGTTTAGAGTTAGGTGCAAGATTAGCCAATTCTGGAGAATTTACTCTCAGAGCATTTCTTAATGGGAGAATTGACTTAACCCAAGCAGAAAGCATATCTGAAATAGTAAGTGCTAACTCCCTCGAAGCTTCCCAAATTGCCCTAGCTGGGTTAGAAGGAAAACTTGCTCAATCCATCAGAGCATTAAGGGCTACTTGTCTGGATATTCTAGTAGAAGTTGAAGTGAGGATCGACTTTGAGGAGGATTTACCGCCCTTAAATGAAGGGGAGATAAGTAAGGAAATAGGGGAAGTTTTGGGGAGAGTTAAGGAAATTTTGGCTACCGCTCAGAGGGGAGAATTATTGCGCACTGGGTTAAAAGTGGCCATAGTGGGGCAGCCAAATGTGGGAAAATCTAGCTTATTGAATGCCTGGAGTCGAAGCGATCGCGCTATAGTCACGGATTTACCAGGGACTACTAGAGATGTGGTAGAATCCCAATTAGTGGTAGGGGGCATTCCTATACAGGTATTGGATACTGCGGGAATCAGAGAGACAGAGGAAAGAGTGGAGAAAATTGGGGTAGAGCGATCGCGTCGTGCTGCTGCTGCTGCTGATTTAGTCTTGTTAACTATTGATGCTGCTGTTGGTTGGACGAATTTTGACACAGCAATTTATGAAGAGGTTAAAAGTCGTCGGGTTATTTTGGTGCTGAATAAAATAGATTTGGCAAAGGGTAAAGAGGTAAAATATCCAGCAGAAATTACCAAAGTTGTCAAGACTGCTGCGGCTTTTAATGAAGGAATAGAAGATTTAGAGCAAGTTATTTTAGCATCAGTACAAGGGGGAGAAATTGTGGCCGCTGATTTGGAAATAGCTATTAATCAAAGACAAGCGGCTGTTTTAACTGAGGCTAAAATTGCTCTGGAGCAGGTGGTGGAAACCATTAATAATCAGTTGCCTTTGGATTTTTGGACAATAGATTTAAGAAGTGCCATTCAAGCATTGGGGGAAATAACTGGGGAGGAGGTTACTGAGTCGGTTTTGGAGCGGATTTTTAGTAAGTTTTGTATTGGGAAATGAATCGCTTAAGAAATTACTAAGAAACAAAAAAACAAGCACGTAATTGATTTAAGGCTGGGTGTTTGGGGTTGAATTTGAGCTGGGTTTCTGGGAGAATAATAGTGTGGATGGGGATTACTTCTACCGCACAGTTAGTATAGGCGATCGCTTCTAAATTCTTGATAAAATCGGGTGTCCAGATATTTTCTTTGGCAGCATTTAATTTACTTAGACATAATTGGCGGCTAATGCCTGGTAAAATTCCTGTAGCCAGTGAAGGAGTGTACCAATAAGGATTTTTATAACCCCATAAATTACCTGTACTGGTTTCCAAGAAGTTACCTTGATGATCTACTAAAATTGCTTCTGATGCGCCGAATTTTTGGGCTTGTTGAAGAGCTAAATAAGCACCCAGATAATTACCTGTTTTCTGCCCAGGTAAAGAGCGTTGCAATTTATTCGGGGCTAAAGTGGCAGCAATTCCTTCTTCTTGGCGTTGTGTTAAATTAGCAGGTAAGGATCTGCTAGTAATTAATTCTCTACCATCGGGAAAAATAGTTATTCTCAACACAGGGAAATAGGGAAGGAGGGAAGTTGCACCTGTTTGTAAACTTTGCCTGTTGGGAAATTGCCACTCAAAAGTCTCCAGAGAAATTTGAAGACGTAAGCAGTGAGCTTCCCACTGCGTGAGGGGATGAGAGAGGGATTTGTTATATACCCGTAGAGTAGTGAATACAGTTGCGCCGTAGATAAAAGCAGGATCACTGATATTTAACTCCAGGGTATCTCCTTCAATTAAGTTGCCGTTGTACCAAAATTTCTGATTCATCTAAGAGAAAATAAAAAGTTGATAAATTTGCCAGCGGAGCTATTTTACCCCTTGTATAATACTTTTGTTGGCAATTATCCTAGATAGAAGGAAAAGCTAAAGGGCGATCGCCTAAAGGGGTAATAAGTAATTAGACAAAATTAATTACATGGGTGAGTAGGTTATCCCGCTGGCCCGCCCCGTAAGAAATTAGACTTTTTGCATGCATATCTTTAGTAGCGGAGTTGCGGAGTAGGGAGTAGGGAGAGTTTTACATGCAATAAATATAAAAATTGATTTTGGTTTTAGTTTCGCACTCATGTCTATTGTATAAATAATTTTGCCTACCTACTTAAGGATTTTGAACCCATAGTACCCAGAAACCAGAGGATTTTTGGGAGCGGCGTTGCTGAATTGAGTCATGAATTATTTTAATATACAAACTACTAACCAAACTCAAACCCTCTCCCCACTCCCTACTCCCCTCTCCCTACTTTAAGGTTTCATGCTTCAATTCAGCAACGCCTTGGGAGCTATCTGGAACTTTAAAAAAATTAGCACTTTTCATAGTCATAAAAGCCAATAGATTATTAACAAAACCTTGAATCAAACACAACAAGAAACCCATTTTAATCAAGCCCGTGCCTGTTTGCAACAAGCACTATCCTGGTATTCCAGCTTTCGTCGCCACTGGAATTACCCGCCGAATATAGAACTGCAAGCAGCAGTGCGTAATGATTTACAATCCTTAAAATCAGCTCTAGATAAACTGGACCAAAAAGTAATTAGAATTGCGGCATTTGGCTTAGTAAGTCGTGGGAAATCAGCAGTAGTAAATGGATTACTCGGGCAAAAAGTACTGCAAACAGGCCCGATTAACGGAGTCACCACCTGGCCTAAATCTGTCCGTTGGACTCCAGAAAGCGGTAAAGTACAGGTAGAATTGATCGACACCCCAGGTTTAGATGAAATAGCAGGACAAACTAGAGCTGACATGGCCACAGAAGTAGCCCGTCAATCAGATTTAATTTTATTTGTGGTAGCTGGAGATATCACTCGCACCGAATACCAAGCTTTATGTGAACTGCGTCAAAGTCAAAAACCACTAATCTTAGTATTTAATAAAGTAGATCTTTATCCAGAAAAAGACCGAGAAGCAATTTATCAACAACTATTAAGATTGGGGACAGGAGAAGGCGATCGCAATTTGCCACAAATACTATCTAAAAATGAAATAGTGATGGTGGCGGCTGAACCCCAACCCATCTGTGTGCGGGTAGAATGGCCAGATGGAAAAGTCACCCAAGAATGGGAAACACCACCACCCCAAATCGATGAATTAAAAGAAACCATCCTCAATATTTTAAATCGAGAAGGGCGTACTCTTTTGGCACTTAACGCCTTATCCCAAGCCAAAGTTGCCGAGGAAAACATCGCCAAAAAAACCATTGACTTGCGCCAAGAAGAAGCAGAGGAAATTATCTGGCGATATGCAAAATATAAAGCATTAGCAGTAGCAATTAATCCCTTTGCTATACTTGATTTAATTGGGGGAATGGTGACAGATTTAGCCTTAATTCGTGCTTTAGCTAGGTTATATGGATTACCCATGACCAGTTATGAAGCAGGCAAACTTTGGCGTAAAATTCTTCTTAGTTCTGGCGGATTGCTGTTAAGTGAAATTGGTAGTAGTCTAATTTTAGGCTTGGGAAAAACTACTGCTGCTTTTACCAGTGCTTTTGAAAGTCCCGCCGCTTTTACTACCTATGCGAGTACTGCTTTTACTCAAGCTGGTATTGCTGGTTATGGAGCTTATACTGTAGGTAGAGTCGCCCAAGAATACTTAGAAAAAGGCTCTTCCTGGGGCCCATTAGGACCAAGTACTGTGATCCAAGAAATTCTTACTAAAATAGAACCTAATACTATTATTTATCGTCTGCGTCAGGAGTTGAATTTCTAAATCAGTCAAAGCTAATTCTTCCCAACTAACTGTAAATTTTGTGACTCTTGAATTTTACTTACCTCAACTCTTTCTAAGCAATCATTTAAAGAATTAATGAGAAAGAGAGGTTTTGAGTAACTACGATTGATTAAAGCTTTTAATCGATGTTTAATTAAACTATGCTTATGTTTTTGTTTGTTTAATTCCTCGATCAAAGAAGTAAACCTCGGCACAAAAAATGGACAAGCATTCCAACTTCCTTTGACTAATACATTAAGTTGCTCACAGTGACCGCCTCGATGTCCTTCTAGCTGGAATTGTCCGCAAAAAGAACAATGTTTTTGATTTAGATATGAATTATTCACTGCATTTAAATCCCCTTTGTTAAAATTGAACAAGTTTATCGGTTATAAAAAACTTTTCCTAATTCGGAAAATAAAATTAATAAATAAATGCTTTTTTCAGCCATACTGGGGGATGATTCTGTAAAAAAAAAAATTTTTCTGCTAGCATTAAATTAAGGGGTTAAACTCAATTGTTTTTGCCCTTAACTAATTATAAAGGTCAAATTAATTCAATGCAAGGAGAAAACTACCTATTTGGATTAAGTAAAAACACGGAATATAACTTAGTTGTCAATCAAAAAATTAGTAAAAATGAGGATATGAGCAGCAATAAGATCGGGTAACTCAAGTTAAAAAATTAGAGTGTTGCATCTAATAGGGCATCACTAGATATTTTCTAATAAAAATATTCCAGTTATTCCATAATTAGAGCAATTTTCCCAGTAGTTGAACCTGTTTCTATGGCCAAATGAGCTGCAGCAGCAGCTTCTAGAGGAAAAGTTTGACTCAGATGGATTTTCAATTGACCTTCATCAAAGAAATTAGCACATTGTTTGAGAATTTCTGTTTGCTGTTTTTGGGCACTAACCAATCCTTGTAAACCTGGAGTAAGCATTAATTCTAAACTAATGCGCAAATTCCGATTGCGTGCAACTTTCAAGTTGCCTACACTAGAATCTGGTTCAAGAATTGTCACCAGGTCTCCATACACTCGTACTGCTGCGCAAGTATCAAAAAAGGTTTTTCCTCCTACAGTATCAAAAGCTACATCTACCCCTTCTCCCCCAGTCCAGTCAAGGGTAGCGGCCACAAAGTCATTTTGTTGATAAAGTATGGGATAGTCAGCACCAAACTGACGCGCTAATCTTGCTTTGTCTTGAGAACTTACAGTAGTACAAACTTCTGCTCCTTCAAGTTTGGCTAACTGGATCGCCACATGACCAACACCACCTGCACCAGCATGAATTAAAACTTTTTGACCTGTTTTCAGTCTAGCTCGGTCAGATAATGATTCCCAAGCAGTAATTAAAACTAAGGGTGCAGCAGCAGCTTCAGGAAAAGAGAGAGAAGCAGGTTTATGAGCAACACAAAGCTCATCGACCACTGTAAATTCAGCATAATTCCCAGTCCCTTGAAGCCCCAGTCCCCCAGCGCAGAAATAAACCTCATCCCCTGGTTGAAACTTAGTAACCCCCGAACCCACTGCTTCTACCACTCCAGCACCATCACAACCTAAAATAGCTAGCATTTGCTCTGGATAAAATGTCCCGCGACCACGTAATTTAGTATCAATGGGGTTAACTCCTGCTGCCTTGAGTTGCACCAGTATTTCCGTTGGTTGCTCAATCTTTGGTTTTGGCACATCCCGCATTTGTAGAACATCAGGAGTACCTGCTGCTGTCATGACAATAGCTTTCATATCTCATTCCTCTTTATTTCTACCGATTTTATTATCTCATTGCTTGGCTCACAATATCAAATCTTAAAACAATGACATCATCAAATCCCAAATTTTATACCTGGAAAAATTTCCGTTGTGCTTATCAAGTTCATACTCCCCAAGATGCAGAAGACAACCTACCATTATTATTAATTCATCCCATTGGGGTAGGTTTATCGGGCAATTTTTGGCAACGTTTTACCGATGTTTGGTTAGCAACTGGTCAAAAACAACCCCTTTATAATCCCGATTTACTTGGCTGTGGTGCTAGTGATATGCCTAGTGTTGCTTATGATCCTAGTGATTGGGCTGAACAATTACAATACTTGGTAGAAACTGTGATTAAAAAACCAGTAATTGTGGTGGTACAAGGTGCATTACTTGCAGTAGCAATATCTTTAATAGAAAAATGCCCCCAACTTATCAAAGGTTTAGTTTTAGCAGGGCCACCAGGTTGGCAAATTATGACTAAAGCCAGCAACCCCCAACAACAAAAACTCCTGTGGAATTTGTTATTTAATTCTCCTTTAGGTAGGGCATTTTATCAATATGCTCGCCGTCGTCAATTTATTGAATCTTTTTCCATTCGTCAACTATTTGCTGATGCTGAAACAGTTGATAATCAATGGTTAGATGAACTAGAAAAAGGAGCAGTTAATCCCAAAAGTCGTTATGCAGTTTTTTCTTTTCTAGCAGGATTTTGGCGCAAAGATTATGCAGAATCAATGGGGAAAATTACTCAACCAACGTTAGTATTAATTGGCGAAAAAGCCTCTAATATTAGTAGAAGTGGGATCAAAGAAAAACCAGAAGAAAGATTAGAATTATATCTCAAAAATCTGCCTAATAGTCAAGGTTATTTACTTCCTGGGCGCAATGTTTTACCCTATGAATTAACCAAAGAATTTGTAGCTGCTGTTGCCAAATTTGTCAATTTTAACTATTGATCAATAGACATTTCCACAAAAGATTATTTATATTGTTGGTAATGAGGGCTTTAGCCCTCATTTTCCTCTTAGAAGGCGCGCTTTGCGCAACTACTAACTTTTTTTTTGCTCGTAGTTGCGCTTTAGCGCCATTTGAGAGTTTTAATCCAGTAGGGTGGGCAATGCTACTAACTTTTTCTTCAATATTTATTCCTCTTAGAGGGCGCTAAAGCGCAACTACTAACTTTTTTTTTTGCTCGTAGTTGCGCTTTAGCGCCCCCTCTCAAGATTTATTCCCGCGTAGTTAACCTTTTTAGAAAAAAATCAAAAAATTCTGTGAACACCAAATGGTTTATAGTCTAGAGAAGAGAAAAAGAGGATCCCCTACCCTACATAATAATGGATACAGTAGTAGTGCAATACCTACCCTACATAAAGAGCGCCAGAGAGTTTTAATCTACTATGTAGGGGCACGGCAATGCCTACCCTACATAATAATGGATACAGTAGTAGGGCAATGCCTACCCTACATAAATAGCGCCAGAGAGTTTGAATCTCCTATGTAGGGGCACGGCAATGCCTACCCTACATAAATAGCGCCAGAGAGTTTGAATCTACTATGTAGGGGCACGGCAATGCCGTGCCCCTACATATAGGGTGGGCAATGCTACTAACTTTTTCTTCAATATTTATGACGAT
>JADQBC010000054.1 GCA_016903655.1 Gomphosphaeria aponina SAG 52.96 = DSM 107014
TTTTGCTAAGTTATAAACTACCCTTTTCTCAAAAGAACCTTTATTGATTACCTGCATTTCAATTATTACTCGCGACTTGTTATCTAAAACTGCTTTGACATCTAAATAACTGTCTTTCAAACCTGGTAACATTCTCCCATTGTAAGGGTCAAGAATTTCTAAATCCTGGATTACAGGGCGACCTGCATAAATTATGCTATTGAGAAAGCTAATTAAAATAGCTTTACTTTCTTCTGCCCCAAAGATTCTTTTAAAAGCAAAATCTGTTTTTGGACTAATAAAACTCATGGTCATTTTAATTCACCTCTTGCATCAACAAACCACTTTATTTATTATAAACTATTCCTCAAACTTGGTAAGAGGGACTGATTACTGTTATAAAGTTAAGGAGAGAAAATTGTAGTAGCAGGAAAAAAAAGAATGTACTTAAAAAAACTGCACCTGCACTCATTTAGAAATTATGGGGAACAGCAGGTGGAGTTTAATGATCACAAGACGATTTTATTGGGGGATAATGCTCAGGGGAAGACAAACCTACTTGAAGCTGTGGAGTTACTCTCAACCCTCAAAAGTCATCGCACAACCCGCGAGCGCGATTTAGTTATGGAGGGAGCAACTGTAGGACAAATTGCTGCTATCTGCGAACGTCGCTATGCAGAGCAACATCTGGCATTAACTTTACGCCCCCACCAAAGGCGAAGTGTAATGTTAAATGGAGAAACTTTACGCCGCCATTTGGACATCCTGGGAATATTAAACTCGGTGCAGTTTTCCAGTTTGGATCTCGAACTGGTGCGAGGTAGTCCTGAAAATCGCCGCCATTGGCTAGATGGGCTGTTAGTTCAATTAGAACCAGTTTATGCCTATATTTTACAGCAATATCAACAAGTTTTGCGCCAGCGTAATGCTTTATTAAAAAAAATCAGCCAAGAAGAAACTCTCGTAAAATCTTCGATGCAGCAATTAAAACTCTGGGATGAACAGTTGGCGACTACAGGAGCTAGAGTAACTCGGAGAAGAGCTAGAGTAATTGAAAGACTTGCTCCTCTAGCTCTAGAATGGCACGCTAGTATTAGTGGGAAAACAGAGTTATTGGAATTAAAATATACTCCTAATGTTGCCCCTTTAGAGGATGATCCAGAGAAGGTGAGGGAAGCATTTTTAGAGAAAATTCAACAGCGCCGCCAGGCTGAGACAAATTTGGGAACTACAGTGGTGGGCCCCCATCGGGATGAGGTAGAGTTTATGATTAATCATACCCCCGCTCGGTCTTATGGTTCTCAAGGACAACAGCGAACTCTTGTTCTTGCTCTGAAATTGGCAGAATTAAAATTAATTGCAGCAGTGGTGGGCGAACCGCCTTTGTTATTATTAGATGATGTTTTGGCAGAATTGGATCCTCATCGGCAAAATCAGTTATTACTCGCTTTAGGCGATCGCTTTCAAACTCTCATTACTACTACCCACCTTAATGCTTTTGATCCTCAGTGGCTGAAAGCTTCTCAAATTCTTGTTGTTGAGGCGGGAAAAATTAAATGAATACTTAAAAAGTAACAATATGGTGAAAATTACAAATCAAGAGATGGCGATTTATCGCATATTAGATGCTAATTTGGATCGAGCTAGGGAAGGATTAAGAATTATTGAAGAATGGTGTAGATTGGGTTTGAATCATAGCCAATGGGCAGGGGAATGTAAGGAAATGCGCCAGCAACTAGGAAGCTGGCATCAAGAAGAATTTCGTATGGCACGGGATACTCCAAATGACCCAGGCACTGAGTTAACCCATCCGCAAGAAGAACAACGGAGTAACATCGAGCAGCTATTGCAGGCTAACCTCTGTCGGGTGCAAGAAGCTTTGCGGGTATTGGAAGAGTATGGGAAATTGTACAACCCAGAAATGGGAACGGCTTGTAAAAAAATGCGCTATCAAGTGTATAGTTTGGAAAGTAATTTGATTTCATACCGCCGTCAGCAAAAGTTGCAAGAGTCTCTTCTCTATTTGATAACTTCTCCTTCATCTCAGTTACTAGAAGTGGTGGAGGCTGCTCTCCAAGGAGGATTAACTTTAGTGCAGTATCGAGAAAAAGAAGCAGAAGATCGCTTACGCTTGGCAACTGCTTATAAATTGTGTAAATTATGCCATAGTTATGGAGCATTGTTTATTGTTAATGATCGGGTAGATCTAGCTAATGCAGTCAATGCAGATGGAGTTCATTTAGGACAAAATGATCTGCCGATCGCCCTTGCCAGGCAGGTTTTAGGGGGGCAAAAATTGGTGGGAAAATCAACAACAAATCCAGAAGAAATGCAGCGGGCGATCGCTGAAGGTGCCGATTATATTGGGGTGGGCCCAGTATATGAAACGCCGACGAAACCAGGCAAAGCAGCGGCAGGTTTAGATTATGTGGCCTATGCCACTAAACACGCTTCTATTCCCTGGTTTGCTATTGGAGGGATTGAGCCAAATAACCTGGATGAAGTGATTGGGGCAGGGGCAAAAAGAGTGGCGGTGGTTCGGGGGATAATGGAGTCAGAACAACCAAGTTTAGTAACTCAATATTTTATTTCTCGCTTAATGAATCAACCTTCTTCAAAATCTTAATGTTAGGTAAGAAATATGTCAAAAATTACTCTAAAAGTAAATGGAAAAATCCATGATTGTGAAGGGGAAACTTTATTGCTAAAACTATTAACACAATTAGAATTTAACCCACGTTTAATTGCGGTGGAATATAATGGGGAGATTCTCCAGCGGCAAAATTGGGAAAAAACAACACTGAAAGAAGGCGATCGCATCGAAGTAGTTACAATTGTTGGTGGTGGTTAACCTCAACAAAGGTTCGGTTTGCCTAATTGATGTACAGATACTTACTTTGAGGAAGTGCGATAAATTAATAATTGATAATGAGGCAGAGTTAGGCAGATGTATAAGAAAAAACTTCCAACGTGGTTAAGATCCCTTTTTGTTTTGGGATTGGTTTTAACCCTCATTCTAGGGAATGGAGGAGATGCTTTAGCAGCACGTCGTACTGGCGGCAGAATTGGGGGAGGTTCTTTTAGCTCCCCCAGTCGTACTCAACCTTCAGGGGGAGGCACTCGCTCTCCTGGTTATGGTGGTGGCGGTGGGTTTGGTTTCCCTTTTTTATTGCCTTTCTTTGGTTTTGGCGGCGGGTTTGGGGGTTTATTCACCATCCTCATCTTGATCTCCATTGCTAATTTTTTAGTGAATAGCTTCCGCAATGCAGCAGATGGAGGAGAAAATCATAATAATCTTCAAGTTGCCGTCGGGAAAGTGCAAGTTGGTTTACTTGCTTCAGCCCGTGAACTACAAAAAGAGTTGGATGATTTAGCTCGCACCGCCGATACTGGTACAGCTTCAGGTAGGGCATTAGTATTGCAGGAAGCTACCCTGGCTTTATTGCGTCACCCCGAATACTGGGTATATGGAGCGACAGAATCACAAAAAACAGCTTTGGAAGCAGCAGAAGCGAAGTTTAATCAGTTATCTTTGGAGGAAAGAAGCAAATTTTCTGAAGAAACACTCTCAAATTATAATAATCAATTGAGAGGGAGGGAAAGCTCTTCTAACCTGGTTAAAACTGATGAAAATGGCGGGGAATATATCATTGTTACCATTATTGTGGGGGCAACGGGAAAATTAGAATTACCTGCCATAAATAATTCAGAAAATATGCGCTCTGCTTTGCAACAAATAGGAGGCATAGGCAGCGATCGCCTATTAGCAATCGAGGTTTTATGGACTCCTCAAGCACCAGGAGATACCCTCACTACTGATGATATTCTCGCCGAATATCCTAACCTGAAATTGGTTTAAATTTATTGGGTGCGTTCTGAACGCACCCTTTTGTTTTAACCACTTCACGACCAGCAACAAGAGGTAATTTACTCACAAAGAGATTGGCGGCGGGACAGGTTCATTGTGTGCTTCTAAGCTTTTTAAATATAATAGAATAGCTTCTTTAATGTTTAATAATGCTTCTGCTCGCCTCTTGCCCTGGGAAATACAACCTGGTAAATTTGGGACTTCAGCAACATAAATGCCATCTTCATCTTGCTCAATTAAAACTCGATATTTCAATTGTTGATTGTTTATTTTTAATTATTTATTATCCATTAAGAGGAGAAGTATCCAATTATTGATTTAAAGATTAAATTAAAAGTAATTAAAACCTCTCCTTATGGAACAAATACTCAAATTCCTGCCAGATAGTCCGATTGTCCCTTTTACCATTCTGCTGCTGGTCATCTTGACATTGCCGCCAGTTTTCGAGCGACTGCGATTACCTGGCTTGGTAGGTCTGCTGTTTGCGGGAGTAGTACTAGGGCAAAATGGCTTGCAGCTTCTCGATGCAGAATCGGAAAGTATGAAGCTGCTCTCAGATATCGGCAAAATTTATCTCATGTTTGTGGCTGGACTAGAAACTGACCTGGCGGAATTTAGCAAAAAGAAAGACCGTTCCATGGGCTTCGGTTTTGCTACTTTCGCAATCCCCCTAATTGTTGGTACTTTGATTGGGCGGATTTTTGGCATGGGTTGGAATAGTTCTATACTTATAGGCTCTTTATTAGCTTCCCACACCCTTTTAGCCTATCCCATTGTCAACCGCTTAGGAGTATTAAGAAATGAAGCAATAATTGTTACCATTGGCGCGACCATCTTTACTGATATTGGGGCATTGTTAGTATTAGCCATTTGTTTATCTATCCATTCTGGGGAATTTTCCGCCGCTAGTCTGACAATCCAGTTGCTCGAATTAGCCATATATACAGTTACTGTCTCATTCGGTCTGAAATGGGCAGGAAAAGAATACTTCCGTCGCACTGGGGATGAACAAAGCAATCAGTTTTTATTCGTTCTCCTAGCCCTTTTTCTCGCCTCAGTGGGAGCGCAGATTATTAATGTAGATAAGATTGTAGGCGCATTTCTGGCAGGTTTAGCGGTAAATGAAGTGGTGGGACATGGCCCTGTGGAAGAAAAGGTGGTATTTGTGGGGAGTACCCTTTTTATTCCCTGTTTCTTTATCGATACGGGTTTACTTATCAATCTCCCTGTGTTTATCCAAACTATCCAATCTGATTTTGCGCTGATGCTGACAATTGTCGGCGGGTTAATTGGGTCCAAATTTCTGGCTGCAGCTACAGCCAAACTGCTCTATCGCTATAACTGGAACGAAATGTTGACCATGTGGTCTTTATCTCTACCCCAGGTAGCGGCAACTTTAGCCGCTGCTTTGGTTGCTTTCCAAACCGAAAATGACATGGGAGAAAGATTGATTGGTGAATCAGTTTTTAACAGTGTGATTGTTTTGATGCTGGTGACTTCTATTCTCGGGCCAGTTTTGACAGCGCGCTTTGCGAAAAAACTACCTATACCCAAGACTACCATTGAGTCGGAAGCAGATGACTCCCAAAGTCCCTCAACTGTTGAACATCATGTATTTACTGTGGTAGTGCCAGTTTCTAATCCTCATACCCAGCGGCATTTGATTGGAGTCGCAGCTATGATAGCTCGCCATGAATCTGGTCAGATTATACCCCTATCCATTGCTAATGCTCATGTTCATATGGATGAACCCCAGCTTAATAAAGCTTTGAGGTTTAGTACTCGGTTGGTTAACCGCGCTGTCAAAATTAGTCAGAAGTTTGACGTGGAAGCTACACCAAAAATCCGCATTGATGATGACCCAGCTCGCGGTATTTCTCGCGCTGCGAGAGAAGAAAATGCTAGTTTAATTGTCATGGGTTGGGGTAAAACTACAGGTTTGCGCTCGTTTTTGTTTGGCAATGTGATTGATAGTGTTTTTTGGTCTTCTCACTGTCCTGTTGCTGTAATGCGTCTGTTGGATGAACCTACTAATATCCAGCGGATTTTGGTGCCAATGAAAAATATTACACCTCAATCAATGAGAACGGTAAAATTTGCTCAAATTTTTGCCGATATAAATCAGGCTTCTGTGACTTTACTCCATGTAGCTGGTCGGGGTACGCCCTTAGAACAAATAACTTTTTTTGAGCAGGAGTTGTCCCAAGTTGTTAACCAACAAAAACTACATCATGTTGCAGAAATTAAAACTATTGTAGATGATGCTCCAGGGCGGGTGATTATTAGAGCTGCTGAAGCAATAGATCTGGTAATTCTCCACTCTACTCGCCGTCGCACTGCTGGAGGAGGTCTAGCAGTGAGTGATATCACCACTGAGGTAATTAAGGTATTGACCTGTTCAATGGTATTATTTGGAGACCCTCATTCTTGAATTGGTTGATGGTTGATGGTTGATGGTTGATGGTTGATGGTTGATGGTTGATGGTTGATGGTTGATGGTTGATGGTTGATGGTTGCCTTAAATTGAGCTGTTCCCAACATCTTTTTTCATACTTACCTCAAAAAAAACCTCATAGGGAAAATTACCTGTTGAAAATCCCCAAAAATTTCCCCGAACCCTTGACAAATTTTTCTAGATGAGTTAGAATATAGGTAACGTTGAAAGTTAAACGGGATTGTTGATCTTCCGAGGTTACATAATCCAAAGCACAACTAGAGTACCGCGAAGCTGCTTGGCGTAAGCCAAGTTTCTTCAAGGGAAACCCCAAAAGTGCTACATAAATTCACAACCACCCTGAAGAAACCTGGTTTCTCCAGGTTTCTGCTGTCCACATTTGCGCTGTAAATTTCGAGCATAGGTTTAATCAACAATTAACAATCAACAATCAACAATCAACAATTAACAATCAACAAAAAATAATGATTATTGATGAATTAAGAAATGGTTTTAGTGCAGCTTTAGTGGCTGCTTTTGGCCCTGAAATAGGAGAAGTTGACCCCCAGGTTGTGCCTGCAAGTAACCCGAGATTTGGGGATTATCAGTCAAATGTGGCTCTTTCTTTGGCAAAACAATTGCAACAAAAACCCAGGGCGATCGCTGAACAATTAATAGCTAATGTAAATCTATCTTATTTTTGCAAACCTCTGGAAATAGCAGGCGCTGGTTTTATTAATATTACCTTGAAACCTGCTTACTTGGAAACTCAATTAAGTGCTCTCCAAACAGATCCACGTTTGGGGGTAGAAAAAGCTCAACACCCACAAAGGGAAGTTGTTGATTTTTCTAGTCCTAATATCGCTAAAGAAATGCACGTTGGTCATCTCCGTTCTACAATTATAGGTGATTCCATTGCCAGAATTTTAGAATTTCGGGGACATGATGTATTAAGACTAAATCATGTGGGGGATTGGGGTACTCAATTTGGGATGTTAATCGCCTATTTACGGGAAGTTTATCCCACAGCTTTAACTACTGCTGATGCTTTAGATTTGGGGGATTTAGTCGCTCTTTATAAGAAGGCAAAAGCACGTTTTGATGAGGATGAGGAATTTCGGGAAATAGCTCGCCAAGAAGTGGTAAAGTTGCAAGCTGGAGCAGAAGATAGTCTCCATGGTTGGCGCTTACTTTGTGAGCAATCTCGTCGGGAATTTCAAGTAATTTATGACTTGCTGGATGTTCAATTAACAGAACGGGGTGAGTCTTTTTATAATCCTTTACTTTCCGCAGTAATTGATGATTTGACCAAGCAAGGTTTGTTAGAAGAAAATGCTGGAGCTAAGTGTGTTTTTTTAGAAGGTTTTACCAATAAAGAAGGTGAACCTTTACCTTTAATTGTGCAAAAATCAGATGGGGGTTATAATTATGCCACTACTGATTTGGCTGCTTTAAGATATCGCATTCAGGAAGATGGGGCTCAACGAATTGTTTATGTAACAGATGCTGGTCAAGCTAATCATTTTGCTCAGTTTTTTCAAGTGGCAAAACGAGCGGGTTGGTTGCCAGAAAATGTGGAAATTGTTCATGTACCTTTTGGGTTGGTATTGGGGGAAGATGGGAAAAAAATTAAAACTCGTTCTGGGGAAACAGTACGGTTAAAGGATTTGTTAGCTGAAGCGATCGCCCGTACTCGTGCTGATTTGGAAACTAGATTAACAACAGAAGGTAGAGAAGAAACTGAAGAATTTATTGCCAATGTTTCTAAAGTTGTAGGATTAAGTGCAGTCAAATATGCAGATTTGAGTCAAAATCGTCTTACTAATTATATTTTTAGTTACGATAAAATGCTGGCTCTCCAAGGTAATACTGCTCCTTATCTTCTTTATGCTTATGTGCGGGTACAGGGAATTAGTCGGAAGGGAAAGATTGATTTTACTCAGTTGGGGAATAGTGCGCAAATACTGTTAAAAGAAGAAACAGAATTAGTGCTAGCAAAACATATTTTACATTTGGGTGAAATTATTGCCGAAGTAGAAAGAGATTTACTGCCCAATCGTCTTTGTCAGTATTTATATGAATTGAGTCAGAAGTTTAATCAATTTTATGACCAATGTCCCGTTTTACAAGCAGAAGAACCTTGGCGCACTTCGCGGTTAATGTTATCAGATTTAACTGCGCGTACCCTAAAATTGGGGTTATTCTTGTTAGGCATTAAGGTATTAGAGCGAATGTAAACCCCCCTGGGTAAGTCAGTTGATAACTAGGGTAACGCCCCCTACAATGTCCAACAAACTTTACCACAATCTAATTTAGGAGGTGCTATAACATGATTTTTGAGAGTATGAAATCAAAGTCAGGTGGGTTTTTTGCCCACCGTCTTATTATTCTGCCACATTCACATCAAGAACTGCCACCAAAAAAGCCCACTTATCTGCAATTTCTTCTATAATCTTACTGGTAGGTTTACCTGCACCATGACCCGCCTTAGTTTCAATGCGAATTAAAACAGGATTATCTCCTGAATGAGCAGCTTGTAAAGCAGCAGCAAACTTAAAACTATGTGCAGGGACAACCCGATCATCATGGTCAGCAGTAGTAATTAAAGTAGCAGGATAACTGATACCTGATTGTAAATTATGCAAAGGAGAATAAGCAAATAAAGCCTTAAATTCCGCTTCATTTTCTGGGCTACCATATTCAGAACACCAGGCCCAACCAATGGTAAATTTATGGAAACGCAACATATCCATTACTCCCACTGCAGGTAATGCTGCTGCAAATAAATCTGGGCGTTGCGTCATACAAGCCCCCACCAATAAACCCCCATTACTTCCCCCACCAATAGCCAATTTCTTAGTATTAGTGTACTTATTTGCTATCAACCATTCTGCAGCCGCAATAAAATCATCAAAAACATTTTGTTTCTTTAATTTCATCCCTGCTTGGTGCCATTCTTCCCCATATTCTCCACCCCCTCTTAAATTAGGTACTGCATAAACTCCTCCCATTTCCATCCAGATAATATTACTAATAGAAAAACTAGGAGTTAGAGAAACATTAAAACCACCATAGGCATACAAATAAGTAGGATTATTCCCATCTAATTTTAAACCCTTTTTATGGGTAATAAACATGGGAATTTGTGTCCCATCTTTACTGGTATAAAAAGCTTGCTTAATTTCATATTCATCTGGATTAAAATCCACATTCGGCTGGCGAAAAACCCGACTTTCACCTGTCACCAGATCATAGCGATAGATAGTTGGCGGCGTAGTAAAACTCGTAAAAGAATAGAAAGTTTCTGTATCATAACGTTTCCCGCCAAAACCCCCAGCAGATCCAATTCCAGGTAATTCTATTTCGCGGCAAAAACTCCCATCCAAATTAAAAATTTTAATCGATGAACGAGCATCTTTTAAATAATCTGCCACAAACTGATTATTGAGCAGACTTACCCCTTCTAAAGTTTCATCTCGTTGGGAAATAACTTCTGTTATTCTCCCCTTACCCTCCCGAACCGCGGGAGGGATATTAATATCAATAGCAATTACCCGACCACGGGGCGCATTTAAATCCGTGCGAAACCAAAAAACAGAACCATCATTATCAATAAAACTATAATTAGCTTCAAACTCACTAATTAATTCCACAACCTCCCCAGTTGCTGCTTGTAAATCCTGAAAAAATACCAAATTTTTCGAGTCAGTACCAAGCCAAACAGAAATAATTAAATAACGTCCATCTTCAGTTACCCTACCACTAAAACCCCATTCTTTCTGGTCAGGACGATGATAAATCAAGGTATCTTCTGCTTGGGGAGTTCCTAAACGATGGTAATATAATTTCTGGAAATAATTAACATCCTCTAATTTAGTAGCTGCATTGGGTTCATCATAACGACTATAGAAAAAACCCAGATTATCTTTCCTCCAGGAAGCACCAGAAAATTTTACCCATTGAAGATGGTCTGAAAGGTCTTTTCCTGTTGCCACATCCCGCACTTTCCATTCTACCCAATCTGACCCAGAACTAGACAAACCATAGGCCATAAATTTACCATCATTACTAATGGATAAACCAGCTAAAGCAACAGTCCCATCTTCAGAAAGAGTATTCGGATCTAAAAGTACCCTGGCAGGAGCATCAAGGGAGGTTAAAGTATAGAGAACACTTTGATTTTGCAGACCATCATTTTTGAAATAGAAGTAGTTTTCCCCTTCTTTAAAAGGAATACCAAACTTTTCGTAATTCCACAGTTTAGTAATGCGCACTTTAATATCTTCTCTCGCTGCAATTTGCTCAAGATAACCAAAGGTAATTTTATTCTCTGCTGCTACCCAGGTTTTAGTTGCTTCCCCGTCTGGATCTTCCAACCAGCGATAGGGGTCTTTTACCTCAATCCCATGATAATTATCAACTTGAGAAACTTGGCGAGCGAGAGGATAGTTAAACTTTGAATGAGAGGATGGCATAATTGGCAATTTCAATCACTATGATCAATTATTGTAGCAAATCCATTGCTAATATCCCGATTGTAAATTATTTCACCCATAGAGGCTTGGAAACCAAGTCCTTTTTTCCAAGCCCTTTGATAAGATGCCAAAATTAATCACAACAGAATATAATAGGACAAGTTTTATTCACTAAAAACATGAATTACTGTAAAAAATAAGTTTTATACTATAAAACTTAGGGTTGGGGATATATTGTGACACTATTTAAAATTATTGGCGTTGATGAATGATCTCCTCACTATCCTCAATATATGTAAATCTTGTAATTCAGAAGCAGAAACAATCATTAAAAATCGGCAATAGGTATTAAGTAAAATACCTATTACCGATGAGCAGAAAAAGAGCTTAGAGAGCCTGTTCAACTTCAGCAATTTCTGGGATAAATTCCCGCAAACGACGCTCAATCCCCATTTTCAGAGTCATAGTTGAACTAGGGCAAGATCCACAAGCACCTTGAAGGCGTAGTCTAACAATAGGGCCATCAATTTCGACAAGCTCCACATTACCCCCATCAGCCATCAAATAAGGGCGCATTTCATCCAAAACAGTCTCCACATTTTCAGGAGTTAAAGCTAATGTTGACATAATTCACCTTAGTTAATTGTTAATTGTTAATTGTTGATGGTTGATTGTTAATTGTTGATAGTTGATAGTTGATAGTTGATAGTTGATAGTTAACCATCAACCATTAACCATCAACCATTAACCATTAATCATCAACCATTATTCAATCATTCCACTCACCCCTTGGCGGGACAGGAGGGTTACGTCTAAAAGTACGAGTAAGATCATCATCTTGATCCCGTTCCCCTTTCAGCCATTCCTTCAGTGCCGTTTCAATCACCCGACTGGGATCTTTAGTCAGATGTTTAATTTGCTCTACAAGCTCCACATCCAAATGGATAGACATTTCAATCTTTTCAGCCTCACGCTGAGAAGACAAAATATTATTGTTCATAGGTTTCATCCTCCCTCTCTTTTTCCATTGTACTATTGCTTTTGAGGTCAATTCCACCGAATTAACCAAATAAATATTAAAATAAATTAAGGATATTGTTTTTTTTTGGTGAACCCCTGTTATGACTGACGTTCCCGTCTCTCGCATCCGCAACTTCTCGATTATTGCCCACATAGATCACGGAAAATCAACTCTCGCTGACAGAATGTTACAGAAGACTGGCACTGTAGCTCAAAGGGAAATGAAAGAACAATTCCTCGACAACATGGACTTAGAGCGGGAGCGGGGAATAACCATCAAACTCCAAGCTGCTCGTATGAACTATAAAGCGAGTGATGGTCACGATTATGTTCTCAATCTCATTGATACTCCAGGTCACGTAGATTTTTCCTATGAGGTTTCCCGTTCTCTAGCCGCCTGTGAAGGAGCATTATTAGTGGTAGATGCTTCCCAGGGAGTGGAAGCGCAAACCTTAGCCAATGTCTATCTCGCCCTCGACAACAATCTAGAAATTATCCCAGTTTTAAATAAAATTGACCTTCCTGGAGCAGAACCAGATCGAGTAGCCGAGGAAATAGAAGAGATAGTCGGTCTAGATTGTAGCGCAATCATCCACGCATCTGCAAAAATGGGTTTAGGAGTAAATGAGATTTTAGAATCCATTGTCAAGTTAGTACCACCACCAGCAGATACGGTAGATCAACCCCTCAGAGCTTTGATTTTTGATAGCTATTATGATGCCTATCGCGGAGTAATCGTCTATTTCCGCGTCATGGATGGGAAATTGAAAAAAGGCGATCGCGTTCGACTGATGGCATCCTTGAAAGAATACGACATTGATGAGTTGGGCATACTTTCCCCTCACCAGATCCAGGTAGATGAACTTCACGCTGGGGAAGTAGGTTATTTAGCCGCAGCTATTAAAACTGTAGAAGATGCTCGTGTAGGGGATACGATTACCTTAGCCAATCGGCCCGCTGTGGAACCTTTACCAGGTTACACAGAAGCCAAACCAATGGTTTTCTGTGGTTTGTTTCCCACAGACTCAGACCAATATGCAGATTTACGGGATGCTCTCGAAAAACTCAAACTCAATGACGCAGCTCTCTCCTACGAACCAGAAACCTCCAGTGCTATGGGTTTTGGCTTTCGTTGCGGCTTTTTGGGCCTACTCCACATGGAAATAGTCCAAGAAAGATTAGAACGAGAATATAACCTAGACTTGATCACCACCGCACCTTCGGTAGTTTATCGTGTCACCACCATCGACGGACAGGTGATGGAAATTGATAACCCCAGTCAATTACCACCAGCCCAAAAACGAGTAAAAATAGAAGAGCCATATATTAATATGGAAATACTTACCCCAGAAAACTATGTAGGTACACTCATGGAGTTATGTCAAACTCGGCGAGGGGAATTTAAAGATATGAAATATTTTAGCAAAAGCCGCACCGCCCTGATTTATGAGTTACCTTTGGCAGAAGTAGTGACAGACTTTTTTGACCAGCTTAAATCCCGTTCTCGTGGTTACGCTAGTATGGAATATCAACTCATTGAGAACCGCGTTAATGAGTTAGTGAAGCTGGATATTATGGTAAATGGGGATGGAGTGGATGCGCTAGCCATGATTGTTCACCGCGATAAAGCTTATCATGTGGGGCGGGCTTTGGTGGAAAAACTCAAGGAATTAATTCCCCGTCACCAATTTAAAGTACCTATTCAAGCGGCGATCGGTTCTAAAATTATTGCTAGTGAACATATCCCAGCTTTGCGCAAGGATGTGTTAGCTAAGTGTTATGGGGGGGATATTTCCCGCAAGAAGAAACTACTCCAAAAACAGGCAAAAGGCAAAAAACGCATGAAATCTATTGGCACTGTAGATGTGCCACAAGAAGCTTTTATGGCTGTGTTAAAGTTGGAAAATAGTTAATGGTTAATGGTTGATGGTTAATGGTTGATGGTTAACTATCAACTATCAACTATCAACTATCAACTATCAACTATCAACTATCAACCATGAACGATTAATAATATGGATTTAGACGAACAACTTCAATTATTAGCCGAGGAAGCGCCCAAATATGGACTTTCCTCCCAGGTGATGGAAAAAGCAGTCAACCCCGTACTCAAACTGTTTGCCCAGCGACTTCAACACCTAGAATATTACATTCTCCAAAATGTGGAGGAAAAATGGGTATTGAAAGTTGTAAGTAATCGCGCCAAACCAGAGGAACAGAAACACGCCATTTACGCCTTCCCTACCTTTAATGATGCAGGTAATTTCCAAGGCAGAAAAGATCCCCAAATTATTGCCCTGCCCACACCTGTTACTCATATTCTTTTCCAAATATTTGCTGTTCAACTAGCAGATAGCATCATTTTTCTTGAAACACCAGGTAACTTTAACCTAGGTACAGAGATCCGCCGCCCCGACTTGCACAACGCAATTCAGCTACAGCTACAGCAATTAGGCAACATTTCCCCTAACCCTAGCCCAGGAAATATGCCGCCAAATATAGCTTAATTTTACAAAAATAAATATACTCAAAAAATAGCTGATGAAATATGACAACCACTCTCAACTACCACAGCGCTTATCATTGTCCCGTCTGTCGTCAGGGCAAAATTTCTTCTATGCCCCTCATGGAAGCTTTTGCTTGTAACTTTTGCCAGCATATTTTTACTGCCAATTTAGAGCAACAATTACTCAAAATGGCAGACACTCAACTTCCCCTAATCTGGCGCTGGAATGGTAAAACCTGGACAAGAGTGTTGCAGGAGGGAATGGAACTAGGTTGGGGCTATGGAGTCGCAGGCATAATTTTCGTAATTCTTCCCACTTCTATTATTGGTTTCGGAGCTTATTTATTTCCCCCTCTTCCTGGTACTGCCTTCTCCTGGTTTCCAATTTTCTGGACTATATTAGCTTTTTTTGCCCACTTAGCTTGTATGGGTTGGCTAGTAATAGCATACTATCAATTTCCCGTTTTTATGTATTTAAGCGCATTAAGGCGACGCTGGATTTAAAACAGTTATTCAGTTAACAAGGGGAGGGGTTTAGAAACTAACCCCATACATCACCTACTATTTTCCTAAACATATATAGACATATCTCTAGAAACCTACTTCATCGGTGAATAAGTAGGATTTGCAGTTTCCTTCTTCCCTGTTGCAGTTTGAGTTACATATGAATTAACAACTCTGGAGATGATAACTGATAACTGATAAGTGAACTTTTAGCGGCGGCCTGCAATAGGCATAACTCCACCTTCCACAGCAAGGCGATAGGGTTCAACTTTCTCATTAAAGTCAATCGGCAATACATCTACCACATTATCATGGGGGCGAGGAATAATCACCCAGGACTCCAGGGTAGCACCCTCAGTCTTATTGACAGCTTCAATACCCGCAGTCATAGCTGCTTTCACCTCAGAAACATCGCCGCGGATGTTCAAATTAAAACGAGCGCTACCAACTCTGATATAACCAACTATAGTTATCCGTCCTGCCTTTACCATTGCATCGGCAGCAGCTAAAATACCAGGAAAGCCTTTTGTTTCGATGGAACCAACCGCAGGTTGAGCTGGCATAATTTATCTCCTAAATTTATAATTTAATTATTTTCTATCTTGTTCCAATTTTCGATTATATTCTGAAAAGGAACAAAGAAAAATAGGTGTTAGACGCGGTACTTTTCCAATTCCTCTGTATATGCCACTGGTAAAATAGCCACCACATTTTCTGGTGGGTTAGGTACAATGTAATAAGACTGAAGTTCGCCACCGAAAGTATTTTTCGCCGCTACCTTGCCAGCTTCCATGGCAATATTCACTTCAGAAACCGTGCCGCGAATGGCAACAACACAGTCACCCTTTTCTGCTATATCAAAATATACCAAAGTGACGCGACCACCTTTAACCATCGCATCAGCAGCAGCTAAAACTGCGGGAAAACCTAAAGTTTGAATCACACCAACTGCCTCTGGCATACTCGAATCTCCTAAAATTAAATCAGTTAATGGTTAATTTAATGGTTAATAGTTGCCTATAACAATCTTTCAATTAACCATTCATAATGCTTTAACCAGACCATTATATTAGATTCTGATGGAACTAGGTTCATTAATAGCAGCAACAATGCGATGACAACCTGATGTTGGTTTGGCCCAAAGATATTGATATTCTTTCGGATTGCCCCAACATAAACCAAGATACAGCTCAGTGCGAGTAGCGTCAAGTTCCGCCCATTCTGCTTGACTTGCCAAATCCTCAAACACTTCAAGAGTGATTTTCTCACGGGATTCGCGATCGCAGGCTAACCACAATTTCATCTGGGGAGTTACTTCTCGCCAGAAACTCAAAACCGACTTTTTAGCGGCGATGAGAGTTTCTTTATCCCCTGCAATGGCAATTAGCTGGTTATGGACTTCGGGATATAGCACCGATTTTCCCTGAAAATCTATTGAGCGCCAAATAATCCCAGAAACCTGATATTTTTGTTGATAGGCATGGATTTGATGGCGAAAGTCTTGATAAGCAAACACTTTCCCAACTTTGCGCATATCCATAGCTGCTTCAATTACGGGGTGAGCCAACCTGGCTGCTGAAGACAGCAAAATCCGTTCTCCCTTCCAATTGGCGCGGAGTTCTTCTTCGAGAATCTGAATTAACTCAGTAGTGGTATAAATCATCAATCCACCCTAGTCTATCCTTTATCATAAGACTAAAACAAAAAGATTTTTTATGAACTGGTGGCGCAGACTCAAAAATAACCCGCTGGCGATGTGTGGGGCAGTAATTCTTCTGATTTTCTATTTAAGCGCGATCGCTGCTGATTTTGTTGCTCCTTATGATCCTTATGTTTCCCAGACAGATGGCTCTCTCTTAGGGCCAACTCAAATTTACTGGCGTACGACTCAAGGAAAGTGGCTCGGGCCCCATGTCTATCCTACAACCCTTGGGCCCACTGATTTAGCAACAGGGGAACGGGAACTGATGGTTGACTTCAAACAACCTTCCCCAGTAGTTTTTTTTGCTCAAGGTCTTCCCTATAAATTTTTCCAAATTACCTTTGACAGACATTTATTTGGCACTGTTGGGGAAGGTAAAATTAATTTACTGGGGACAGATGAACAAGGGAGAGATCAGTTTAGCCGCTTAGTGCATGGGGGAAGAATTAGTTTATTTATTGGGTTAGTGGGCATTACTATTTCTTTTCCTTTAGGAATATTAATTGGGGGAATTTCTGGTTATTTTGGCGGCACTATAGATGCAATTTTAATGCGTTTAGTGGAAGTTTTAATGACCATTCCAGGAATTTATTTATTAGTTGCGCTTGCTGCGGTTTTACCTCCTGGTTTAACCAGCGCTCAGAGATTTTTACTCATTGTTTTAATTACTTCTTTTCTAAGTTGGTCAGGACTAGCTAGGGTAATTAGAGGACAAGTTTTGTCTATTAAAGAACAGGAATTTGTCCAAGCTGCTAAGTCTATGGGAGCAAAACCATTATATATTATTACTCGTCATGTTTTGCCGCAAACAGCTAGTTATATTATTATTTCTGCCACCTTAGCAATACCTGGATTTATTGTAGCTGAATCAGTGTTAAGTTTAATTGGCTTAGGTATCCAACAACCTGATCCTAGTTGGGGCAATTTACTTTCTCTCGCAACCAATGCTTCAATTTTAGTTCTACAACCTTGGTTAATTTGGCCTCCTGCTTTGTTGATTATGCTCACAGTTTTGGCTTTTAATTTACTCGGAGATAGTCTCAGGGATGCTTTAGATCCTCGCAGTTTATAATGGGATTAGAGCTTGTAACAGCGATAGAAAAGCAGGTAACCGATTCAGGAAAACCCAAGGCAAAAGTGGTTATTGCTGATTGCGGTCAACTTTAGGCTTAAACCCACGCATTAAGATAATTCAAGGTGCGTGGGAATTTTGAATCGCCGCGATGGCCGCAGGCCTGCCCTACGGGCATCGCTCTTTAAACTCATCATTATCTGTCTTGTTTTCTAGTAACCTGTGCAGCGTCTAAAAAATACACTATTCTTTTTCCTTGTCAATTTTTCTATTCTTTCCCTGGCTTCATTTCCTGTTCTTGGAGGATTTTGTCTCAAGTATTTTTCTAGATTAAGATTATGCTTATTGAGTTGGCTTTCTTGTCCTTTATACCTCAATTCTTTTAATTTTTCTATTCCTCCCTCTTGATATTTTCTCAGGACGACACTTAATGTGGTTTTACTAATTCTACAGATTTGACAAATAGTTTTATGGTTGATTTTTTTTACTTTTTAAATAGAGCGCCTCTATTCTTTTTTGAATTTTTGGATCTGGATGATTATATTTTCGTAGTTTAATTGATTTATTTTTTCATTCAAATCAATCTTTATCATACTTAAAAAACCTAGCTTATTTTCCTTTTCAAATCTATTTTACATCAGCTTGGTATAAAAGTCAAGTTTTAAGCTGTTTTAAGTATATTTTTTATAAAGTATATTACTTAAACTTTTTTCATTAGAATAGTACAATTCATGAATTAATAATGCGATCGCTGTCTTGTTATTTATGATTGAAAAAGGCGATCGCCGCTTTCTTAGGGTTCGTTAACGGAATATGACGACCCTTTTTAACTTTCATTGTTTCGTGCGTTGTCTTGGACTAGAATTTCTTGCCAAGAATCGTCTGCTATGATCTAGATTAGTTCTATAGATATCTAAAACCATGAAGTGGCGAGTCGTACTTGAACCTGATTCAGAGATAAGCGAATGGGCAGTTTGGTGTCCAGAGTTGCCTGGATGCCTCTCCGCTGGTACTACAGAAGAAGAAGCACTTAATAATATACGAGAAGCGATCGAACTGTATTTACAGCCTGATGCCATTGAACTTCTTCCTGGAGCATTAGTCCGTGAGGTTATTCTCGGATGACTCGATTCAGAAGAATGAGTGCTGATGATGTTGAGCGTATATTATGCAGGTATGGGTTTGAACTAGTCTCCCAGAAAGGAAGCCATAGAAAATGGCGATCGCCGCGGATCAGGATACTCAGGTTATTGTCCCTTCTCACCGAGGGCGAGACTTACCCACGGGAACATTGCGCAACATTATGATTACAGCCAGAATCCCAGAAAAAGAATGGAAATCTCCATAAAACTCATCCGAGTACAATCACGGTCTTGTTGTTTGTTATTAAATAATGCGATCGCCGTTCCTATGTCACAGAAATTGTATTTTTTTTGACAGAGCTAAAGTTATTGTAAAGATTGGTTCTCATGGCTGAGAAAATCGGGTAAATGAGAAGACAAATATTGTTAAATTTCCCCCAGAAAAGTATGTCTGATCACCAAGAACCAGAGCCAATATTAAAGGAATTAAATCGGGAACGCTCGAGCCGTCGTACCGTAAAGGTATTCCTATGTCAGCTCCAGCAACTCATCAGGCATATATCGCTGAAGAGTGCCAGTGGCAGGAGTAACTAAAACCTCAAGTGAGTCAAATTCAGAATTATTACTCATAGGCGGTTCAACGTTTGGGAGATGAAGCCTTTGCCAAATTGTTGTCCGAAATTTTACAAGAGATTAAATAATGAATTACTCTTCTTTTTCTTTGATTTCTTCGTAAGAAACTTCCTCGATAGTGAGAGGCACTTTCTCAAACTCTGGAAGTCGGACTGGCTCTCTTTGTTTTTGTTTGACCGTTGTTGATAAAAGAATAGGTAAGGGGTCAGGTTTCTCTAGCCAGCAGCTAGCAACAGGTAAAGTATGTTCTAAGTCTTCGAGGAGTCTAGGAATAATCATAATTGCATTTAAGTCGCCAATACGTTCGGCTTCGTGCATTCCTGCTTCAATGGCGATCGCTACGTCAGCTACCGCACCGCGAATAATTGCGGTACACAACCCTGCACCGATAGTTTCATAGGCGGCTAGTTGAACATCAGCAGCTTTGAGCATGGCATCAGCTGCGCCTACCATTGCGGGAAAACCCCGTGTTTCCAAAAGACCGATGGAACGGTTACTTAATTTACTATAACCTCGCTGTTGTTGAGCGATTTCTACTAAATGACTGCCGATGGGAAAGATAACTTCTAGGTTAGGCATCGGGCGCGGTAGCACTAATTTAGAAACTAATTGACCAAATTGTTCGGCTGTTTTTGCACCTTCTTCTACGGCTAAACGGACATCGGCTATTTTTCCGCGTACAATTGCTGTACAATAACCGCCGCCAATTTTCTCATAACCCACCATGGTTACCCCTGCTGATTTGAGCATCATATCAGCAGTACCGACAATAGCAGGGAAACTTTTAGTGGATACTAAACCAAGGGCGCTATCAGGGAAGCGGCGCTGTTGTCTCATTGGTTGCCTTTGGGCAGATAATTTCATATATTTCAAAAATACCTAGTTTTAGACCCGATCGGGGAGATAAGAATCTCTATGAACAAGCTCTGGCCTTTGGAGCCTACTTAATCTATATTTTATGGTAAATATTAATTAATGTTTAAGTTAAGGTTGGTTCTCAAAACCTATACTTATATTGAATTGCTTGGGCTGATACTTTTATGAATGATTTGCATCAGAATAATCCATCTCAACTTTCGGAAACAGAAGTGGCCCAATTAGTGCGGAAGTTGCTGCACAAGGAAGATACTTGGGTAGAATGGGGGCTTGGTTGCCAGAAGTTGCAAAAATCTGGTTATTCCCCACAAAAAATATTTGAGGAAACAGGTTTCCAATCGAGTCAGCAAAATCTGGTAATTGTTGCTGCTCAAGTTTATGAAAGCATTGTGAAAGAAGGTGTCTCCCAAGAGGTACTTTCTTATTTTAAAGGGCCGCGGAGCGATGTTTTATATGAGTTTCGTATCCTTAACCAGCAACAACGGGCTACTGCTGCTACTCTAGCTACAGAGAAAAAATTAGCTGGGGATGAAGCGAGAGACGTTGCAAAAGCAATCAAGGAGTTTTCCTGTTATGCTCAATTACCAGCGGGGTTTGAGGATCATCCTGGGGATGCGGTGGCTTATCAATGTTGGAAGTTGGCAAGACAAAAAAAGGATTTACAAGAGCGATCGCGTCTCATTGCTAAGGGGCTAAGGTTTGCTCACTCTCAGACTGCTAGACAACAAATTGAGCAACTTTTGAGTGATTTTACTGTGGTACCAGGTCGCACTGCTCCCCTTTTACCAGTATATCGTCTGGAAGCAGAAGAGGAACTCCCGCGGCTCGTGCCTGTAGTTGGGACTTTACCTTTAAGTGTTCAGGAATTAGAGGCAGTTGTTCCTCTGATGAGTGTGGAACCTTTTGGGATGGTCGAGTATTCTGGGAATGGTGCAATGGTTCCCCTTCCTGGTTGGCAGGTAATTTTGAAAACAGTAACGCCTGTAGTGTTATTTTCTCAGACTGATCAGTTACCTCAACCTTTACCTGGTCTTCCAGAACCAGTTTTGGTGGTGGTAGATCTTAAGTTACGGGAATGGGATGAGAATAGTTATTTTTTGGTGGAGAAAGAAGGGCCCTTAGAGTTACAGTGGTTTGAGCATTGTCCAGAGTTGAAGATATGGGGGAAAGTTATCTTAATATTGCGTCAGAAAAAGATTCTGGATGAGCAGAATCTTACAGAACCGTGGCAAATGGATGATTAATTTTTACTAGGGAGGGGATTGCGGCGGTTTGAAAAGAAAAAAACAGGGCGGTTTTAGGGATAACTTAAATCAAAACCAGCTCTACCTTTTTGGCAGAAAAAATAGAAGAAATTAACAACATTTTCTACAAGTTAATTAGACATCTCCAATTATTAGGGTTGAGAAGGGCGTTTTGCCCTTACTACGATGGCCGCAGGCCTTGCCCCTTGGGCAAGCGAGTTTAATTTTATTTTCTGGAGATGTCTAATGATTTCAGAAAATGCCACCATCTTTGAAGATAAAATTAGACTAAGCTGTCAGCGATCGCCGTTTAAAACTAGAAAAAGAGCGCTAACTGCTTTTAAACAAAACCATTCAATGGTTAGATAAATTTGGAAAAAAATATGACATGAATAGAGCTTATATTTTCGGGTCGGTGACTCGTCGAGGCAAATTTCACGAACAATCAGATATTGATATTGATGTTACTGTAGAAAAAATCAACAGATTTCTTTTCGGTAATTAGTTTAGTGGCAGAAGCATTAGGGCGAGAAATATAATTATGTTAGATAAATGTCATTTGGCAATCAGAATTAGGGAAACGGGGAGATGAACAGTTAAAAATAATATTCAAGAAATTTCTGAAGAGAATGAATAAGGGAGTGAAAAGCTCGAGGGCTAAGGAAACGGGAAATTAAGGAGAAATTGGATGAATATGGAGCAAGAATTAATTATTGAGGCTGGACGTACAGAAAAACAATATTGGCAGGATATATGGCGCTATCGGGAATTATTTTATTTTCTGGCTTGGCGAGATATACTTGTTCGTTATAAGCAAACGGCGATCGGCATTGTTTGGGCTTTAATTCGTCCTTTTTTGACAATGGTAGTGTTTTCTATTGTTTTTGGTAAACTAGCAAAGTTACCTTCGGCGGGTGCCCCTTATCCAATTTTAGTGTTTGCTGGTATGTTACCTTGGCAGTTCTTTGCTAATTCTTTGTCTGAATCTAGTGAAAGTCTGATTACTAATGCTAATTTGATTTCTAAGGTTTATTTTCCGCGTTTAGTGGTTCCTATTAGTGCAGTTGTGGTGAGTTTTGTGGATTTTCTGCTCTCAGGCATGATTTTATTGGGGTTAATGATTTGGTACAATTTTGTCCCCACTTGGCGAATTGTTACTTTACCTTTATTTGTGGCGATCGCTTTTGCTGCTTCTATGGGGGGAGGTTTATGGTTAGCTTCTTTAAATGTTCAATATCGAGATTTTCGCTATATTGTGCCGTTTATTGTTCAATTTGGGCTTTATATTTCTCCAGTTGGTTTTAGTAGTAGTATAGTTGGGGAAGAATGGCGTTTAATTTATTCTTTAAATCCAATGGTAGGGGTAATTGATGGTTTTCGCTGGGCGATTTTAGGGGGTGAATACCATTTATATTTACCAGGTTTTATCCTTTCTTTAGCTTTGGTTGGGTTATTATTATTAAGTAGTATTTTATATTTCAGAAAAATGGAGCGAACTTTTGCGGATGTTATTTAAAGTAAAATAAGGAATAATCAGCTTGAAGAAATGGCAGCAAGATTACAAGAAAAACGTTTCACTGAGTTAGAGCTTGAGAATTTAGTTGAGGAAATCAAAGATTTGTCAAGGCGAGAAAGAGATAAGCTTTTAAGTAGTATGCGTTGAATTTTACATTATTTACTTAAATGGGATTATCAAGTTGATAAACGTTCTCGCAGTTGAAAGGGAACGGAATAAGATTGAATTTTATTGAGAAGATAGTCCGAGTTTACAGCGATTTTTATCAGTGGGTTGAAAATTGACCCATTAAGCAACAAGTAGGGTGGGTTGGGCACTAAACACATTTTCAATCTGAGGGGAACAGCAATAATCTATTTTCTCGGCTGATTGGGCCGAAGGCAGTCTATGAAGTTGGAGATATTATTGAAAGAATGGTTTATTTTTAGGCGATAGTTATTTGTCAAGGGAGATTTCAATGTCTTTTAATACATATAAAAGCATTACTCAAGTTTTATTAGAATTTCCTTTTGTTTATCAAGAGGCTAATTTTATTGAAGTAAAAAAGTGGGAAATTGATCCATATTTTTTGAGCAGATTAGAAATGATAATGACAGAGGGAGTTGTTTTCAATTCAGAAGCTGCTATTTGTGAAAATATTATTGCACCAATTCTCACAGAAATTTAAGGAGTGCTACCGCACAGTTTTTTTCTGGTGGCGATTCATCCCTCGTTAATTGCAGTTGATTATTTTTTTGTTGCGCAATTTAACGGGGGCATTCTCGCCACATTTAAGGTAAAATTAAGATTGAGATAAAAAAGATTTTTCCTCTTGACAAAAAAAAATTAATGTGGTAATGAAGAGCTTAAATTATCGTCAATCCTCTCTATTTTCCCTGATATGCGCGAGTATAACAACAAGCATTTTAGCTTTAATTATTTTCGTAGCACCTGCTTGGAGTTTAAATTATAACAATCGCACGTTGCTCGAAGCTGATTTTTCTCATCAAGACTTAACTGACTCCAGTTTTGATCATGCTAATTTGCGGGGTAGCAATTTTAGTCATAGCAATTTGCAGAATGTGCGGTTATTTTCTGCTAATCTTGCTGGGGTAAATTTTGAAGGTGCTAACCTCGCTTATGCTGATTTAGAATCAACCCGTTTGACTCGCGCTAATTTAACCAATGCAGTATTAGAAGGAGCTTTTGTAACTAATGCTATCTTTGACAGAGCTATTATTGATGGGGCAGATTTTACAGATGTACTTTTGCGCCCAACTACTCAAAAACAGCTTTGTGAAATAGCCAAAGGTACTAATCAGACTACAGGAAGAGAGACACGAGAAACTTTGTTTTGTGATTAATAATGTGGTAGTGGGTTTTTCTTGTTGAAAATAACTTGTCAAAGGGGTGAGGTCAACATAGCTCTTGAAGTAACTAAAAATTAGCGTGATTTTAATCCTGACTTGGAGTCTGTTCTTGCCCCAAATTGCCACTAATTTTACCACCTAGAGGAAAAAACTTTAATTTTTTCCAAGATTGAAAGAGCATTATCCCACCAGTTACTAACATCCAAAGTAAACCTAAACCATTGGAAAGCACATAAATTGATTTGAAAGTGTCTCCCAAATATTCACCTTCGTGAATACTCATTAAGAAATGAACTTGATCGCGAGTTAACCCAAACCAATCTTTGGCAAGTCGATAAGTTACTCCAGTAGTTACAGTAAGCAGTAATGGGAGAAGAACAATTGGAGCAATGGTGCGATGCCATTTTCTAATTTGCTGGTTAAGTTTCATGGTTAAAGTATTTTATCAATCAAAGCCCAACTATTACAATTAACATTTATTTATCCATTATCCCTGATCCATTGTTCATTGTGTCTATAATAACTAGGCAATAGGTGTGAGGTAAATATGGCTATTCAATTACAACAAGCTTTAGAAGTCGGCAAATATATAGTTACTCAGCGTCTGTTGGGGAAAAAGCGCTTTCCCCTGGTTTTAATGTTAGAACCTCTTTTCCGTTGTAACCTCGCTTGTCCAGGTTGCGGTAAAATTCAACATAGGACAGAAATCCTGAAACGCAACCTCACCCCGCAAGAGTGTTTTGCAGCAGTAGAAGAATGCGGTGTACCAGTGGTTTCTATTCCAGGGGGAGAACCGCTCCTCCATCCCCAAATTGAGGAAATTGTTCGGGGTTTGGTGGAACGGAAAAAATTTGTATATTTATGTACTAATGGATTGCTACTTAAAAAAAGCCTCCATAAGTTTCAACCTTCTCCTTACCTAACTTTTAGTGTCCACCTCGACGGTTTGCGGGAACATCACGATCAATGTGTAGATCGCCCTGGAGTCTTTGATCAGGCAGTTGCAGCTATCCGTGTAGCTAAAGCTCAAGGATTCCGCGTCACTACTAATACAACAGTGTTTGAGGGAACTGATCCTCAAGCAATGCAGGAATTTTTTGATTTTTTGGCTACTTTAGAGGTGGATGGCATGATGATTTCTCCAGGTTATAGTTATGAATGGGCCCCTGACCAAGAACATTTCCTCAAACAGGAACAGACTAGAGCTTTATTTCGAGCAATTCTCGCTCCCTGGAAGTCGGGAAAAAAAGCGTGGAATTTCAACCATAACCCCCTGTTTTTAGATTTTCTGATGGGAGAAAAAGATTATGAATGTACTCCTTGGGGAAGTCCCAGTTATAGTGTTTTGGGTTGGCAAAAACCCTGTTATCTACTGAATGAAGGTCATTATGCCACATGGAAAGAGTTGCTAGAGGAAACTGAATGGGATAACTATGGTCGCGCTAGTGGTAATCCTAAATGTGCAGATTGCATGGTACATTGTGGTTACGAACCAACGGCAGCAGTAGATGCGATGAAACCACAAAATATGGGCAGGGCGATCGCCAGTATCTTCTAAAATTGGCGTTGCTGCATTGAAGCATGAAGCCTTAAAGTGGGGAGTGGGGAGTGGGTTTGAGTTGGGTTAAGTTTTTGTCAAAAAATAAGTAGGTGGACAAAATTATTTACAGAATTTCTGTAGGGGCGGGTTTAAGAATCACCTATGTTGCACAATAAAAATTAATACTTCAAAACCCGCCCTCACCCATGTAATTAAGGCTGCATTAAAGCATGAAATCTTACGACATGGAGTAGGGAGTGGGGAGTGGGGAGTGGGTTTGAGTTTGGTTAAGTTTTTGTCAAAAAATAAGTAGGTGGACAAAATTATTTACAGAATTTCTGTAGGGGCGGGTTTAGGAAACACTTATGTTGCACAACAAAAATTAATGTTTCAAAACCCGCCCTCACCCATGTAATTAATGCTGCATTGAAGTATAAAAACTTACGGTAGGGAGTAGGGAGTGGGGAGTGGGGAGAGGGTTTGAGTTGGGTTAAGTTTTTGTCAAAAAATAAGTAGGTGGACAAAATTATTTACAGAATTTCTGTAGGGGCGGGTTTAGGGATCACCTATGTTGCAAAACAAAAATTAATATTTCAAAACCCGCCCTCACCCATGTAATTAATTTTGTCTAATTACTTAATTCATTAGACCAATGAGCGCTATGATTGTGTTAACCCCCCCTACCCCCCCTTGGCAAGGCAGGGCTGTTTCATTTAAATAAAACCAAAAGCCTGAAACAGTTGGCATTAAGCCATCTTTGGGCTTGAGTTACTGACAAAAACCCAAATAATTTAATAAGATTAATAGCTATAGTTTTTAAAATCGACATATTTATT
>JADQBC010000007.1 GCA_016903655.1 Gomphosphaeria aponina SAG 52.96 = DSM 107014
CACTTTTTCTAACCGCTGGTACAGTTATTTGAGTAGGTGAACCATCTATGATGCGCTGGGGAACAACTTTATTAACGTTAGTTTTATTAGGTCTTTCTCTGTGGGCGATCGCCCATGAACTCCAAAAATACAATTACCAGGATGTTCTCAATAGTCTAGCCAATTTACCTGGCGATCGCTTTATTTTCGCCCTAATTTTCACTGTCTTGGGTTATTTAACCATGACCCTTTATGATGTTTTAGCCCTAAAATATTATCTTCGCCATCCTCTCCCTTATCCCCAAATTGTTCTAGCTTCTTTAATTAGTATTGCCATAAGTAATAGTGTGGGTTTTGCTGTAGTTACTGGTTCTGCACTTCGCTATCGCTTCTACTCAGCTTGGGGACTATCTAACTGGGAAATTGCTCAAGTTTTAGCCTTTTATCACCTGGGTTTGTGGCTCGGAATTTTAGCTATTAGTGGGGTTTTACTCCTAGAAAAACCCTTAACTTTACCCCAATTTATTTCTGTTCCTTATGACTACATTCAAGCATTAGGAATAGTTTTAATTGCTTTAGTACTTATTTACTTCATCTTGACTATTGGGCAGCGGCGAAAAATTATCACTATCCATCAATTCCAATTGAGAATAATTCCTCCAGAACTAGCCCTCGCCCAAATTATTTTATTAATCTTAGATTGGGCTTTTGCTGCTGGAGTTTTATTTACTTTACTCTCTCCTCTTAATGGTTTAACTTTCTCTGTTTTTTTCAAGCTGTTTTTATTAGCAGAAATCTTGGGAGTTGTGAGTAATGTTCCCGCAGGCTTAGGGGTATTTGAAACAGCAATAATTATTCTACTTAAACCCATAGTTCCTGGTGAGATTGTGTTAGCTTCTTTACTTGCTTTTCGCGGCTTTTACTTCTTTTTACCCCTACTAATTGCTGTTATTTTATTTATCTGGCATGAATTGAGACATGGGGTTAAATAGTTCCCAGTCTGTTGGTTATTCTTCTAATAAGTGGGTGGGCATACCATCAATACTGGTGGTATTTTTTGCTTCCCAATATTCTTTGATACCCTCTGAGCCCTTATTTTTTGCCCAAGTAATTAAAGTATCTCTTTCTGATTGAAATTCATAGATTGGCACTGCATAACCACAAGAAGTTTGAATCAATTCAAGCTCTAAAATAATTATTTGCCTTTCTCCTGGGAGAGATGGAAAAAGCGGAGATAATTGCAGCCACTCTTCATTTTTTTTGCGAATAACTCTTAAAGGTTGATGGGTAAAACTACAAAACATGATGGTCATTCTGCCATTTTCTTGTAAATGAGCTGCGGTTTCATTGCCACTTCCAGTTAAGTCGAGATAACCTACAGTTTGGTTATTTAGACAACGAAAAGTATCCATAGCTTTGGGAGATAAGTTAATTCTTCCTTCTCTGGGAGCAGTGGCAGTGAAAAACATTTTTTGCTCTTGGATAAAGCTTTGTAACTCTAGATTTAGCAGGGTGTAAAATTGTGCCATGATTAAATACTTTTTACCTAGAGAATTACCGAATTAAACCTAAAGCTGCAATAATGGAAGGACGGACACCGAGATTTTTAATCACTAATTGGTGTAGCCAAATATTCCAGAGAGACATGGTGAGTGCAGTGGCGATCGCTGCTCCTATTATTCCCCATCTCGGTATGAAAATGGCATTGAGAATTATATTTAATAAAGCACTCACTCCAAAGACATAAACACATTGATTTTGATAGCCAGTCATTTGCATTAAATAGCCTACCGAACCTGCACCAACATTTACTAATTGTGCTAAAACTAAAATAATTAATGAGTAACGCCCTGCGGTAAATTCCTCCCCAAAAAAACCTAGTGCAACATCAGAAAACACAATCAAGAATAACCCGATGCCTAATGATGGCCAAAACATCCAGCGAGCGCAGGCCCAAACTAGCTTTTGCAACCCCATTTGATCTCCCTGAGTATGAAGGGCTGCAAACATGGGAGCAGCTACTGTATTAACTGCTGCCAGGACAAATGTAACCCAACTGGCTGTTTTGACTACGGCTGCATAAATACCCACAGAAAAGGAACCCAAAAAAGCCCCAGTCATAATAATATCTGTTTGATTAAGAATGAGGACGGCGCTGTTGATCACTAATAAGGGAAGGGAAACCGCAAACCACTTGCGCGGGCTATAAATTGCAGTAGTACTTAAACATTCAGGAGGCAATGCCAAACGCAATAAACCCAACTGAAGTACTAAGGAAATCACCAAACTTCCCAGGGAAAAGGCTAATACCTGAATATGAGTCACGGTAGGAGAAAAGAGAAAAATACCACTGCTCAAAAGTAGCGGCCAGAGTATTAAAGAGGGAACATAAGCAACAACTAAGTTTCCAGTCGCTCTTCCCATTTCCAACAAAAGACGCAACAGGGCAAAAAGAGGCATTAGCCATATTCCCAGTATGATGGCGATTGCCCCTTGGGTCAGGCCTGCGGCCATCAGAGAAAACTCACTGTGCAACCAAAAAGCTAATAAAGTCCCGCTCGCCGCCAGAGATACACTGGCAAAAATAACATATTGCAAACTTCCACGAATTACTCCCTGTAAGTGTCCCCAATCTTGTTTGACTCTGTATTCTGGGATGAAACGCAAGAGGGAACTGGGTAGCCCCAGGGCGGCTAAGTTGCCTACCAATAACCCCAGAGTAGTGATATAGTCATAGATGCCATATTCTGTAGCTCCCATCCAGCGAGCTAATAATACTTGAGATAGATAACTTATCCCCGCCCCTGATACTTGTAAACTTAAAGCTACTCCTGTCCCCCAAATTAAAGGCATGAGTAAATCTGGTTGTTCTAAACGTTTTCTGAGCCATTGTTTCATTTACGCAACAAAGCCAAAATAAGCTGATATTAATCCATTCTTCCAGTCTAGATTATTAGACCTCTAATAATTTGTATTGTTACTTATAAATTTATATATTTAAAACTACTCAACTTATAAATCTTTTACTTTAAAAAATAGTAGCTACCAAAGAACAGCTGGAGTTATATACAAGAACCGAGAATAGCTCAAATAACTAAAGTAGAGTGTTCCTTATTTATTTGAGCTATAATCATTAACCATCAACTAGGACAAAATTAACTAACTTTCCTGGCACCACAATCACTTTTTTCACTTCTTTTCCTTCTAAATAACGCCCACCAACTTCTGACTCACGGGCATACTTTTCTAAAGCTTGTTGATCTGCACTAGCAGGCACTAAAATTGTTCCACGAGTCTTACCCATAACCTGAATAACTAAAGTTATTTCATCTACCACTAAAGCTGATTCATCTACCTGGGGCCAACTTTGATAATGCACTGACTCATTTTTCCCTAATTTCTGCCACAATTCCTCAGCCAAATGGGGCGCAAAAGGTGCAAGAAGCACAAGCAAAGTTTCTATCCCTTCTCGATAAATTGGTGAATTTTTCTCTTCAGCTTCTTGCAGCGCATTACTCAGTTTCATTAACTCAGAAACTGCTGTATTAAACTGATATTCTCCCGCCAAATCTGCCGACACTTCCTTAATTGCTATATGAATTGCTCGCCGCAAATCTTTCTCGGCTTTACTTAAATTCTCCTGCCCTTTCTTTTTAGTAGAAGCTGGATTTACCACAAATTCATTTACCAACAACCAAACCCGATTTAAAAACCGAAATTGTCCTTCAACATCCCGATCGCTCCATTCCAAATCTTTCTCTGGAGGTGCTTTAAATAAGATAAACATCCGCGCTGTATCCGCCCCATAATTACCTATTACTTGTTGCGGATCGACCCCATTATATTTAGATTTGGACATCTTTTCATAGAAAAATTCCAAACTTTCCCCAGTTTCTGGATCTTTGAGATTTTTAACCTTGGCTGCAGGAATATATTTACCCGTCTTGGGGTTTTTATAAGTCAAACCTTGCACCATTCCTTGAGTTAAAAGACGTTCAAAAGGCTCATCTTTATTAACTAACCCACAGTCTCGCAATACTTTAGTAAAAAAACGGGAATAAAGGAGGTGCAATATTGCGTGTTCAATTCCGCCCACATACTGATCCACCCCCATCCAGTCGTTTACTTTTTCCCGCTTAAAAGCTTCCTGGTCATTCTCTGCATCTGTATATCTTAAAAAATACCAGGATGAATCAATAAAAGTATCCATAGTGTCTGTTTCCCGTTTTGCAGGTTCGCCACAACTCGGACAAGGTACATTTACCCAATTTTCCATCTGGGCTAAAGGTGATGGCCCGCGTCCACTAAATTCCACATCATCTGGTAATCTAACAGGTAAATCTGCATCTGGTACTGGAACCGTCCCACAACTGGGACAGTGAATTACAGGGATAGGAGCACCCCAGTACCGTTGACGGGAAATTAACCAATCTCTTAAACGATATTGTACGCGAGCTTTCCCATATCCCTTTTGCTCGGCATATTCAATAATGGCGGTTTTCCCTGCTGGAGATAACATCCCATTAAACTCCCCAGAATTAATCATAATTCCAGGTTCAGTATAAGCCGCTTCCAAAGGTTTGCCCTCATTTTCCCCTTCTGGCACAATTACTACTTGAATGGGGAGGTTATTTTCTTTGGCAAATTTAAAATCTCGGATATCGTGAGCGGGAACTCCCATTACTGCCCCTGTACCATATTCATAAAGCACATAATCAGCAATTAAAATGGGTACTTCTTCCCCATTAAAAGGATTAATTGCTTTACCCCCAGTTAATATTCCCCGCTTAGGTTTATCTTCGGCCGTCCTTTCTACTTCACTTTCCCTAGCCACTTCCTCCATAAAATTTGTTACTGCTTCTTTTTGTTCTGGAGTAGTAACTTTAGGGGTCAAAGGATGTTCAGGTGCAAGGACAACATAACTTACCCCATAAACCGTATCAGGACGAGTGGTAAAAACAGCAATTTTCTCATCCATTCCCACAATCGGAAATTCTAAATAAGCACCAACAGATTTACCAATCCAGTTTGCTTGCATTAATTTTACTCTTTCTGGCCATCCCTTTAATTTGTCCAGGTCATTGAGTAATTGTTCTGCATAGTCAGTAATTTTGAAGAACCACTGGCGGAGCATTTTCCGTTCCACTAATGCACCAGAACGCCAGGAACGCCCTTCATTATCCACTTGTTCATTCGCTAATACTGTTTGGTCAATGGGGTCCCAATTTACTGCCGCTTCTTTCTGGTAAGCTAATCCTGCTTTCAGAAACTGTAAAAAAATCCACTGAGTCCACTTGTAATAATCTGGAGAACAGGTGGTTACTTCTCGACTCCAGTCGAGGGAAAGTCCCAGTTGTTGGAGTTGCTTTTTCATCTCGGCGATATTTTCATAAGTCCATTTGGCGGGGGGAATACCGCGATCGATTGCCGCATTTTCCGCTGGTAGTCCAAAAGCATCCCAACCCATGGGGTGAAGCACACGATACCCCTGCATCCGCTTCAGACGAGCAATTACATCAGTGATAACATAGTTACGGACGTGACCCATGTGTAAATTGCCCGATGGATAGGGAAACATAGACAGGGCATAAAATTTGGGTTTATTTTTATCCTCTTGGGTTTTGTTTAAACCTTGTTCTTCCCAAGTCTCTTGCCATTTTTGCTCGATCGCTGCTGCGTTATATTGGGACTCCACGAATGTTCTCCACCAAAATCTTACTTTTTTTCTATTTTGCCAGATTATTCAAGCTTGTTGGTAAAACCCACATTGTGTTATCAAGATTACCCAATCATTTAATTGGGGGTTGCATAAGTTTTCCTTTCTGGCAAAAATCTGGCTCAAACAGCTCTGAATCATTCATTATAACGTGAGTTTGTTTAGGCAAACAAATTTACGTTATAATCTAGCTAGCCAATCTTTTGATGCAGACAATGTTAACTACTACTCCAATAATTGACATCCTGGAACAACAACGACAATTTTTTGCTACTGGCAAAACTAAAGATGTTAATTTCAGAAAAGAACAACTTAAAAACCTCAAGCAAGCTATCATTAACAATAAAGAAGCTATTCTACAAGCTCTTAAATCTGATCTCAATAAACCAGAATTAGAAGGTTATTATGAACTAGCAGTTATTCAGGACATTAAATACGCTCTAAAAAATCTGAATGCTTGGGTAAAACCGAAAAAAGTTACCATAACTCCAGAACAATTTCCAGGGACTGCCCGCATTTATCCCGAACCTTTAGGAGTAGTGCTAATTATTGGGCCTTGGAATTATCCTTTTTCTCTCATGATATCTCCTTTAATAGGAGCGATCGCTGCTGGTAATTGTTCTCTCCTTAAACCTTCGGAAATAGCTCCCTCAACTTCTCAGGTTGTGGCAAAAATAATTCATGAAACTTTTCTTCCCAATTACATTACTGTCATGGAAGGTGGAGTAGAAGTAAGTAAACAGCTATTAGCAGAAAAATTTGACCACATTTTTTTTACAGGTGGGACAAAAATTGGTAAAATTGTTATGGAAGCAGCAGCTAAACATCTCACGCCTGTGACTTTGGAATTAGGGGGCAAAAGTCCCTGTATTGTAGATGCTGATGTGAAAATCAAAGCAGCAGCAAAACGCATTACTTGGGGCAAGTTTCTCAATGCAGGTCAAACTTGTATTGCTCCAGACTATTTATTAGTCAATAAGCAGGTCAAACAAGAGTTAGTAGCAGCCATCAAAGAATGTATTCAAGAATATTATGGGGATGAGCCTGCAAATAGTCCAGACTATGGTCGCATTGTTAGCAGTAAACAGTTTGATAGGTTAACAGGTTTGCTGCAAGATGGCACAATTATTACTGGAGGAAAAACTAACCCAACTGAGCGTTATATTGCTCCTACTTTGATAGAAAATGTTTCTTTGGATGCTCCCATAATGCAGGAAGAAATATTTGGGCCAATTCTCCCAGTCTTGGAATATGAAAAAATAGAAGAAGCGATCGCTTTCATTAACAACCGCCCCAAACCCCTCGCTCTGTACTTGTTTTCAAAAGACAAAGCTCAACAAAATTTCATTATTCAAAATACTGCCTCAGGGGGTGTTTGTATTAACGATACAGTGATGCAGGTTGGTGTAACTGAATTACCCTTTGGTGGGGTAGGTGAAAGCGGTATAGGTAGTTATCATGGAAAAGCCAGTTTTGATACCTTTTCCCACTCCAAAAGTGTATTACAAAAAACCTTGCTCTTTGACTTATTCAGCTTACGCTACCCTCCCTACAAAGGGAAGCTGGAGACCATCAAGCGTTTATTTGGTTCATAGGAAAGAAACCAATATGTTTCAAAGCCACAGGCAGAAAATAGTCAAAAATAGTTTGTCAAAAGTTGAAAAAAACCTTAAGATAAGGTAGCATGAAAATTAACATTCTTGACAAACAAGACAATAAGGAATAGATAGGAGGACACATGGCGCTAGTCCCAATGCGGCTGCTACTGGATCATGCGGCAGAGAACGAATACGGTATCCCTGCGTACAACGTTAATAACCTGGAGCAAATCCTAGCAATTATGCAGGCTGCTGATGAAGCTGATAGCCCAGTAATATTACAAGCTTCTCGCGGTGCGCGTCAATATGCTGGGGAAAACTTCCTCCGTCATTTGATTGCAGCAGCAGCAGAAAGCTACCCCCACCTTCCCATTGCTATGCACCAAGATCATGGCAATAGCCCAGCTACCTGCTACTCAGCTATTCGTAACGGCTTTACCAGCGTAATGATGGATGGTTCACTAGAAGCAGATGCAAAAACACCAGCCAGCTTTGAGTACAATGTCAATGTTACGGCAGAAGTAGTAAAAGTTGCTCACGCCGTTGGTGTTAGCGTTGAAGGTGAATTGGGTTGTCTGGGTTCTCTCGAAACAGGAATGGGTGACAAAGAAGATGGTCACGGTGCGGAAGGAGTTCTAACTAAAGATCAACTTTTAACAGATCCAGACGAAGCAGTAGAATTTGTAGAACGTACTCAGGTAGATGCTCTCGCAGTGGCGATCGGTACCAGTCACGGCGCTTACAAGTTTACCCGCAAGCCTACTGGTGAAATTCTCGCCATTAGCCGCATCGAAGAAATTCACAACCGTTTACCCAACACTCACTTGGTAATGCACGGTTCTTCTTCCGTCCCTCAAGAGTGGCTGGACATGATTAACAAGTACGGCGGGAATATTCCTGAAACCTACGGTGTGCCTTTAGAAGAAATTCAAAAAGGAATCAAGAGCGGTGTTCGTAAAGTAAACATTGATACAGACAACCGTTTAGCAATCACAGCGGCTATTCGTGAAGCTGCATTTAAAGATCCTTCTAACTTTGACCCCCGTCACTTTATGAAACCTTCCATCAAGTACATGAAGCAAGTGTGCTTGGAGCGTTATGAAGCTTTCTGGAGTGCGGGTAATGCTAGTAAAATTAAGCAAGTAAGTCTCGATGACTTCGCTGCTAAGTATGCCAAAGGTGAACTTGCTGTTACCAGCAAGAAAGCTGTTGCTGTTTAGTAACAACCTTAATTTGCTCTTTTGCGGGTGGCTATTTGTCGCCCGTTTTTTTATTGGTTACTAAAAAAAATATCTTGACAATGGAAAAGCTATGAGCTATATTGTCTGAAGCTTGCTTTTGTCGGCGACAAAATTAGAGCAAAAAACCCTCATTAATTAAATTTCTATGAGTGAACCAGAAAGTATAAAAAAAGACTGGGAAGAATACGCATTTTTAGGGAAGGAAAAAGCGGAAGCAAACGAGATAGAAGCAGCCATAGTTAACTATGAAAAGGCGATAGAATTGGGCTGTGATCAGGAATGGGTATATATAAAGTTAGGGGGAATATATACTAAATTAGGGAAAAATAAGCTAGCTTTGGAAAGCTTAGAACAGGCGATCGCTCTCAATCAGCAAAATGTTTGGGGATATATTGGGTCGGCTAAGGTATTAAGGGAAGAAGGAAAATTTGAGGAAGCTTTAGAGAAATGTGAGATAGGGTTACAGTATAATCCTGGGAATAAAGATTTAGAGTTATTGCAAGGGGAAATTACGCAATTATTGCCAGAAAAAACCACAGGTAAATGGGAAGAATATGCAAGTTTAGCTGAGGAAAAAAGGGAAGCTGGGGAAATAGAAGCTGCCATAGTTAACTATGAAAAGGCGATTGAATTGGGCTGTGCTCAGGAATGGGTGTATATAAGGTTAGGGGGAATATATAATAAATTAGGGAAAAATAAGCTAGCTTTGGAACGCTTAGAACAGGCGATCGCTCTCAATCAGCAAAATGTTTGGGGATATATTGGGGCGGCTAAGGTATTAGGGGAAGAAGGAAAATTTGAGGAAGCTTTACGGAAATGTGAGGTAGGGTTACAGGATAATCCTGGGAATGAAGATTTAGAGTTATTGAAAGCGGAAATTATCAAAATTTTACCAGAAAACCCGACAGGTGAAAGGTTGGCTCCCAAACCTGAGCTACAGAAAAAAATTGAAGTTCTCAAAGAGGAAATTAATCATAAATATGGAGGGAATGTATTAGAAGGCTTATATTGTGAATTGGCTTTAACTCAAGAAAAATTGGAAAAGTTAGCTGTTCAGGTGAAAATCATTGAAAATAAAATAAATTCTTAGATGCTCCCCTCAAAGAAACTTTGTCAAACAAAAATTTACCGCAAAGATGGCGGTTTTCCTTTAACAAAAGAACAAGGTTTTTATGCCGCTGAATATGATCAAAATAGAAACCCGTATCGCAGGCCAGAGAAAAGTTTGTATTTTGATGTACTCATAGATCGGAGTAAACTGAAAGCAATTTATGCTAAAACTGATAACTAATTTACTCTCTGGGTAAAGTCCCTGGTTGCACTTGAACTGTTTTTGTCTCCCCATGGCGCAGAATTTCCACTTCGAGAACATTTCCAATTTCACTTGCCTCTACTTGTTCCTGCACATCAACAGCAGTTTCCACAGGTTGATCACCCACTTTCTGAATGACATCTCCTGGTTGGAAACCTGCAGTTGCCGCTGGTGAATTGGGAACCACCTGCACAATTAAAACCCCAGTTTCTGCCGTAACTCTCAAATTAGTTTCTGCATTAATTGCTGCACTATTTTCCGCAGTTAAAGTAACCATCTGAATACCCAGATAAGGATGGTCAGCTTTTCCTGTAGCTAAAAGCTGCTCCGCCACCTTAAGTGCAGTTTCGATAGGAATAGCAAAACCCAAACCCTGACCATTTGCGCGAATGGCGGTATTTATGCCAATCACTTCCCCAGCAGCATTCAAAAGTGGCCCACCCGAATTACCAGGATTAATTGCAGCATCAGTTTGGATAAACCTTACCCGTTTTTCTGGGATACCCACCTCACTACTAGAGCGCCCTAAAGCACTGATAATGCCTACTGTAACCGTGTTGTCCAAACCCAAAGGATTCCCAATAGCGATCGCCCATTCTCCAGGAATCAGATTTTCCGTTGTTCCTAGAGTTACACTCGGTAAATTATTTGTTTCAATCTTCACCACTGCCACATCCGTAACTGGATCTGTGCCAATTACCTTACCTGTCAAAATCTGACCATCCTTCAGAGTCACATTCACCGTAGATGTACCTTCTACCACATGAGCATTAGTAACAATTGTGCCATCCTCACTCAAAATAAAGCCCGAACCAGTACCATGTTCTACCTTTTCCTGTAACTCTGGTAACTCATCCCCAAAAAATCTCCGCAAAAATGGCTGTTTAAATGGTTCTGGCAACTCCTGTGACACCTCCCGAGTTGCATCAATCCGCACAACTGCTGGCCCCACCTGCTGCACCGCCAGCGCGATAAAATTCAGATTTTCTTGTGGGAGTAGCTCTTGTGTTACTTCAGAAGATTTTACTGGTACTGCAACTATTTGAGGCTTTTCCACCGTCGTCATTGGTTGCTGCTCAATTAAGTAACCATGTCCCCAAACCCCTGCTCCCGTACCCAGTGCCAAAAAACTAAAATACAAACCTAGCTGTTTTAAAGATAAACTCATTTTCCCCCTTATCCTCTATACTTCTAAAAGTTCGGCTCAATAATTTCTGCCTTGTCCTAATTATAATGTAACTTTTCTGGAAAAACCGCTTTTCAGGAATGTTTAAATAGTTATCAGGGGGGTATTTCTTCTCTAGGAATTTTAAAAAATATATAAGTAATTTTAGATTACCTAATTGCTAATGGAGAAATTCCTGTGCCTGAGGATATTAAAATTGATGTTGATGCCCATGAAAAAAGTGTTTTATTGGGGGCTAAGTCTTTACTAGCTACTGCTCACCCTACCATCATGTTTTCATTTAGTAATATTTTTGAATGATAAATTTTAAATTCTTGGGGAAAATAATGGGGGCGAGTTGCCTAAAAATCTCAATTTGATTGCTTATTAACTATTTAAAAGCTAGAACTAATCTAGACCAAATATATTTGGGAATATTGCCAATGCGCTCTTGGTTGGCAATTACAGCCTGCAGTGCAGCCAAGGGGAAGGTGATCCAAAACCAAATAATATTGAGAAGGGAGGCGTTTGTTTTCTCTTTTTCATAATTTCCCCTGCTCAAGAGATTACCACAACAATATTGAACCACTGCAATTTCTGGATCGCTTAGTTTTTCGCGCCAGCGAGATGCTGATTCTTCAGCAAAACCTACTCCTGAAACTGCCCAAGTATCGGCGTATGAACTCCCAACTAAACTAACTTCAAGCATTGAAGGTTGGTATTCTAAAGATAGCCATTTTGTCAATTTTTCCATTGTTAATTCTGGGTTTAAAACTAGGTCTTCAAACCGCTGAATATAGATTTTATTTTCTCCAAACTCTTCTAGAGCTGTTAAAGCTGCATTGAAAGCACCCCTCCAAAGCAGACTAATGGTGATTATATTGTATGATTTTTGTATTCTTTTATTTTCACTAGCAACTCGCTCATTGTTGCTCCACTCATTTTTAGCAAAGTCACGATATGAAGCAACTACTGCTCCTGGATGGCGGATCATACAAACAATTTTTGCATTGGGATAACAAGTTAGAATTTCTTTTATATTAAATATATGTCTGGGGGTTTTTTCCCCCCACTTGATTTTGTTTTTCCTTTTGGTACATAGTTTACAATATGCCTCAAAGTATGCGTCAATATTGTTATTGATACTTTGAGCTAGTTTTCTTAATTCTATCCGCTCCATCCACCCTTGCTCTGGATCCCCTCCTGACATATAAAATTTATGTGTTTGTGCTAAAAAGTAATCTTCAATATCTTTTATTTGTTCAGCACTGAAAGAGTTTAGGGAATGACTCTCCATTTTCAGCCGCAGATCATCAAAATAGTGAGTTTCAGGAGCAATATAAACTTCTGAATGTCTGTTAAGAATATCTGTCATTAATGTTGTCCCCGAACGGGACAACCCGACAACAAAGATTGGATTTTCACTACTCTTAACATTGGTTTCTGGTGTTTCCATTTATCGCTTTTAAAGTATTTTACAAGTTACATTGAGATTTGAACTGGGGTGTTGATTATTGGTAAAATATAAAAAATTAATTCCCTACACTTTTTATGAGGAAAAGCTCGTAGTTGCGCAAAGATCGCCAAAAGGTCTTTTGGCGCAACGCGCGAGCACACCAGAGCGCGCTAAAGCGCAACTACAAACTTTTTCTGATAAAAAGTGTATTAAATTACTTGGTTAAAGTTGGGTCAAAATCAACAGCCCAGATTTGAACTAGCTTGAGTCTTTTAAGGAGCTTTAATTCAGGAGTTACACAATCATGGTAAATCAAAGTTCAATGTTTTAAGAAGTTTACCATACTATAGTAACCATGAGAAAATAAATTATCAGTTATCAATGTAACTGATAATTGTTAATTGTTTTTTTTAGATTCCTGCGTGACCTAATGCTAAACCTGCGACTAACATTCCTAATACGAGAAATGGTTGGGCGCTGGCTTGATATTTTACGTCGTTTTTCAGGGGGTCACGCAAAAAATACATATCTTGAAAGGTGATTTGAGGAATAATTAACAGTAGTAAAATAGTGGCGTAAAGGTTTTGATGGATACTGATTAAATATCCTGCTATTCCTGCTTGGAAAATGTCGATCATTAAGACGCAAATCCAAGCTGCCGTGGTAATTCCAAACATTACTGGCAGGGATTGTAACCCTAGTTGGCGATCGCCTTCTACGCTCTTAAAATCATTGACTACTGCTATGCCCAACCCTGCCATACTATATATCAATGTCAATATCACTATTGTCCAATTTAGTTCCCCAAATAAAGCGTGACCTGCCCACCAAGGTAAAGCAATATAACTAGAACCCAGGGCATAATTCCCTAACCAGCCATTTTTTTTCAGTTTCAAAGGTGGGGCTGAATAAATATAAGCGATCAATGCTCCTCCAAGAGTCAGATAGAGCATAATAGGAGAATCATGACCCGCCCATTGATCCAGAATATATGCTATTCCTAGACCAGCAAATAGTAATATTATAACCTGAGTTACTACCTGGGGAATAGAAATTGCTCCTGAAGGAATGGGGCGATAGGGTTCATTAATTGCGTCTATTTCTCTGTCATAAAAATCATTTAATGTCTGGGTATAACCTGCCATTAATGGGCCTGATAGCAACATACAGGTAAATGCTTTTAAAACATCCTCTAAACTCCAGGTATAAGCTCCAGAAGACGCTGCCCCGCAAACTACTCCCCAAATAAGCGGTATCCAGGTGATGGGTTTCATTAGTTGCAGGCGAATTTTCCAGATAGAAGTTTCCCCTTCTGCTGCACCTTTCATCCCTAATAATTGTCTAGTTTTTGCGCTGCTATCGCTCATTTTTTCTCCTGCTGACATTTGTTTTACAAGCTAATTATTAAATAACCCTCTTGGAATTTCGCCCCTTTGACTGGTTTACCGCTCAAAGAAGGTGGTAATAAAATATTCCGTCGCTGGTCTCCTGCTTCAATGGTAATTTCTGGCCCAGATTGAGTCAGTTTTACCTGTTTTTTGTCAAAACCTGGGAGAAACACTCGCACTTGACTTGCTGCTGTGTCAATTATTATGGGTTTGGGTGCTTCTCCTGCTGCTTTCAAGTTGGGTAAGGCATTCACCAGGGTTTCCCAGTGGGCAGTCTGGGGAAGTTCGGTAATTGCCAGGGGAGCAAATTCTGTTTTTATCTCTGCTGTTGTGGTAGCTTGGTTTAAAATTACCCCGCCCACTGTCAGATTTATTTGTTGTGCGCTCCCCCAGAGATATTTTGCTGTTGCCACTGCTACTGGAGTGTTGTTAGTTACAAGATAGGCTGCTACCTTGTTGGGGTTGGCGATCGCCGCTTTTCCTTCTTCTAACAATTCATTTGCTTGAAAAGTTGATTCATTGGTTAAATCATCTGCACTCCAGGACATATTCATTACTGCCGCTGTCACTGGTGGCACAAAGGGAGCAAGAGCTTTCCCAATATCTGATTCATTGAAAACTTGTCTAAAACGACGAATATACCAACTCAGTATTTCTGGGATGCCCAGCATTCTGAGGGTGGTCATATCCCCAGGGCCATCATAAATAATCACATCATATTTGCCACTGTTTTCATATTCCCGCACCGCATTGAGTGCAAGGGCGCTATCCATCCCTGGTAAAATGCCTAATTCCTGACCATAGACATTTTTTAAAGTAGGCGAGCGCAAATATTTCGCTTCTAGAGCTTTTATTTCCTCCCAACCCTGCTCTAAAAGAGAAGTTGACTGTAACTGGACTACCTTGAGATTGGGAGCTATTTCTGTGGGTTCTGCCCCAGAACTACACCCTAATAACATACTAAAAGCTGGGCTAGAGTCTTGTCCTACAAGGAGGACACGAGACCCAAGGCCCGAGAGTTGTTTAGCGGCGGCGATCGCTACTGTTGTGCGACCTGTGCCACCTTTGCCTAAAAAAGTTAATATTAGAGCCATCTTTTCTTGCCTTGAGTCTCCTGATTACTAATCTACAGGTTTAATTTCGTCCTCAAAAAACCAGGTTGCGGTGTTATCATCAAATGCCACTACAACCCCTACCCCGCTGCCATCAGTCATTTTAAAGTCTTTAACTTTGCCGACTTTGCCTAGTTTTGCAGCAATCTTGTCAGCCACCCTGTCTCGCAGACGATACACTTTTACTTTTTGCCCGATGTCCATTCCCACTTATTATAGTAATTCGATCAACAATTCTTCAGTCTAGCGGAATCTGGCACAGTTAGGGCAATTCCATGTTAATTTTCAAGTCTGCTGGTTTCATGCTCCCCAAGACAGAATTAATTATTAATATAACTTATGGGCTGTGAGTTAGCAGCTTGAATCAAGTAATCGTAAAGAAATCCTTTCTCAAATGGGGGGAGTCCTGAAGTTAATTTTTCTTTGAAATTCAACTCTCTGTCCTCAATTCTGAGAGGTTCACTTCTGCGAGTTAATGCTCCATTTTCGGTTTGGAGGAAGATAATGTTAGCAATTTCAAACTCCCGCTCCCGCTCTGATTTTTTTCCCACTGTATTTAATTCTTTTAATTGTAATGAATTTTCCTTAAATACTACCTGCTCTTGCCAATTTGGAAGTAATTTATACAAGCTGGGTGGAAAGTTCCAGTCCGTCGGCCATCGATACATTTTCTTGAGGACAAAGGTTCCCGTCCAATTTTCCTGGGATACATTTTTTGGTCTTTTGAAATGTTCTAAACCGTCAACTAAAATTAAAGTTCCTTCATTCATATCGGGAGCCAGATTAATCACATCTTGCCAAAATGCCTGTTGATACTGCCACATGAGCTTATAATCTTGCTGCACAACGATTCCAAATCCGATTAATAAGGCAAAGAATGCAGCTAAACTGACAGTGGCTAGGCGCTTTTGTCTATAGGCGATCGCTAAATTCCACAGGGCTGAACCTAAACACCCACAAAGAATTGAAGCTCCTACTACTGCACCTAAATGAACCCGCGATTCACCTCCATGAAAGAGATTAACTGGTACAGTTAATGCTAGAGAATAACCCAAAATTAGCATTATGAAACCAATGGTAGTTAGTTGGGCAAGCTCCTGCCAAGAATGGGGCATTTTTTTCTGCTTTAAATCCCACATTCCCCACAGTATTACTCCAAAACCAATAAGCATGAGAATCCCTAATTCCCCATTTAACTTCTGTAACGGTTCTAGAGAATGAGAGAAGAACATGAGAATGCTCATCACTGGCCCTAGCAACATATTTTTTATTGCTAGTAAGATAATTTCCCAAAAATCCAGGTTAGCTACTCGATTTTCACCTGTGAGCTTGCGGGTGATTACTATTAAGCCAACTAGCGCTCCAAGCATTAGAGTATGGGTCAACAATTCTCTTAGTAGTTTTCTATCCCATTTTTGGTTAAACAGGGGTGCTGCGAGAAAAATTGGGAATACTGTTTCATAGCAAAGCAGAGAACCCAAGATTACTAAATAGGATAATTTCTTTTTGCCAGAAACATAGCAAATTAAGGCTAGTAAAACGAAGGTTAAAGATGGTTGATGTCCTAATGAACTTGTTAGCCAGACTCGGGTAAGATATACAGGAAACAGGGCAAATCCTATGGCTCCTGTGATGACAAAAACCTGATCTTTTGACACTCGCTTGAGTAAGGTGTAAAATAAAAACCCATTAACTGTAACAAGAAGATATCCAAGCAAATATACTCCATTTAAACCGCCTAATTTTTCGCCGAAGAATGAAAACAAATAGATCAACCCTGGATGAAGTGGTCTTCCTTCGGTTAATCTGCCAAAATGGACAAAAAGACTCCACGTGTAATCTATGAGTTCAGATCCTGTCATCCCCATTGCTTTGGGCAGCCTTGCGTAGTCGTCTTCATACAACCCAAAACTTGCACTGTGCCAAAAATGTGCTATCCAAGTTATGAGGGCAAGGACAATTAAAATCTTTACTCGGTTGAGACTCTTAAAGATGGGATTTCTTCCAGTTATGGGAGTCTTCACGCTCCTCCTCCTTTTTTGTTAACCTTTTCAAGATTATATAGCAAGAGCCATGTTTCTTCGGAAAAAGACAAGGGTTACCCTTGTCTCAACCCCTTGTCTCAACCTCTTGTCTATGTCAATAGCATAGTTGAGACTGCTATGGTGAGAGAAACTAATTGCTTGGTGTAATTATATGCAATATATAAGCAGACAAAAATGATAAACAAGCTAAAACCTCCTACTGAAATAGTGATTAAACCTCCCTCCCAGTCTTTAAAACTGGATTTAAGGGAGATTTACAGGTTTCGTCACCTAATTGGGAATCTGGTGTGGCGAGATATTCGAGTCCAGTTTGATGCCATGTATCTCGGGGCCTTCTGGGCTACGGTTAGACCTTTACTGATGGTAGCTGTTTTTGCTTTATTTCGTAATTTGTCGGGGGCTAACCTCTATGTTCCCATTCCTTATGCGGTTTATGTCTATAGCGGCTTGATTCTCTGGTTTTACTTCATTGAAGCTACTACAGCCACTTCTAAGTCTCTGGAAAAAAATGCCAGCTTGATTACAAAAGTCTATTATCCCAGGGTGATTAATTTGATTGTTCCTGCGATCGCTTCTCTCTATGGTTTGGGAGTGGCTATGTTTCCTTTGTTATGTATGATGCTTTGGCAGGGGGTTTACCCAGGTTGGCGCATTCTTTTCTTGCCTTTTGTCCTGCTCCAATGTATGCTTTTAGTCAATGCAGTGGGAACTCTTTTTGCTGCTCTCTCTCTTGAAAGTAAAGATTTTGATAAGCTTTTAAGTCAGATTTTGTACATTGGTTTATATATTTCTCCTGTGATTTTTGCCCCTGGTTTGATTCCTGAAAAAGCTAGATATCTCTATTTTCTTAATCCTATCGCTGGCACTCTTTTGGCTTTTCGGTCTTCTTTGTTTAATGATTTTCCTTTCCCTACCTGGCAATGGATTTACTCGATTATCGCTACCATTGTCTTGTTAGCAATTGGTCTAATTCTTTATCAGCGGGTGGAAGCTTTTATTGCCGATAAACTATGATTGAACCAGTAATAACTGTACGCGGTCTTGCTAAAAAATATTATCTTGGGGGGGAAAATTATAATATTGCGAGGGAAACTCTCTCTCATCTTCTCCTTTGGCCCTATCGCCAGCTCCGCGGTATCCCTGATGATATCTGGGATAAAGATAAAAAGGTGATTTGGGCGCTGAAAGATATTAATTTCGATATTTATCAGGGAGATAGAGTTGGCATAATTGGAAAAAATGGTGCGGGTAAATCTACTTTACTAAAAATTCTTTCTCGCTTAGTATATCCCACTGAGGGGGAGGCAAGAATTAGGGGCAGGGTTACTTCTCTTCTGGAAGTGGGTACGGGTTTTAATCATAATCTTTCTGGACGGGAAAATATCTATCTGAATGCTTCTTTACATGGCTTACATAAGGAAGAAATCAATGAGATTTTTGAGGATATTGTGGAGTTTTCTGAGGTAAAAAAGTTTTTGGATACTCCAGTAAAACATTATTCTAGTGGCATGAAAATGCGGTTAGCTTTTGCAGTTGCTGCTCATTTAGACCCAGATATTTTATTGTTAGATGAAGTTTTGGCTGTGGGAGATATGTCTTTTCAACAAAAATGTTTACAACGGGTAGAAGGTTTGACTTCTGAAGGGAGAACAGTTATGTTTGTTTCCCACAGTATGGATGCAATTACTCGGTTTTGCGATCGCTGTCTTTGGTTGGAACAAGGAAAGTTAATTGAGGATGGGAAAACTGAGGATGTTATTGCTAGTTATGTGGAAAAAGTTATGGGGGTAAAGTCGGCTCAACAATGGGTGGAAACGAAAGAGGTAGCTAACCCAGAACAGGAAAATCATGCACCAGTTACTAATAAAAATGAATTGGTTAAGTTAGTTTCTGTTAGAGTAATAAATTCTCAAGGAAAAACAGTTACAACTGTCCCAGTTCACGAAACTATTGGCATTGAAATTGTTTATGATATTCTGGACAATAGTAAAAATATTCAACCCGCTCTCCATTTTAAAACTGTGAAGGATATTTTTGCCTTTGTTGTTGCTTATACTGACCCAGATTATATCCAGGGTGTGCCTCAATGTGGTCGTTATTTGGCTACTGTTTGGCTACCACCTAATCTCCTCAATATTGGTTTGATGCACGTAAATTTGGTGATGGTAACACCTGACCCTTTAGAGGAGTATGTTTTTGTGGAAAGGGCTGTTTCTTTTAATGTCCATGAAACTGATGGAGTTCAAAATACTGCCAGAGGATTATATGCGAGAGATTTTCCTGGTTTTGTGCGACCTTTACTTACTTGGAAGACTGAATATCAAGGAGAAGTTTAAATGTTGTTTGATGAGCCTTATTATATAAGTATTAATGAAGCCCGCTGGACTGTGGCGGAAAAGGTTCTCAATGAGCTTAAAGTTAAGCATAATTTAGCTTTGTCTAGTTGTCTAGATGTGGGTTGTGGCCCTGGTTGGTTTGCGGAAAAATTGGTTAATTGGGGTGTAAAAGTTACAGGAATTGATGGACGTTTGGAATTGGTAGAGGCTGCAAGAAATCGGGTGGCTAATGCTAGTTTTGAATTGGTTGATGTAGAATCTAAAACTGCAATGTCTTCCTTGTCAAAGGCTGATTTAGTATTTGCTTTTGGGTTGCTTTATCACACAGAAAATCCTTTTCGGGTAATTAGAAATCTTCACAGTCTCACGGAAAAAGTACTATTGATTGAAAGTCAAATTATTCCAGGAGATAATCCTATTACTTGGTTGGTGGAAGAGGGGAAAAATGAAACTCAAGGTTTAACCCATCATGCACTCATTCCTAGTCGCAGTTGTCTGCTGAAAATGCTCCAAGTTGCTGGTTTTGCTTATGTTTATGAATATTTGGGAAAGGTTGACCATGAGGATTTTATTGAGACGGAGACTAAGTATGGGAGACGAGGGATATTTTTAGCTGCTCACGAAAAATTGCAGGGGCAAGATTTGGTTGAATGTCCGCAAATTACTACTCCTAAATATGAGTTTCATAAAAGTTAAGATATTAGACATGAGTGCGAAACTAAAACCAAAATCAATTTTTATATTTATTTCATGTAAAACTCTCCCTACTCCCTACTCCGCAACTCCGCTACTAATAGAATGCATGCAAAAAGTCTATTTTTAATGACCAGCAACAATTATTCAGGAAAAAGACATAGAGGATGAATACCACCGTGACGGCAAATAAAATCAATTTGACTTAAACTTAAATTCTGAACTTGACTAAAATCAACTCCCTCAATTTGAGCAAATGCGCCCGCAAATGATGCTGATTGCTCAGTCAATTCCTCATCCTTATAATTTTGATACATAACAAATATAACTCCTTGAAAATCTGCTCCTGTTAAATTTGCTCCACGCAAATCTACTTGAGTGAGATTTGCATATTGCAAGTTGGCATTTTCCAATTGAGCATTGCGGAGAGAAGCTCCTTTCATTTGGGTAAAACTTAGGTTGGCTTGTTGCAGATTTCCATCACTAAAATTTGCGTCACTTAGGTTGCTTTTCTCCCAATTAGATCCAGACATTTCAGCCCCTGAGAAATCAGTCCCCACCCCATTTACCATTTCCAGAATCGCTCCCGTCAAATTAGCTTGCTGAAAAGAAGCTTTTGTCAGGTTAGCATGAGTGAGATTACTTTCTTTTAATTGAGAAAAAGATAAATCAGCTTGATTGAGGTTAGTTTGCATTAAATTAGTTCGATGAAGAGGAACATGGGTTAAAACTGCTTCTGTGAAGTCAGCACCTTGCAGATCAGCACCACTTAAATCGGCGATAATTAGTTGCTGCTCCTTCCCTTCCCGAGAAAAAATACTTCCCCGCAAACTTGCTCTTTGCAAAATTGCTCCGCGAAAGTTCATTCCTGATAAGTCAACTTGATTCAAATCTAAGGTAAAAATCTGACCTATTTCTGTGTTTAACCTGCCCAAATGAGTGCGACGCAAACTGCCATTTTCAAACCGACCACTGTTAACAACCAGCAGTTTAGCGATCGCCTCTTGGGTTATCCCTAATCGCCAAGCTATTTCCTCCGCCGTTTTTCCCTCTTGCTGGGGTAACTTATCTCCTAATTGTAACTCACTCCATAAAGATTGATTTAACCCTTGTAAATAAGGTAAAGCAGCAGGTCCCATATCAACTATTCCTTGCTGTACCGTTTTTATTACATCTAAATTTTTTTCTTGCCCCAATAAATTTACCAGCAGATTGATTGCCCGAGGATCATCTAATTTTGCCAGTCCCAAAATCACTGATTGTCTTTCTGCAATTGGATCAATTGCTGTCGATCTCAACTGATTTACTAGGGACAAAAACATGGCATTTTTTTCCTCTTGCATTTGTCGTTGATCTGCCCGACTTTGAATATATATCTGAGTCCCCACATAAGTTAATAATAAAGAACCCATACTTGCCAAAGTCACTATTCCCAAAGTTATCCCTGGATTTTGGCGCATCCAAAGCCATAAATCAAAGTGCCGTTTTTCTCCTTTTGGACTAATAACAATGGTTGTTACATTCTCTACTTTACCATCATTGTTTTTTACTACAACATATTCTTCTTGCCTTCCTTGATAAGTTTTTCTTCTTGCTGCCCAATTGTTTTTCTTATCTACTACCATAGTTCCTGCAATTAGATCGTGAATACAGCGGCGACGAGAGTCAAACAACAACATTTTTGACTCTGCCAACAACATTACACCACTCAATAAAAATAAAATCATCACATTAGGAAAACCAATGCCTGCTCGCCATAATAAATATGCCCCTCCCACTGGTAAACCCCAACGCCCTACCCCTTCTCTTAATCCAGCACGAACTATTCCAGGAGTTATCCCTGTTTTTGTAACCACTTGCAATCCTAACCAGGATTTTGGCAAAGTTTGACCTGTTTTTCCCAAAAGATAAAGTTGGCTACCAGCCAAAACTATGGGGGTTATTAATGCCCCATACCAGAAGATATTTGTCAGGGGAGAAACCTGTTTTTCTCTTTCCTTCTCCCTTGGTAGTGCAAGAGCTTTAGTTCCTGTTTGTTCGATTTTTGCTAATAATGGACTTAAGGGTATTCGCTCTCCTTGCCAAACTGATTCTGTATATTTTCCCATTCCATAGGGCACTATCCCACTAATGGTTACTAAAGATATTTCTAGCACCCAAGCACCCACTCTTCGAGGTAATAAATTGAATCCTTTAGTATTCCTTTTAGCTCTTCTCTGATGCTGTTTATTTTTGGGTTTTCTAATGTTTTGATTAGCCATTGCTCAACTTAACTTCTCCAGGACTCATTATAACTTCGCCGAAAAAGTTATTTTTATTTTTGATTTCCTTCTTGGTTAACAATCAAGTACTTATATAAAAAGTACACAACCAAACCCAATATGGCAATGCTTAATCCAGAAATCACTACCTGCAATAAGGAGTTTATCAAAGATCCGCCTAAGATCAACCCTCCTATTAAGACAGTTACTTTTCCTATAGGTGACAAACTCTTAAACCAGTCTTTAATTTGACTGCTCAATTTTTGTAAATATTGTAAGTTCTCCTCAAAGATGATGGGAGTTTTGATTCTTTCTGTTTTCAAAGTTTCCGTTTCTTGATTTTCTTCTTCTTGCTTCATGGTTTTAGTTCATAGTTGATGGTTGATAGTTGCATTCTCCATTAATTTAATCTTCTAGCTGCCTGGGTGAGACTTCTACGGCTTGGACATCAATAATTCCTGGAGGAGTCAAGCGGTTAAATTTGCCTGATTCTACTTTAATCGGTTCTCCACAATTGGGACATTCACATTGAGTGCCATTAAATCCAGTAAATTGGTAGTTACAAACTGGACATTGGTCTTCAACTAGATTCCTTGGTAACCACCAGCGCAGTCCCAAAAAGGCGATGGATGGCACTAATATTATAACAGCAATCAAAATTAAAAAGCCGTTGACCAGCCAGCCCAAACCCACCGAACCGAAGAACAATCCGATCAACAATACAGTAAGAAAACAGCCAATTCCAGATTGATTAGCTTGAAACAGCTTGGTTTCGTTTTGATTCACACAAGTCTCCCGAGGCGATCGCTCATATTTTTATCCTCATGCCAATTGCTTTTTTCTCTCATTATCTATCCATTAAATCCGAGTAAATTGCGTAATTTTTCATTTAAAGCTGCCTGACTAAAATGCTTGAGAGTTTCTTCTCTTAACCAATTTCCATTACAACGCAATTCATTCCCTCGGAGAATTTCTAAACAAGCCTTAGCCACTGCTGCTGGATCTCGATGAGGTACACCCTGGCCTAAACGTCCATCTTGTAAAGGATCTGCTGCGCCGTCACCCTCCCCTGAAATAACAGGTATGCCACAGGCCATGGCTTCTAAATATACTATGCCAAAACCTTCTTGAGATGGCATCACATAAATATCTGCTAGTCGATAATGTTCAACTAATTTTTCTGTGGGGACAAAACCTGCAAAAATTACGCTCTCACCTACCCCTAAATCTGCTGCTAATTGAGCTAAACGTGGCTTGTCATCTCCTCTTCCAATTACCAAGTATTTGACAGCTGGAAAAGTTGCTTGAATTTGGGGTAATGCACGAATAGTTACATCAACTCCTTTATATATATCTCCAGACCATAACCGCGCCACTGTCATTAATACTTTAGCATTTTTTAAACCATATTGTTCAATTAATTTCTCTGGCTTTGCCCCTGGGGTAAATATATTACCGTTTACTACACATGGCAAAATTTTGACTTTTTCTGAGGGGATCTGGTTAGCTGCACAAAGGCGATCGCGGCTATACCTACTTATTGTCCAAATACAAGCTGCTTTTTGCAAAGCTTGTTTTTCTAGCTCAGGTAAAGTTTCCCACACTTCTTTTCCATAGGTTAATACTGTATAGGGAATCCCTAAACTTTTACACAATATGTTAACTAAAACTACTAACTTTATATGACCACAAAATACGTGCTGGGGACGACGCTTGCTTAAACAATTGAATAGTAACCAGGCTAATTTTAACCTTCCTTGCCAAGGAAATTTGCTTTTGAGATAATGAAATTTTATTAATTCATTTTCCCAGGTATTTTCCCCCCCTGCTGCATCTCTCAATAAAAATATTTCTGATCTCAAATTGAATGAGCTATAAGCTTGTAAAACATCTTTTACATAAGACTGAATCCCTCCTTCTTGCGCAAAAATCTCTAAAAATACAAAAACATGGTTAATGGTTAATGGTTGATGGTTGATGGTTAATGGTTGATTGTTCATTTGACCTTCGACCTTCTTCATTTCTTAGCTCCATTGTTCATTGTTCATTGTTCATTGATAACTGAATTGCCCGTTGAGTTGCGGTTTGATAAACTTGTTTAAGATATTGGGTTGTTACTTGAGCATCATACTGAGCTAAAGGAAGATTACCAAGGACATCGAGAACAGTTTTACTATCTGAAGGAGGAGCAATAACTACCAAAGAAGATTCTAGAGGTTCGTTATAATTCCAGAATTTTTGCAAGTTAAGAGTAAGAGAGTTTGTTTGTTGAGAGATTTTTTTACTCTTAGCAGCAGATACCACCTTACCTTGAGAAGAAATCTTGCCCTTTTCTCCACGGCGAACTTGACGCAAACCTTCAATAATTTGTGATTTAGTGCGTCCGCGAAGTTGGAATAAAACAAAAGGGTCTTCACTAAAGCGATCGCCTAATTCATAATAAACTGCGCCAATATGTTTACAAGGATTTACTTTATCAGGACAACTACAGCGAGAACGAATTTCATTGAGTGTATAAGGAAAAACGCTTAAACCATTTGCCGTAAAAACTTCTTCTATCTTAGCAGGCATTTCTCCAGCTAAAAGTTGAGCTGAAAAAATAGCTTTTTTAGACATAGTTTCCATCACATACCCCCAGTCTTCGTCACTAAAAGGAGTGAGGGATAGAGAAACCAGGTAAGGCTCTACTTCGCTTCCCTGGACATTTGCCAAAACCTGCGCTCCTTTAAACTCTATACTAAGAACATTACCTTCTCGGGCGTAGGTACGTGCTCTTTCTAAACGTTTTTTATAGCGATAGGAATCTAGTAATTCTAGCCACCGCTGCACCCACCAGGGCCGATTTTCAATTTGAAAGTTGGTCATTGTTGTCAATTGGTTTTTGATTTTTTTTTGCCTTATAAAAAGTTTCTAAACTTTGGCGATCGCCGACAAACCGCCAGTGCCAAGGTTCATAACTAATACCTTGGGGGTTATCCTTGGGAAATGACAGTTCAAAACTATATTTGGCTGCATTTTGCCGTAACCATTGAAAAGCTGAGGTTTTCTCAAAATCTGGCAAAAGGTCAGTTGCTGGTGCTTTGCCATCCCCCAGATCAATTGCATAGCCTGTGTGATGTTCGCTATATCCTGGAGGTGCGCTCACTGCTGCCCGTTTTGTTGTTACTTGTCCTCGTTTTTCTTTAACTTCAAAAAACAAATATTCTTGTTCTGCTTCTGAGCGAAATCCTGAAATTGGTGCAAGTATTATCCCATCTGCTCTTGCTGCTGCTTGCATTGCCAAAAATTTTTCAGCAGCACCTATTCTCAGTTTAACTCTACCATCTGCTGTCACTGCTTTTAATTGAGAAAGAGGAGCTTCTTCATATACCAGATGTCCTAAAATATTCTCTGGTTCTTGAGGTTTTGGTATTGGTTGAGGTGTTTCTATGGGGGATGGTTGAGGATCAACCGCCATATTTGGTTGAGACTCGGAGTCCGAGCGAGAAGGCAAAAACAATAAACCACTCAAGAGGGCGATCACACCTAAGCCCACAAAGCCGCTCATGATCACCCCTCCTTGAATCACTTTTTTTTCTTTCAATGATTCTGGTTTGTCTCGCAACGCCTCGGGAATATCTTTCATTTACTTCTCAGATAGTTTTTCAGCCAATTTTGCAACCATTTTCTACTATACTCCCCCAAGGTACTTACGATTTAATCGGGAAATTGAGAAAGACTTTCAAGCTTTTTATCTGTTTTTTTGATTTACCACAAATCATAACCGACTGCTAGATGATCATCTAATCCAAAACAATTATCAGGTTTTGGGCTGTGTTAATTTGTTCTTAGCTCAAACAATCCCTGAACAAATTTCCCTGAATACTGGGCTGTGAGGTTCCCCATACTGTCAATCCTTCCTTTGTACGGATTATAGCTGAATGCACCTTTGTTGCAATTTTTCTCCAGCTAACTATTATGGTTCATTGTTAATGGTTGATTGTTGATTCTTGATCATAATCTATCAACTAGCAACCATCAACAAAAATACTATTCTAAGCCTTCAATTAACTGTTTTTTAGCAGTTGCTAAGGCTTCTTTTAACTTACTGGGGTCTCGTCCTCCTGCTTGGGCTTGGTTGGGACGACCTCCCCCACCACCGCCGCAAATTTTAGCTATGTCACCTATAAATTTTCCTGCTTGCAGTTGCTTTTCTTGGCAAACTTTGCTACTAAAAGCTGCCACAAAATTTACCTTTTCTGCTGTCAGAATTGAACCTAAAACTATTGCACTCTCCCCTAATTTTTGCTGTAATCTTTCTGCTGCTGTTTTCAACGCTTCTGGTTCTGCTCCTGCAATTTCAGCTACGAGTATTTTAAATTCTCCTACAGTCTCTACTTGTTCCAATAGTTGGTCAGATTTTGCTACAGCCAACTCTTGTTTCAGGGTTTCCAATTGTTTTTGAGCAGCTTTTAATTCTGCCTGCAAATTGTTAATGCGTTCGGGTATTTCTTCAGGTTTTGCTTTAAAGCGATCGCTTAATTCTTTTACTATTTGCTCCCGCACATTCAGGTATTCTAACACCGCTGGTCCTGCTACTGCTTCAATGCGTCTTATCCCAGCAGCTACCCCCGTTTCTGAAACTATTTTAAATAGTCCAATTTCTGCGGTATTGCCCACATGAGTCCCGCCGCATAATTCCATTGAAACTCCTGGTATATCTATGACGCGTACCTCTGCGCCATATTTTTCGCCAAACATAGCGATCGCCCCTTTCGCTTTCGCTTCTGCCAGCTCCATGACTGCAATTTTAGTATCATGGGCTTCAGCGATCCAAGTATTAATTTGGTTTTCTATTTGTTGTAACTCTTCTTGTGTCAGAGTCCGCGGACAATTAAAATCAAAGCGAAGACGGTCAAATGCCACTAAAGATCCAGCCTGGGAGATCTGCTCATCCACAATTTTTTTCAAAGCTGCTTGTAACAAATGGGTTGCAGTATGATTTGCTTGAACCCGTCGCCGACAAGCACGATCTATCTGAGCCGTTACCCTATCTCCTACCTGAATATTTCCCCGTTCGATGGCACCAAAGTGAATAAAAATATTAGCTTCCTTTTTCACATCTTCAATTCTTACAACTAGGTTATCTCCTGTCAAATAACCGCGATCGCCTATTTGTCCCCCAGACTCGGCATAAAATGGAGTTTTCTCCAACACTAGCTGAACTTTTGTTCCCGCTGCAGCAGTTTTTACCAGTTTTCCCTCTACTAACACGGCTGCAACTTTGGCACTTAACACAGGTTCGGTATAACCTAAAAACTCTGTCGGGTGGATCTGCGCCGCCAGTTGATCTAAACTTCCCTGTACTGTGAGATCAATAGTTTCGTGGGCTGCTTGCGAACGTTGTTGTTGCAGTTTCATTTCTACCTCAAACCCTGCCACATCTACAGTTAAGCCATTTTCCCCTGCTATTTCCTGGGTTAATTCCAAAGGAAACCCATAGGTATCATAGAGAGTAAAAGCATCAGTTCCTGAAATTTGTTTTTCCTGTTTTTGGAGAATTTCTGCCAGGAGTTTTTCCCCTCTATCCAGGGTTTCGAGGAAACGAGACTCTTCGCGCTCAAGTTCAGCCAAAATAACTGTTTCTCTTTCCCGTAAATTAGGATAAGCTGATTCTCCCAAGGTTATAGCTGTTAGCGCTATTTGTGTAATAAACTCCCCTTCAATGCCAATTAACCTGCCATGACGAACTAAGCGCCGAATTAAGCGCCGCAACACATAACCCCGACCAATATTGGCAGCAGTTATCCCATCTGCAATCATCTGAATACAAGAGCGTACATGATCGCCAATAACCTTGAGAGAGACTTTAGTAGGATCATCAGCTTGAGTGTAGTCAATGCCTGCAATTGCTGCCGCTTTTTGAATTATTGGGAAAATTAGGTCAGTTTCATAATTATTCCCGACAGCTTGAAGAATTTGCGCCATGCGCTCTAAACCCATACCAGTATCAATATTTTTATTGGCTAGGGGAGTCAAATTACCTGACGCATCTCGGTTATATTGCATAAATACCAAGTTATAGAACTCGATAAACCTGGTATCATCCTCCAGATCTATATTTTCGTCTCCGACTTCGGGGTGAAAATCATAATATATTTCCGAACAAGGGCCACAAGGGCCAGTGGGGCCAGAAGTCCAGAAATTATCAGCTTCTCCCATTTTTTGAATCCTGTGAGCAGGGATACGGATTTTATCGCGCCAAATAGCAAAAGCCTCATCATCTTCTTGGAAAACACTGACTACCAGACGATTTGGAGGTAATTGGAAAACTTCCGTCGAGAGTTCCCAGGCCCAGGCGATCGCCATTTCCTTAAAATAATCCCCAAAACTAAAATTGCCGAGCATCTCAAAAAAAGTGTGATGTCTGGCGGTGCGTCCCACATTTTCAATATCATTAGTGCGGATACACTTTTGGGCAGTAGTAGCGCGTTTAAATGTTGGGGTTTTTTGACCCAGGAAAATTGGTTTAAACGGGAGCATCCCAGCGATGGTTAGCAGTACTGTCGGATCTTCTGGTACTAGGGAAGCACTGGGCAAAATTTGATGTTGCCGTGCTGCATAAAAGTCTAAAAATTTTTGGCGTATTTCACTGCCAGTAAGAAAATTGGGGGACTTTGCCATAATTTCTCCATGCTGATCTCATCTTTAGCTCAAATGTAACATTTTTAGTCCAGTTTTCGCCTCTTTTGGTCATTGGTTCATTTATCAAATTTTTGATGCTCACCCCACCACAACCAATAGACTTTTTGCCAAAGTCTATTAGTAGGGAGTAGCGGAGTTGCGGAGTAGGGAGAGTTTTATATGAAATAAATATAAAAATTGATTTTGGTTTTAGTTTCGCACTCATGTCTAATTAATGCTTGAGAAGCGGTAAATATTCTCATCATCCCAATATTTGCCATAACTGCTTTTGTAACTTTTCTTAAGCTTGAAGCTGACATGAGCAGAATTGATCAAGATTGTTAAGTCATCAATCTTTTTTCAGTGGACAGGGAAATTAGAGCCAGTCTGGGTCAAATTTTCCGCAATATTACTATAAGTAATTTTCCCTAGAAAGTCTTAATTCATTACAGTTTATTAAGAAATAATGGAGATGGCTGCTCAGAATGAAGAAATGCAGATATTATTTAAATCAGGGAGGAAAAAAGATGTGGGAGAGAGAACCAGATCAAAAGTTAAAATCCTGTAATTTAGGAAAATAAGGAGAAAAGAGAAAAAAAAATGGTTTTGAGCGGCGAGAGTGGGTTTACTAACTAAGTTACCAGACAAACCAAAAAAAATTTATGCTGATAAAAACCCAACACAAGAAATTGGGAACTATGATCAAAAAGGTTTAAATTATGTTCCAAGGATCTACTGCTGTTATGGAAGCAAAGCAAAAGCCAACAGATATCCTAGAGAAATTAGCTGGTTCTTTAGCTGATGGTTGCTTAAAAGTATCCCAAGGATCAGTGAATTATCTGATTTACTTTAAGCAAGGAAAGTTAACCTATGCAACTCATTCCATCGACCCTTTTGAGAGACTAGAACGTCATCTGCGGCGTTTGAGCAATCAAAATAGTAATCTGACCAGTGCAGTGCGCACCCAAGGGCGGTTAAATTTTGAAAATGAACCAACCAAACCTGAAAAAATACCCCCAGAATATAAAAGTATTTGTTGGTTAGTTGGAGAAAAATATATCAATCAAAGAGAGGCAGAAGACTTAGTTAAAAGTTTAAGCAAGGAAGTGTTAGAGAACTATCTCTTATTGCCAGAAAGCGCCTACACTTTGGTTGCCAACGATGTATATTATACTATCTTCTGTCATTTCAATGTGGGGATGATTGTAGAAGAATGTAAAAAAGCATTGCAAGGATGGCAAGCTTTAGGGCCTGAAATCTGTTCGCCTTATCAAAGGCCATTTTGTGCTAATCTTGCCCAACTTAAACAAAAGCTACCGCCAGAACAACAAAACAAATTCAGCAAGATTTTAATTGGCTTTAGTTTTCGGCAATTGGGGGTTTTATTAAATCAAGACGAGCTAAGTTTAGCCCAGAGTTTGCAGCCGCTAATAGCAGAGGGAACTATAGGATTACGAGATCCTCAGTCACCCTTTGATCAGTTACCAAAGCTGTCAAACAAATTAACAGAGCAAGAACCCAAACCGAAAATAGAAGTAAAGACTGAAGTAAAGAGAGATTTTGGGAATGTTTCTAACAAGATAGAAACAGCTACGCCCCAGAGTAAATACAAAATAGCTTGTGTGGATGATAGCCCAACGATTCTCAAAGAAATGAAACGGTTTTTGGTTGGGCATGAGGTAGAAGTATTTCCCATCACGGATTCGGTAAAAGCTTTGATGGAAATAATTAGAATTAAGCCAGACTTAATTTTATTGGATGTGGGAATGCCCAAGGTAGATGGTTATAAACTTTGTCGGATGATTAGAAATCATTCTCTGTTTAAGACAACACCGATTGTGATGGTGACTGGGAATACAGGGATGGTAGATCGGGCAAAAGCAAAAATGGCAGGGTGTACTGATTATATGACCAAGCCCTTCAGCCAACCCGAATTACTCAAAATGGTGTTTAGATACTTAACTTAAGTTCATCAAACTTAACTTAAATTGGGTTGATTTCTCCAGGGTAAAGAGGGGATAATAAAATTATGCGGGAAAATTATTCATCTTTTGAAGGAACATCAGTATGGTTAAAGTGTTAGTTGTAGAAGATACCCCTTCAGAAAGGGACTTAATTAGTCTTTATTTGCGCGAAGGTGGTTATACGGTGATTGTGGCCAATGATGCTAAAGCAGCTTTAGATGAGACGGCTCAACAAAAGCCAGATGTGGTCGTTACAGATGTGGTCATGCCAGGCATGAATGGGTTTGAATTGTGTCGTAGCTTGAAAAAGAATGAAGACACTAAAGGAATACCCGTGATTGCTTGTACTTCAAAGAATCAGGAATTAGATCGTCTTTGGGGGATGAAGCAAGGGGTGGATGTTTATGTAACTAAACCCTTTACGCGGGAAGAAATTATTCGGGCGGTAAAATCAGTTGTAGGATAAAAGAATGAATACTTCAACTCTGAAACCTAAATTGAGCCAGTTAGGTAGCAACCTGGGAGAACCCTATTTGCGATTACAACTAGAGCGAAATACATCAGCGGCGCTAGAAATGAAGCATTCTCAAGAGGTAATTACAGTCCCAGTGGGGCGGATCGCCCCCATGCCAAATATGCCAGACTTTGTACTGGGATTGCTTAACCAGCGCAGTCGGGTATTTTGGGTGGTTGACTTACCTCAAATGCTAGAGTTGCAGCCACTGGAAGTTGACGTTCAGAACTACAACATAGCAATAGTGAGAGTTGGCAATATGCCTTTGGCATTGGCAGTTAGGGAAGTAAAAGGGGTGATGCGGTTGCAAGCAGAGTTAATTCAGTCTCCCTTGGGTACAGTTTCTCCCAGTTTAACGGCTTATGTGAGAGGTTGTGTTCTTGAAAAAAAAGAAGTGTTGCTGGTTTTAGAGCCTGAAGCCATTGTGAATGCGTCAGTTTTGCAGACAAAATAGCAGGGTAATTGAGGTAAAATTTTTATGGTTACAGAATTAGAGCGGACAAAAAAGTCCAACCAAGAAATAGGTTATGCAGAAGGATTAAGAGAATTAAATCTAGAGTTGGCTGAAAAAGCTATACCTTCACCTCCCAAAAATAAAGGGAAAAAACTGACATTCTCTTTACAGAGATTTTACGATTTGCCAATTGGGACTAAGCAATTCATTTTAGTCGGGATATCAGTTTTATCTTTTGTTTTGTTTCTAGGTGCTGAAGCTCTAGTAATAGTTATTAATCAAGAACAAATAGACGTGGGTATGCTGGTGAAAGACACCTTAATTACTCAAATAGTTTTGGTGTTTGTGGTGATTGGCATTAACCTAGCTTTAGCAAATATTTTGGGGCAGTCAATTGTTAAACCAATCCAAGAGCTACAAAAAACAGCGGAGAAATTCACAGCAGGCGATCAAGAGGCACGGGCGAAAGTATTAGCAGCAGATGAAGTGGGGGTGTTAGCAAATACTTTTAATCAACTAGCAGAGCAAACTTCTAAATCAATTAAAGAGATTAAAGAAGCACAGGAAAGAGCTGAAGCTGTAGTTGAAGAACAAAGTCGTCAAAATGAAGTAATTCAGGGTGAGTTGCTGGCACTATTAACTGATGTGGAAGGGGCATCTAGTGGAAACTTGACCGTGCGGGCTGAAATTAGTGCAGGTTCAATTGGGATTGTGGCTGACTTTTTCAACACCATTGTTGAAAGTATGCGGGAGATTGTAACTCAAGTTAAACAAGCTACTACTCAAGTGAACCTTTCCCTGGGACAAGATGAAGAGTCGATGAGCCAACTGGCCAATGAATCTCTGAAGCACTCGAAGAAAATTCAAAGAATGTTGGATTTTGTTGAGGAAATGTCACTTTCGGTGCAAACTGTGGCAATTAATGCTGCCCAAGCAGCAGAAGTAGCTAGTACGGCTTCCATGACTGCACAAACATCTGGGGTAGCGATGGATCGCACGGTAGAAAGTATTTTGCAGTTGCGTTCTACTGTAGGGGAAACAGCGAAAAAAGTGAAGCGCTTGGGTGAATCTTCACAACAGATTTCTAAAGTAATTTCATTGATTAACCAAATAGCTCTACAAACTAACTTGTTAGCAATTAATGCCAGTATTGAAGCAGCAAGGGCGGGAGAAGAAGGTCGAGGTTTTGCGGTGGTTGCTGAAGAAGTGGGTCAACTAGCAGCCCAGTCAGCAGCAGCAACTAAGGAAATTGAACAAATTGTTGAAAATATTCAACTGGAAACAGGAGAAGTGGTACAAGCAATGGAAGTTGGTACTGCCCAGGTGGTAGAAGGAACTAAGTTGGTGGAAGAAACGAAGAGTAGCCTTGTAAAAATCGTAGATGTTTCAAGACAGATTGATGAGTTGGTGGATTCAATTTCTAGTGCTACTGTATCGCAAACTAAGACATCGGAAATGGTTAGTAATTTGATGAAAGACTTGGCTAAAGCGTCTGAACGGATGTCTAATTCTTCTAGCGATGTTTCTACTTCTATTCAAGAAACTGTGCAACTGGCGCAGCAATTACAACAGTCTGTAGGAACTTTTAATGTGGGAGATTTGAACTAAGGGGAAAAAACCAGATTTCAGTCCATTTCTCTGCTGAGAGATAAAAAACAAATAGCCTCAAGAGAGATGGACTGCTTGAAAAAATTGATGCAGCAAGATGAGGAGGGAAAATGTTTGTTGAACACAGTGAAAAGAAGAGCTACAAAGTAACTTTTATTAATGAAGAAAAAGGGTTAAATGCTACGATACAAGTTAGAGGGGATGAGTATATTTTTGATGCGGCAGAAAAACAAGGGATTGAATTACCTGTTTCCTGTCGGGCGGGAACTTGTATTAGCTGTACTGGCAGGCTGATATCAGGGGAAGTGGATCAAGATCATGATTTTTTAAAGCCCAATGAATTAGCAGCAGGTTTTATTCTTACCTGTAAGGCTTATGCACTCTCAGATTGTGTGATTGAAACTCATCAAGAAGAAGCTTTGTTGGATTTATAAAATTTTACCTAATCAAGAAAAAAATCAGGAGGAAAAAAAAAATGTTTCTGCATAAAACACCAAATAAGACTTATAAAGTTACTTTAGTCAATGAAGAACAAGGGTTAAGGAAAACAATTGAAGTGCGTGGGGATGAATATATTCAGGAGGCAGCAGAAAGACAGGGGCTAAGTTTACCGATTTCTTGTCGGGCTGGGGCTTGTGTTAGTTGTACGGGAAAACTCATTTCAGGAGAAGTGGATCAAGACCATATTTTCTTGAAACCGAAGGAGTTGGATGCAGGTTATCTCTTGCTCTGTAAATCATATCCTATGTCGGATTGTGTGATAAAAACTCATCAGGAAGAAGCTTTGCTGAACCTTTAATTAAATTAATTTGAGGGGGATGATTAAATTAAGTCAAAAAAATTAAATCTGAACCTGAGAAAGTAGAGAGCAAAATAAACAGGAGGAAAGGAAAATGTTTGTTAATAAAAGACCAAATAAAATTTACAACGTAACTTTGATCAATCAAGTAACAGGTGTAAAGAATACTATTCAAGTGCGTGGAGATGAGTTTATTCAGGAAGTGGCAGAATTGGAGGGAATAGAATTACCAGTTTCCTGTCGTGCAGGGGCTTGTGTAAGTTGTACGGGAAAACTCATTGAAGGTGAGGTGGATCAAGACCAGATTTTCTTGAAACGGAAAGAAGAGGAAGCAGGGTTTATTCTTCTTTGTAAATCATATCCTATGTCGGATTGTGTGATTTTAACTCACCAAGAAGAAGCTTTGCTCAACCTTTAGTTAAATTAAACTTTGAGGGGGATGATTAAATTAAGTCAAAAAAATCAAATCTGAACCTGAGAAAGTAGAGAGCAAAATAAACAGGAGGAAAAAAAAATGTTTCTTAATAAAACACCAAACAAAACTTACAATGTAACTTTAGTGAACGAAGAAACAGGATTAAAGAATACTATTCAAGTAATGGGACATGAGTTTATTCAGGAAGTGGCAGAATTGGAGGGAATAGAATTACCAGTTTCCTGTCGCGCAGGGGCTTGTGTAAGTTGTACGGCAAGATTGATTAAAGGTGAGGTGGATCAAGACCATATTTTCTTGAAACGGAAAGAAGAGGACGCGGGGTTTATTCTTCTTTGTAAATCCTATCCCATGTCGGATTGTGTGATTTTAACTCACCAGGAAGAAGCTTTGCTCAACCTTTAAGAATTAGGGAAAGATGTTGATTGTTGGGAGAAAGTTGCAGGCTTTCGGGGGAGGAAAAAGCAAGAAGAAAAAAAACAACAATCAACGTCAAAAAAATATAAAAAATAATAAGTATTGAAGTGAATTAATAAAAAAAATAACAGGAAAAAAAATGTCACAGGAGAAAGAAAATGAAGTCAAGCTCCAGTTTCTCGAAGAAGCTGAGGAATACTTGGATACGATAGAGTCGGGATTGTTGGGATTGGAAACGGGGGAAATAGATAGGGGCAGAATAGATGGAGTATTGCGTGCTGCTCATTCGATTAAAGGTGGAGCGGCGATGATGGGTTTCTCAGAATTGAGTAATCATGCTCACCACCTGGAAGATTTCTTGAAAATTTTAAAGGTGGGGAAGGCGGGAAAAGTAGATGGGAGTTTGGAAAGCTTATTCCTCAAATCTGTTGATATGCTGCGTCAAGTGGTAGGGATAAATAGAGCTGGTGGGAAGGTGGAGGAAGAGTGGGAAGCAAGTAATGTCAAGCCAGTTTTTGAACAGTTGCACGCTCGCCTTGGGGATTATAATCCTGAAGATGAAACAAATCTCTTGTCTGAAGAGGCAGGAGAAGATATGAAAGTAATGCTATTTGAGACAGAAGTAGAAGCGTGTCTTCAAAGATTAGAAGCAATATTGGCAAGTGCTGAAAAACCTTGTCTGCTTGAAGAATTAGAAATAGCTGCCCAAGAGTTGGGAGGTTTGGGGGAAATGCTGGAGTTAACAGCGTTTAGCAGTCTAGCTCAAGCAGTACTTGAGCAACTAGAATTAGCACCAGAAAAGCTCGAAGCAATTGCGCGGGCAGGATTGGAAGCATGGCGGCGATCGCAAGCTTTGGTACTGGTAGGACAACTAGAGGCTTTACCAAAGCAGATAGATTTATCGATGGAGACAGAAGAGATACTAGAAGAACCATCTCTCAATGGGCATAATTTACCCGTATCTACTGAGTCCCTGGACTATTTGCTGGAGTCAGATACTTTTCAGGAAGAGGCTCAGGATTTGTTCTCATCATTGACAACTACTTTACCAGAAGCAGAACCAGCAATGTCTGAGAAGCTCAAAAATATTGAGCTTGACACAGAAAAAAGCCCAGCAGAAAGTACTATTCGGGTTTCCTTGCGACAAATTGAACAGCTAAGTGACTTGTTTGGGGAATTAACCATTGAAAGGAATGGACTTTCTTTGCAATTGAAAAGTTTACGGAACCTATTAGATATCCTGCGCAACAGGGTAAAAGTATTGGAGCAGTCAAACTTTCGTCTGCGTACAGCATACGACAAGGTAGAATCTACTACTACCATAGCCCCAGAAAAGGATAATGGGAATGAAAGCGATATAAATATTACGAGCTATTTTGACTTGCTCGAAATGGATCGCTATAGCGATGTCCATCTGCTGTTTCAGGAATTAATGGAAACCATTGTTCAAGTGCAAGAAGTTAGTAGCGATTTGGAAATTAACCTGGAAGATGCGGAGCGTAACGCTAGGGAACTCAACCGTACATCAAAACTGATGCAGGGGAATCTGACTAAGGTGCGGATGCGACCAATTTCTGACTTGATCGGACGTTTTCCGCGGGCTTTGCGAGATATGTCTTTGCAATATGGCAAAGAGGTGGAACTGAAAGTGAAAGGAGGATCGACTCTCATCGACAGATCCATTTTGGAAGCTTTAGGGGATCCTTTACTCCATCTCCTCCGTAATGCCTTTGACCATGGCATTGAAGACCCAGCAACGAGAAGAGCGGCAGGCAAACCAGAAAAAGGCACAATAGAAATAGCAGCAGCATATAGGGGTAATCAGACAGTGATTACTATTAGTGATGATGGGCATGGGATTGATTTGAAGAAGATCAGAGCTAAAATCATGGCAATGGGCATTGATGAAGCAGAATTGATCGGCCAGGGGGAAGCTTACAGCAATTTGCGCCAACGAGAATTGTTAAATCTGATTTTTGAACCAGGTTTTAGTACAGCAGAAAAGGTAACAGACTTGTCGGGGAGAGGGGTGGGGATGGATATTGTGCGTACCAATCTGCGTAAAATTCGTGGTGAGGTGATGGTGGATACGAAAGAAGGTTTGGGGACAACCTTTACTATTACTGTACCTTTGACTCTTTCTGTAGTAAGAGTGCTATTGGTAGAAAGTGCAGGCATACTCTTGGCATTTCCCACCAATGCGATCGAAGAAATGCTAGCTGTAGCTCCAGAAATGGCGATCGAAACTGTGGGGCAAGAAGTGCTCAATTGGGAAGGATACATGGTGCCATTAATTCGCTTAAATGAATGGCTGAGATTTCCAAGTCCTCCGAGCATGGCACAAACAGAAGCAATTCCGCTGATTGATATGCCCACTGTGTTAATGATTGCGATTGGGGAAGATTTAGCAGCGATTCAAGTTGACCGTTACTGGGGCGAACAAGAAGTTACAATTCGTCAGGTGGAAGGTAATATTATGATGCCACCAGGATTTACGGGCTGTACCATTTTAGGAGATGGTCGAGTTGTTCCCCTCGTAGATGCGATCGCCTTACTCCGTTGGATTGAAGATCGAGGTGCAAAAAACAGTCTCTCGAGGGCGATGGAAAAGGTAAAATCTGGTTTTGATGCACCATCTCCCTCTATTTCCCAGGAGAAAAATACAGTTATGGTGGTGGATGACTCCATTAATGTGCGTCGCTTCTTAGCACTAACCTTAGAAAAAGCTGGCTATCGAGTGGAACAGGCAAAAGATGGTCAAGAAGCTATAGAAAAACTCCAATCTGGGATTCCTGTGGGCGCTGTGGTTTGTGATATTGAAATGCCACGTCTGGATGGTTATGGGTTTTTAGCCTATATTAAAGCTGATCCAAACTGCAAAAATATTCCCGTTGCCATGCTTACCAGTCGCAGTGGCAATAAACATCGTCAACTGGCGATGAATTTGGGGGCATCTGCCTATTTCTCCAAGCCTTTTAAAGAGCATGAATTATTGCAAACCCTCAAAAAATTCACCCAAAAGCAATTACAAACAGTAAATTGATGAATCATGGCTATTTTTTCTCCCCTTCGCTCTCGTCGCTTGGCTAGTCGCCAAACCGAAGCAACAAAACAATTGATTGCTTTTCGTCTGCGTCAGGAATGGTTTGCCTTACCCATTGAAGTAGTAGAAAAGGTTGTTCCTCTGGGTAATGTTTATGGTGATCCCAAACAAAAAGGAGTAGGTCTGACTCTTTATCAAGGCAAAGAAATATTGGTGGTAGATGTGGGGAAGAGAATCTTTAAAGAATCATCTTCTCAAATTAAATTAGCTCAAGAAATAGAGACTCGTTTTCTCGTTTTAGTGAGAATTAATGATGCAGAATTAGTTGGCTTACCCATAGATTCTTCCCCATCCATTCGGCGAGTTCCTGAGTCTAGTTTAACAGATTTACCTGCAGGTTATGTGAAAACTGGCAATATTCAATGTGTTAGTTCAGTGATTATTGAAGTTGATAATGAAGAGCCGCTCTTTTTACTCAATCACCAACAACTTCACAGCCCAGAAAATATCAGAGTTGATAGTTGATAGTTGATAGTTGATAGTTGATGGTTGATGGTTAATTGTTAATATTCTTCCATAAACGCAACAAGCAACGATGTTGATAAGTAGATAAGCAAAATTATTTACACAATTTCTGTAGGGGCGGGTTTAGCCTTGATCTTTGTGAGCAACGTTATCTTTAAATCAAAACCCGCCCGAACCTGCGGTAATTAATTTTGTGCGACCACTTATGAACAAGGAGTGTTTTATTAAAAGTTTTGAGGTGAAAGAAAAAGCCTTATCTTGTGGTTTTCATCAGGTAGGAATTGCCGCAGTAGAAGAAGAAACTACAGATGGAGCAGTGACCCACCTTCAGAGATGGTTGGCGAAAGGATATCATGGTGAGATGGCATGGATGGCAAATCCTCTACGCTTAGATATCCGTGCCTGTATGCCAGAAGTAAAATCTGTAATTGCGGTAGCCCTTAACTACTATACTCCCCACCAGCGCCCTGAAGGGGAAGAATATGGCAAAATCTCCCGTTACGGTTGGGGTAGAGATTATCATAAGGTATTGAATAAAAAGCTCAAGGCATTAACTCGCTGGTTGGAGGGACAGGGAGAGGAAATTCAAGCGCGTTACTATGCGGATACAGGCCCGATACAAGATAAAGTTTGGGCCCAACGAGCGGGTATTGGTTGGATTGGGAAAAATGGTAATGTAATTACACGGGAATATGGGAGCTGGGTGTTTTTGGGGGAGGTGCTAACTAATCTAGTTTTAACCCCAGACAAACCCCATACAGCACATTGTGGCACTTGTACTCGCTGTATCGATGCTTGTCCTACTAAAGCAATAACTGAACCTTTTGTGGTGGATGCTAACCGCTGTATCGCTTATCATACCATTGAAAATCGGGGGGAAGAGTTACCAAAAGATATTCCCCGAGAAGGTTGGATAGCAGGTTGTGATATTTGTCAGGATGTTTGTCCCTGGAATGAGCGTTTTGCTAAGGAAACAGATGTATTAGATTTTCAGCCTTATCCCTGGAATATTGCGCCAAAATTGACTGAATTGGCAGATATTTCTGATCCAGAATGGAATAAGAGATTTCCTGCTTCTGCTTTGCGGCGGATTAAACCTGATATGCTACGGCGCAATGCTCGTGCTATGCTTAAACAATTATCAGTTGATGGTTAATCGTTAATTGATAATTGATAATTGGTAATTGATAACTGATAACTGATGGTGGTAAAAGTAATTGTTTTTGATTTTGATGGTACTATCGCGGATACTCATGGAACTATTGTGGCAATTACTAATAGTTTTTCAGGAGACTTTGGCTTTGAACCTGTCAGCGAAGAAGAATTATTGCGATTACGAAGTTTAAGTTCGCGGGAACTTCTAAAGCAAGCACAGATTTCTCTTTTTAAGATTCCTTTTCTCATAAAAAAAGTCCAGGGAGAATTGAGAAAAGAAATGACTAATTTAGAACCAATTGCGGGAATGAGAGAATGTTTATTCGAGTTAAAGGCGCAAGGGTATCAACTGGGAATTATTACCTCAAATGTGAAAGAAAATGTTGTCAAGTTTCTGGAAGTTAAAGAGTTAAATAACTTGTTTGATTTTATCTATTCGGGAACAACACTATTTGGCAAACATAAGGTGATTAATAAGTTTCTGAAGCAACATAATCTTAATCCAGATGAAGCGATTTATGTGGGAGATGAAACAAGAGATATTGAAGCGGCAAAGAAAAGTAAGATTAAGATAATTGCTGTGGGTTGGGGGTTTAATTTGCCGTCGATTTTGAGACAACATGAGCCTGATTTTTTCATTGAAAAACCCCAGGAAATTCTTAAGGTGGTTTTGGGTGAGGCAAAAAATTAGATTGTTTCTAAGAGTAAAAAAAATTTTTATTTACATTAGTAGTAATAAAAATCATGCTAGAACATTGAATCACAACTCACTCATGGTATAAAATCACACAATAACCTTTAATCAAATTCAAAAAATAACTAATTTTTTCCATATTTACCCTGAGTTTTTCTTGGCAGAAAGTTAATTAAATCTGTCCGTTAAAGGTATATAATAGACAGTGTGGGGTAGGGTTTTCCAACCCCGAGGAATTATATTCTCGTGCCATGACTACTTTAATATCCCTTGTTTCATCAGCTACAAATCTTACCCCAAAATGGCAAAATGCTACTTGGGAAGACTACTTAAATTATCGTGATGCTCCCATTACTGAAAGAGTGCGGCTGTATTTTTATCAAAATCGTTTGCTAGTTGAAATGGGTTCTGAAGGAATTAATCACTCTAATATTAGTGACTTATTCACTATGTTATTTGCTTTCTGGTTTGCGCAAAAACCAGAAGTGGTATTTAGTTCTTATGGCGGTTGTTTACTGGAGAAACCGACAGCCAAAATAGCCTGTGCGCCTAATATTGTGCTATATTTAGGGGAAAATTACCCCCGTTGGCAACCAGAAGAAAGACGTTATCTTAATTTAGAGCAGTGGCGAATACCTGATTTAGTGGGAGAAATTTCAGACACAACTCTGGCTAGTGATTTAGATGAGAAAAAATATCTTTATGCTCAGTTAGGTATCCCTGAATATTGGGTGGTTGATGTGCGCGCTGGGCGTGTAATTGCTTTTGCTTTACAAAAAGGTAAATATGAGGAAATTGACCAATCAAAAGCCATTGAAGGGTTAGCTATTGAGCTATTAGAACAAACTTTAGCACAACTTTCTACTGGAACTAATGGCTCTGCTGCTCATTGGTTTGCCAAAGCAATTTAGATTAATGGTGGGGTGTAGCCCACCCCACCATTAATCTAAATTGCTTTGCTTGAGCCAAAAATTTTTACTCAGTCAGCTATTGATTTAGCATTTCCTCTGCTGTTAATTGATTACAAAGCTTGAGTGGCTCTTTTGGTAAGATATCTCCTTCTACTCCCACAGTTTCACCCCGCATTTGCCGTAAAACATTAATGGAGTTTACACAATCACAACCAAAAAGTTCTACTGCTTTCAGGCTTTCTTCATCGGAAATTTCTAGAATGAGATGGCCTTCTGGAGTTGTTTCTAAGTTACTAAACTCATCCTTGCTTGCTTCTTTCAGCATTGTATTCATCCTCGCCAGATGAGCATTTCCTGTGCAGTTTTGACGCTCACAGAGTATATTAGCCGATGGTGCTTTCTCAACTTTTGGCGCTGTATTTGTTTGCTTTAATTCTCCTGCCATAGCTGGTTTATCTGTGAGCAGGGTAAGCAGCAGTGAGCCAAATATTGTGGGACTGGAAAGTAAAATTAGTGACAGTTTATTCATTGTTTTAATGGGTAACAAATCTGCATATTTAGTAGGGATTCTTCAAGCATAAGTTCCACAGATATTTTAGCAGGGTTGTTTCATTTGCCCTGCCCAGTAAGGAACCCTCCCCGTACTGGTCTGACTTTTGCCGAAAATAAACATATTAGTTTGGGATACTAGCAACTCTTAAGCGAGCTTCTATTTGACTAAGATAAGTAAAATGTTGATTAAGGCGTTCGCTAAAATACGAAACTTCATATTCTGGTTCAATTTCTTTTTCTAAACGAGTAATGGTTTCCTCTTTTAAAGATAATGTTTTCGGCTCAATATTACCTACTTTATCTGTGTCTTCCCACCATAAAGGATAACAACGATAGTCAGCCATTAATTTTATTTTTCGTGCCATATTGATGTTTGCTTTTATTTGATTACGTTAAAGTTGCAGGATTCGCACCTACTATAAAGCCATTATTACTTACGGTAGAGGACTAGATTTTTTCAGCAGTAAAGCACTGACTATAATATTTGTATCGATAACAAAACGCTTATTGTTCATCTTCTAAAATACTTGCTAAAATTTCTGGAGTTAGTCCTCTTTTTTCTGCTTTATCTGCTATTTCTTCCATTACTTCAATGAGCTTTTTTTGTTCTAAATCATCATCAAAAAACATTTTTATTAAAATTTCTAATTCTTGTTGTTTTTTTATTTCAGATTGTCTATAGGCTGGGGCAATTTCAGGAGATACTTGAATAGTAATAGTTTCCATCTTTATTTAACTCCTTTTTTTAATTTCGGCTCAATCTTACCTACTTTATTTTTTGTAAAACTTAACCTACAATAAGCATATTCATTAATTAATTTTATTTTTCCTGCCATATTGGCATTATCTTAAAATATGCTTAAAATTTCCCTTAAGATTGCCTTCTTCTAAGAGTAGTGATTCGTGAAGCATAAGTTCCACTTCTTTGGACATTTTAGCCTTTCCTCCAAAATATAATTTACACTTATTATTACTATTTTTCTAGTTTCTATGGAACGTCGTCAATTTTTATTTTGGCTTAGTTGCGGTTGGCTGTCAACTTGGCTACCTGCAATTTTTTCTCACAAAGCAGTTGCACAGGATGAGTTTGTATCTGTGGGAACACTTACACAACTCAAAGAAAATGGTCAAATTCTTAACGAAGAGTCCCCTACTGGTGCTGTGCTGGTTATTCCTTCCCCTGATGACCCTGATAGTCTGATAGCTGTCAATCCTACTTGTACCCATGAAGGTTGTATTGTTGAGTGGGACTCGGAACAAGAATATTTTCTCTGTCCCTGTCACTCATCTAAATTTAAAGTTAATGGGGAAGTTATGGAAGGTCGTGCAACTCTTCCTTTAGACACCTACACTGTCAAAGTTGAAGGAGATGAAGTGCTGGTTCAACCAGTTATCTGATTTGGTGCGCCTAAGGCACCAAATCAGATATTTAAAATTACTATTGACTTACAACTTGCTTTTCTTGAGCCAGGAATTTCTCTAACTCAGTCAAAGCATCTGCATCTACTTTAGTTTGCATGGGGCAGAATTTCGGGCCACACATGGAACAAAATTCTGCCGTTTTGTAAATATCTGCGGGGAGAGTTTCATCATGGTATTCTTTTGCCCTTTCTGGATCTAAAGATAACTCAAATTGCCGATTCCAATCGAAATTGTAACGGGCTTGAGATAGTTCGTCATCGCGATCGCGTGCTCCCTGGCGATGGCGACCAATATCTGCTGCATGGGCCGCTATTTTATAAGCAATTAACCCATTGCGCACATCTTCTGCATTGGGCAAACCTAAATGTTCTTTGGGAGTAACATAACAAAGCATAGCTGTACCATACCAGCCTGCCATTGCGGCACCGATCGCCGATGTTATATGGTCATATCCTGGTGCTATATCCGTTACCAAGGGACCCAAAACATAGAAAGGCGCTTCAGAACACTCTTCCATCTGTTTTTTCACATTAAACTCTATTTGATCCATGGGTACGTGACCTGGCCCCTCTACCATCACTTGTACATCATGTTCCCAAGCGCGACGGGTTAATTGTCCCAAAGTTTTCAATTCTGCCAGTTGTGCTTCATCGGAAGCATCATGGGTACAACCTGGGCGCAGAGAGTCTCCTAAACTAAATGATACATCATACTTTTTAAAGATTTCGATAATCTCATCAAAGTGGGTATAGAGAGGATTTTGTTTATGGTGATGGAGCATCCATTTAGCAATAATCCCACCCCCGCGAGAAACAATCCCAGTCAAGCGGTTTCTTACCAAAGGCAGATATTCAATGAGGATACCTGCATGAATTGTCATATAATCCACCCCTTGCTGGGCGTGTTTTTCGATGATGTGGAGAAAATCATCTGGGGTGAGGTTTTCAATCCGCCCATGGACACTTTCCAAAGCTTGATAAATTGGTACAGTGCCAATAGGTACAGAAGATGCGTTAATAATAGCTGTGCGAATTTCATCTAAATTTCCGCCCCCAGTCGATAAATCCATCACCGTATCCGCGCCATATTTTACCGATAGCTGGAGTTTCTCCAATTCTTCATTGATATCGGAGGAGTTGGGTGAAGCGCCAATATTTGCATTCACCTTACACTTTGAAGCAATCCCGATACACATCGGTTCCAGGTTTGTATGATTAATATTAGCTGGGATAATCATCCTTCCCCTGGCTACTTCGTCGCGAATTAACTGCACTGGGAGATTTTCCCGTTGGGCGACATAGTGCATTTCTTCGGTTATGACTCCTTGACGTGCGTAGTGCATTTGCGATACATTGCTTTCACCACGCCGCCGGGCTACCCATTCTGCTCTCATATTTTTTTTCCTCGAATAATAGCTTCCCTACGCTGGTATTACCCAGTCTCAGGTTTTAAGGGTCTATCTCAGCCCTGATTTTTCAGGCACCCCTAGCTTGATTAAAAATTGTATCACTTCTTTCTCAGACTTGCAGATATTTCTCTAATCTTTTTTCTCGATTATGTTGGGAGGGTTTGGGGTGCAAGAGGTCTATTATTTCAAGAATTAGAAACAATGCCAAAAATTATCATTCCCTATCTGCCAAACATTGACTCCAACCTTCCTCAAATTTATCCTGTTTAGCTTCCACTAATAAAAAAGGTTCTCCCCGACTAAATATGATAAATTAGTTAAGCCAATCAGCTTAATTTTCTGGTTAATTCCTTTACTCCTTGAGCAGAAAGTGTAATCATAGGATTGAGATTTAAGGGAAAAGCAGTCATGTTAGTTATAGTAAAAAGCAGGAAAATTAGTGAATTTGGGTAGGGGTTTGCTCCCCCTACCCAAACATCAAGTCTCCAACCAACAAACTGGATTGATTAATTATGCTGTGATGCAGCTTGCATAAACAATTTTTGTAGGGGCGCCATTAAACCCGCCCCTACCTAGGTAATTAATTTTGCACAGGTACTTATTTTGTTAAATTGCTAACAGTAACTTGATGGTTACTAAATCTTCCTCTTATCAAACTCCAACTAGATTTAAATAGCCTTTGAAAATGACTCGGAGCAAATATGGCCCACAAATTAGTTACGAGACAAGTTGTCCCCAATCCTAATAAAATAAAAGTGGGAGGCATAACTACGCCAATTACTAGCCAAGTAGCAATGTGAAAAAACAAGGTTAAAGCTAAAATACTTGCTATAACAGCAAGAAAGCGAATTTGGGTTATGGTCCTCTTTAACAACAACAAAAGCAGGGTTTGTGAAGTAGCCAACAAGTTCGCTGGCACGAGGAAAGAACAAATAGCAACACAATGGTTGCGAGAAAATTCAAACAAGTTATTTAGGTCTATCATACTTTTAGGATAAACTAAGATCGCAAAATGTGTAGCTAACTTAAAGAAAATTTAACACTCGGGAGCAAAAGAAATGGAACACAGGGAAAAAACCCGCAGAGAAACAGATAGTATGGGGGAGATAGAAGTAGCAAGCGATCGCTATTGGGGTGCGCAAACCCAGCGCTCTTTAAAATACTTTGCCATCGGCAATGATCTCATGCCCAGGGAAATGATCCGCGCCCTGGGTATCCTGAAAAAAGCAGCAGCGATGATCAATAGTGAGTTAGGAAAACTCCCCCCAGCAAAGGCTCAACTCATCATGCAAGCGGCGGATGAAGTCATTGCAGGTAAATTAGATGACCATTTCCCCCTCCGAGTTTGGCAAACAGGCAGTGGTACTCAAACCAACATGAATACTAACGAAGTAATTGCCAACCGCGCCATAGAAATTGCCCGGGGAATATTGGGGAGTAAAACCCCCATTCACCCCAACGATCATGTAAATATGTCCCAGTCTTCTAACGATACCTTCCCCACAGCCATGCATATCGCCGCCGCCGAACAAATTAACCATCAATTATTACCGATGGTGACAAAATTGCGGGATGCTTTAGCAAAAAAAGCCGCAGAATTTAACAATATTGTCAAAATTGGGCGCACACATTTAATGGATGCTGTACCCCTTACTCTAGAGCAGGAATTTTCTGGTTACATAACCCAACTAGAGCAAAATTTGCAGCGTCTTCAAGCAACTTTACCCCATTTATATGAATTAGCAATTGGTGGTACAGCAGTAGGCACTGGACTAAACACCCATCCAGAATTTGCCGTCAAAGTGGCAGCAAAAATCGCAACAATAACCCAACTTCCTTTTATTTCTGCACCCAACAAATTTGCCGCCCTAGCTAGTCACGACGCTCTAGTAATGACCAGTGGCGCATTAAAAACCCTTGCTTGTTCATTAATGAAAATTGCCAATGATTTAAGATGGTTAGGTTCAGGTCCCCGTTGTGGTTTAGCTGAATTAATTCTCCCTGCAAATGAACCAGGCTCTTCCATTATGCCAGGTAAAGTAAATCCAACTCAATGTGAAGCTATGACCATGATTTGTGTGCAGGTACTTGGTAATGATACAGCTATAAGTATAGCAGGCACTCAAGGAAATTTTGAGCTAAATGTTTTTAAACCCTTAATCATTCACAATTTGCTTAATTCTATTCGTTTACTCGCCGATGCTTGCTCATCTTTTACCGAACATTTAGTAATAGGAATTGAACCTAACCACAAACAAATTGAGCATTTTCTCAACAATTCTTTAATGTTAGTTACCGCCCTCAATCCTTACATTGGTTACGATCGCGCCGCCCAAGTTGCCAAAAAAGCATATCAGGAAGATAAAACCCTAAAAGCAGCTTGTGTAGAATTAGGTTTTCTCACCCCAGAAGAATTTGACCAATTAGTCAGACCAGAACAAATGATTTCCCCGAAAATATAAGAAGCTGTCAATTTCAATAAAATTCAGGATCAATCTGCTTTTTTTATGTTTCCGAATAAAAAAGAGATAGTTTTTGAAAGTAAAAAAACCGTGACCAGAAAAAAGCGATGCCCTTATAGGGAATGAATAGATTTTGAGTTAAAATCAAGATTATTAATTCGATTATTAGAGGATAAGAAACATTCCTACATCAGAACAAAAAACTCAGTGTTATATTTTATGCTGTTGGTTTACAAAATTGTATTTACAAATTAATATTGTTCGCCTTGATGAACGTACTGGCAATATATTTTTGTTGGCTGGTTATTATCGAGATCTATCCCAATGGAAAATGGAGATATATTAGACCTCTTGCGAAACCGTAAAAAAACCCCCCCAACCCCCCCTTACTAAGGCAGGGCTGTTTCATTTAAATAAAACCAAAAGCCTGAAACAGTTGGCATTAAGCCATCTTTGGGCTTGAGTTACTGACATAAATCCCATTAATTTAATAAGATTAATGGCAATAGTTTTTAAAATCGACATATTTATT
>JADQBC010000073.1 GCA_016903655.1 Gomphosphaeria aponina SAG 52.96 = DSM 107014
TGATTATTTAGACATGAGTGCGAAAGTAGTGTTAACCCCCCCTACCCCCCCGCGGGCTCGGGGGGGAGAAATGCTTGGAATGTAGGGCTCCCTCCCCGAACCCGCGGGGAGGGTTGGGGTGGGGTTTTTTACGGTTTCGCACTCATGTCTAATATACAATTGGCAATAATTGGACTTAAAGAGGAAATAGTATGAAATTGTTGAATAAATTCATACCCTTGAACTTCCTGAATTTCATTTTCTAACCAAGAGGCAATATTTATGGCTTTTATCCTGTCTTGACGGGCAGAATCTAGTGATATTTGAAAGCGGGAAAAAGCAGATTTAGAAGTATTAGCTGACGGGTTAGGTTCAGGACGATTTCCTTGATAAATTTCTAACATTCCTCGGGTAACAACTTCGTGAATATAGTAGTCTAATGCACTGACGGATAAAACTAATGCAGCTCTTAAGATATCCGATAAATCGAGAATTTTAGTTGATTGAGCATTAAGAGAATTATACAAAGCGATTAAAAAGCGCAATTTTTTGAACCATCATCTTATAAGTAATTAGACAAAATTAATTACATGGGTGAGGGTTGTGCAACATAGGTTATCCCGCTGGCCCGCCCCGTAAGAAATTCTGTAAATAATTTTGTCCACCTACTTACCTATAGAAACTCTTAGAAAAAGAAATGGGATGCCTAGGCTGCTTTGATATATTTTAGCCCTAAACTACTAACCAAACTCAAACCCTCTGGCTACTCCCCACTCCCTACTTTAAGGTTTCATGCTGCAATTCAGCAACGCCATTTTTCTAGGGGCATGATCTGACCATGCCCCGCAGTAAAATTAATCCTGCTTTTCAAAAGAAAGAGCTGCAGAATTCATACAATAGCGCTTACCAGTAGGTTGAGGGCCATCATTAAAAACATGACCTAAATGAGCATCGCAAACAGAGCACAGTACCTCTGTACGGGGCATAAAAAACAAGCTTCTATCTGTTTCAGAACTTACACTTGTTTCAGATACGGGTTCCCAAAAGCTTGGCCAACCAGTACCAGAATCATATTTAGTCTCAGAAGTAAACAGCTCATTACCACAACAAACACACTTATAAATTCCCTTTTCTTTATTGTTATGATATTCACCAGTAAAAGCTCTTTCAGTTCCTTTTTTTCTAGTAACTTGGAACTGTTCGGGAGTGAGTTGTTCTTGCCACTCAGCATCAGTTTTTTGGACTTTAGTCACCATAGCTGCTATCCTTTTATCCTTGTGTCTGCTGTTATTTAATTTTAACCTTGATTTTAGAGGGAAGTGAGAATTACCCCACAAAAAAACTAATTTTCATCAAATTCATCAAAGAGCAACTCTTGGAGGATAAATTGTAACTCGGGATTGTCTGGCGCAAGGAGTTCTAGTTGATTATCTCGATTGACCAGCGCCACAAAAAGCAGCGGAGAAAGGGGTGTACAAAGACTGTAACGTTGTTCTTCGTGATAGAAACTTTTGAGAATTTGTAACTCTTCTGGTTCCATATCATCTTCTAGTTCATTATCACTTTCTAGTTCATTGCTAGACTCTTCACTCTCTTCTTCATCTAGTTCTAAACTAATCAAATTTTCATCTTCGAGAGCAGGAAGTTCTCCCTCTACAGTGAGAGTGTAAGCAGTATCTTTGAGGGTGAGATTTAACTCTGCTAAAACTGCTTTAGCATCGGCAAATATTTTCTCAATTTCGCTTTTATCTTCAATGAGAATGGTTTGAGCATACTCTTCATCTTCATCATCGGGATCATCTTCTCCTGCTAGGATAACTACAGGAGCATCAACAGGCATGAGGAGGAGATAGGTAGCGTTATTTAATTCGAGGGAGTTCTCAATGTAGCAATCAAGCGATCGCCCTCCATCGTCAAAGATGGTGACCTTTTCTAGGTCATCATCTTCCTCATAAGAGTCTGAAAAACTGGACTCGGGCATAATGAAATCGGTGCTTTGACAGTAAGGTTTTGGTAAAAATTAGCATATCACGACTGGCTCAAATCATTGAATCAAACCACTGATTTTGATATAAATACTCAAAACTGAAAATATCGGTCAGATTATATTGCAGTGGTGTTATTGTTATATAATTTTCTTGGATTGCTTGAACATCTGTGGGAATATGACCAGGAAGATGGATATGCTCTGGTTGTTCAAGATCTTCTACTACTTCCCCAGCTAACCAATAGTAACTTTTCCCACGAGGATCAATCCGTTTGGCAAATGTTTCAATATAGCGACGTAACCCCTGACGAGTTAAAATTGCTCCTGCAATGGCTTCCCTTTTCACTGGGGGAATATTAACATTTAACAGGGTGGCTTGTTTTAGTGGTTGTTCTGTGAGTTTATTGATGAGGGTCAGGGCAAAATCGGCAGCGGGTTGAAACTCCCGTGAAGTAAAACTGGCTAAACTGAGGGCAATGCTGGTAATTCCTTCGAGGGTCCCTTCCATGGCGGCGGAAACTGTCCCAGAATAGAGTACATCTGTTCCTAAATTAGAACCATGATTAATGCCAGAAAGGACAAAATCTGGGGGAGTATCCATCACTGCACTCAGAGCGAATTTAACACAATCTGAGGGAGTACCTGAACAAGACCAAGCTGTTACTAACGGATGGAAGAGAGAGTCAACTATTTCAACGCGAATGGGTTGATGGATGGTGAGTCCATGTCCTGTTGCTGAACGTTCGCGATCAGGACAAACTACAGTCACTTGATGACCTGCTTGTGCTAAAGTGTTCGCCAGTGTCCGCATACCTAAAGCAAAAATCCCATCATCGTTGCTAATTAATATTTTCATAATTATTATACTTGCTCAGGTTAAGATTTGATTTTTTTGAATTATTTGCAGCCATGGAGTAGAGTTTTAAGTTCTTTTTTTTCGAGTAGAGTTTGATTTTATCAAACTCCGAAATTTAATCATTCCTATCACAGTATAGAAAAGTAAAGAGCATGACCACAATTGAAAACCAACTGAAAGAATTAGAAACAACAGCCACACAAGCGATCGCCGCTGTTCAAGATTTACCCAGTCTTGAGGATTTGAGAGTAGCTTATCTGGGCAAAAAAGGCCAACTTTCCCAAATTTTGCGGGGGATGGGCAAACTTTCTGGGGAAGAAAGACCCATTGTTGGTGCTTTGGCTAACCAGGTTAAAGAAGGGTTACAAGCACATCTTGAAGCGCAAAAACAGACTTTAGAAGCTGCTCAAATTCAAGCTCAATTGCAGGCTGAAACTCTGGATGTTACTATGCCTGGGGTAAGTCGTCCTCTCGGTCATCTTCATCCTCTCAATAGTACCATAGATCAGGTGCTAGATATTTTTGTGGGCTTGGGTTATACTGTGGCTTCAGGGCCCCATATTGAGACTGATTATTACAATTTTGCAGCTCTAAACACTCCTCCTGACCATCCAGCGCGGGATATGCAGGATACATTTTACCTGCCAGATGGGAAGTTACTGCGCACTCATACTTCTTCTGTCCAAATTCGCTATATGGAAAACCACCAACCTCCTATTCGTATTGCTGCTCCTGGGCGTGTCTATCGTCGGGATACGGTGGATGCCACTCATTCGGCTGTATTTCATCAGGTGGAAATTTTAGCAGTGGATCAGGGTTTGACTTTTACTGATTTAAAGGGCACGATTAAGGAGTTTTTACGGCGAATGTTTGGGGCCCATTTACCTGTACAATTCCGTGCTAGTTATTTCCCTTTTACTGAACCTTCGGCGGAAGTTGATGTGCAATGGAAAGGTAAATGGTTGGAGGTTATGGGTTGCGGGATGGTTGATCCTAATGTTTTAAAGGCTGTGGGTTATGATCCTGAAATATATACTGGATTTGCGGCAGGTTTGGGAGTAGAAAGATTTGCTATGGTGTTGCACCAAATTGATGATATTCGCCGCTTGTACAACAGCGATTTACGGTTTTTGCGACAGTTTTAATCATTATAATGAAGGTGCGTTCAAAACGCACCTTTGATCTTGTTTAAAGGAGGAGAGTATGGCGACAGATTTCGACAAAAGAAAAATTTTATCGGCCTTGTGTCATGGGGCGATATTTTTTAGTGCTTCGGTAGTTTCGGTGGGCATTCCTATTGCTATTTTACTGGTTTCAGATGATCAGGTGGTCAAAGATAATGCTAAAGAATCTCTGAATTTTCATTTCAATGTTTGGCTTTATGGGATTATTGTGGCATTTCTGTGTTTGCTTTTGATTGGTTGGCTGCTGGTGCCGATCTTGTTCTTATTTAATTTGATTCTGCCTATTCTGGCTATTGTTAAAGTTTTAGATGATCCCTATCAGGTTTATCATTATCCTTTTATCTTTCGCTTGCTGAAATGATTGTTGGTTTCAGAAAAAGTTACATACATTAAACCGTGATGAATTGCAATTAAGCTGGAAAAAATTGAAAAATTGACGGTAAAATCTGGTAATTAGTTACGGTTTAATTTACTTGGGAGCAGGGGTCGAGTTATGTTAGAATATAAAAAAAACTTAAGCAGTTTCTAAAGTTGGCACAGGTTGTACTCGAAAATATCTATAAAAGCTTCCCCAGTGAAGCGAAACAGGGAAAATCTGGTAAGGTAAACGTATTGCGTGGGATTGACTTGACTGTACAAGATGGGGAGTTTATGGTGTTAGTGGGCCCATCTGGTTGCGGGAAAAGTACCGTATTGCGGCTCATAGCAGGACTGGAGGAGTTGACAGGGGGGAAAATTTGGGTGGGATCCCGTCTGGTAAATAATTTGCCACCTAAGGCTAGAGATATTGCAATGGTATTCCAGAATTATGCTCTCTATCCTCACTTGAGTGTGGCTGATAATATTGCTTTTGGTATGCGACGGATGGGCCAGAAAAAAGTACCCAGTTGGGGGGAAAGTCTGCTGGTGGGAATGACTAGGAAACTACCCAAGCAGATACGTTATATTTCAGAAAATGAGAAACAAATTCAGCAACAGGTAAGCAGCGTAGCCCAGTTGTTACAAATTGACTCACTGCTGGGTAGATTGCCAAAAGAGTTGTCTGGGGGACAAAAACAAAGGGTAGCGTTGGGAAGGGCGATCGCTCGTAATCCCCAGGTATTTTTAATGGATGAACCTCTTTCTAATTTGGATGCTAAACTGCGAACAGAAACTCGCGCTCAAATTGTTAAACTACAGCGACAGTTGGGGACGACTACGATTTATGTAACTCACGACCAGACAGAAGCCATGACAATGGGCGATCGCATTGCAGTGATGAATGAGGGGAAAATTATGCAAATTGCTCAACCTTTACAACTTTATCACCGTCCTGCTAACTTATTTGTGGCTGAATTTATTGGTTCTCCACCGATGAATTTTATTCCTGTGAAAGTGAGTGCACCTTTACTCATAACCCATGAAGAGTTTCGCCTCACATTACCTGATGTTTGGGGCAAAATATTGCAAGAATATGATGGGGGGGAGCTGTTACTTGGTATTCGTCCAGAACATCTTCATCTTAGTCCTGCTGCTACTAAAAACCTTCCTGTAAAAGTAGATTTAGTTGAGGCTTTAGGCAATGATACTTATATTTTCGGTAGTTTAAATCATGAACCTTTAGTGGCCAGAATTGCTCCAGATTATGGTATAAATTCAGGTGAATCTATTTGGTTGTCAATGAATTTGGAAAAAATTCATCTTTTTGACCCTGAAACTGGCAATAATCTCCCCATTGCTGAATAAGGGAATGTTATTTTTTCCCCTTCTTCCCATCTTTAACATCAGCAACACCACCCCTAGGGGGGAAAAATTTAATTTTAGTGACAAAATTAACAAATTGTCAACAAATTTAGGGAGCTTGCAGCACAACTAAGCCGTTTTCTGGCAAATAAGTACGAAATTCGCCATTATCTGCTAAAACCGCCATCAGTCTTAGATTTACATCTGGCTCAATCTGTAAATCTGCCCAGGGAACTGCCAATTCCAAACATTTATCAAAAGCTACCTCAGCCCTACTCAGACGAGAATGCCACTGATAATCTTGTCCCGCTTCCTCCAACCAAACTGTGTCTGTACATAAATTAATGCCCAAATGGTGACGGAATAAATAGTTCAGAGGCGCTTCATCTGGCACCCCTGACAGGGGCGCTGGGCTATTATGGTGCATAACTCCTGGGTAAAACCAGAGCAAATGCAATTGAGGTGGCAAATCTTTCCCTGGTGTTACCCCTGTTTTAAAGTCCAAACGGAGATAAAAATTAATGTGGTCCCAACCATAAAACAGTCGCTGTACTAAACTACTTTGGTGCATTGTTCCCCTTGCACCACCAATTTCTATTTTCCCCGCCTTATCCCAGTCTTGCTCATCCCCAATCCCATCTATGATTGGATGAATAAAGCTCTGCGGCTGAAGATTATCTTGAGCTTCATGTGCCTCTATGGGTCGGTAAATATTTGGCGGTACTGGTTCATTTAAAGCTTGATAAATCCCACAGAGATGTTCCCTAAATAATTGGTCAAACATGGCATCCTGGTTAGAAGAATGTCCCTCCCCAAACCACCAAAACCAATCTGAACCTTCCGCTGCATATAATGCTTCCCAAGCTTCTGGGTTATTTTCTGCTGTTGCTTCTGGATGCTTCGCTAATACTTCTCTAGCTGCAGTAAGTAAGTCCCAAGCGCGATTTTTGGCGCGATCGCCGATCCAAGTTGTAAAGCTTCCATCCACCCATGACCCACTATGTAAATTAGGAATAGTTACACTAGGGGGAAACTGTTCCACAAACTCAGACACTGTTACCAATTTAATCTCATCCTGGTCACTCAATCGTTGATAGAGATTTTCCAAAAAAGGCAAACCATCTTGTTGATAAAATTCCCAGCAATTTTCCCCATCTAAAGCAATAGTAACTAACCAAGGTTGTTTTTGGTTTTCCTTCTCTTTATAATTCCGATGTATAGCTTCTAAATGTCCCACCAAGTCTTTAGCTGCACTTTCTGGTTTCATTCCCCCATAGGTAAATCCAATTAAATCAGAGAGACGGTGGTCCCGAAATACTATGGCTAAATCCCCATGAGGAGTTTCCAAACGGTAGGGTTGATATAACAATTCTGGCTCATAAACATTCCCTGCCCCATCCCGATGGAAAAAATGTTTTAAACTCCAACCCAAAACCGCTTCATCAGAGCAAATCCATTTAAATCCTTCTTTTGCAATATAAGGTAATATTTCTGGACTAACAGACTGTTCGCTCGGCCATAAACCACGAGGTTGTCTGCCAAACCTTTCTACATACATTTCCCAGGATTTTTTGAGGTGTCGGGGGATATCTTCTGACCACTGAAAACGCTGTTGAGGTAAAACCATTTCTGGTACTGCCACTCGCCCAGCGTTTGTATCCGCCAGTAGGGGTAAAATGGGATGGGTATAAGGAGTTGTGGTTATTTCTAACTGCCCAGTTTCCTGCATTTGGCGATGTTGCGGAATAATGCGGCTGATAATTTCCCGTTGTTTGGAATAAATCCGTTGGCGATCGCTTAAAGTAAAATCTTTGCCCTGTTTCAACCATGTCGCAATTTCTGAGTCATCCCCAAAGATGGGGTCAAACCAGGCTAAATTATGCCATGCTAATAAGTCACTAAAATCTTGGTTTGTCCAATTTTCTTTACACCACGTATTTCCCTGTTCCTGACGTTGCTCATATAAACTCGCATAACGGGGATGGGGGTCAATTAAAGTCCGATGATTGCCATCAAAAAAATGACAGATTATATATTCTTTTTGCTGTTCATTTAATTGGTTTTCTGGAGTCAAAGCTAGTTCTAAATAGGGGTCAAAAGCTGTTCCCGCTACATAATCTTCTAGTTGTAAAATCAGGGAGGGAACGAGATTAACCGTTTGGTGCAGTTTTGGATATTTTTCCAGAATTAGCACCAAATCCAAATAATCTTTAGTCCCATGCAACCGTACCCAGGGGAGACGATATTTTCCCGCCGTACGAGATTTATATAACGGTTGATGCTGGTGCCAAATAAACGCGACGTATAAAGGATGATTCATAATCAATTATCAGTTATTAGTGATTATCTGCCAACACCAACATAATGGAAACCTGCTTGTTTTAATTCTTCCCTGTTGAGGAAATTACGACCATCTATTATTACTGGATGGGTCATAGGTTTTGCCATTTTGCTATAGTCAAGTTTGAGAAATTCTTGCCACTCTGTTACCAAAACTAACGCATCACAGTCATCCGCTAGCATTTCTGGATTGGTTTCAATTATTACCCCAGATAAACCATGACTAATTCCCGTTTGCGACACAATTGGGTCATAAGCTTTTACTTTAGCACCCAGCCTGTTCAACTCTTCAATAATATTTAATGCTGGTGCATCTCGCATATCGTCTGTATCTGGTTTAAAGGTTAAACCTAGTAACCCAATGGTTTTGCCTTTTAATACCTTTATTTCATGTTGTAACTTTTCTATTACGATAAATCTTTGACGTTGATTGACACTGACTGCTGCTTTAAGTAGATGTGTTTCATATCCATAATCTTCGGCTGTATGAATTAAAGCTGAGACATCTTTGGGAAAACAAGAACCTCCCCAACCAATTCCTGCTTGGAGAAACTTCTCACCAATGCGAGAATCTAAACCAATACCTTTTGCTACTTGGGTGATATCTCCCCCCACGCGATCGCAGATATTTGCTACCTCGTTGATAAAACTAATTTTAGTTGCCAAAAAAGCATTTGCTGCATATTTAATCATTTCCGCAGAGTTTAAATCTGTCACTACTACTGGGACTGGGGGCAATGATTTATTCTCTGCAAATTTCCGTTCTACAATGGGAGAGTAGAGTTGCTGCATTAAGGCGATCGCCTTTTCACTATTACTCCCCAATACAATCCGATCTGGGTTAAAAGTATCGTAAACTGCTGCCCCTTCTCGCAGAAATTCTGGATTACTCACTACATCAAAGTTGGCTGGTACATCTTCATTTTCCCCTAAATATTTTTCTTGTTCAGCCATCCCATCGAGGACAATTCTTTTAACCCAATCTCCTGTCCCTATTGGCACTGTTGACTTATTTACAATCACTTTGTATCCATGTTTTAAATGCACTCCTATTCCCCGTGCAACCGCTTCGACATAACGAGTATCACTTTCCCCATTAGGCAGAGCTGGAGTGCCCACTGCAATAAACAATATTTCTCCATGTTCTACTCCTTTTTCCAAATCGGAAGTAAATATCAATCGCCCTGCTGCTGATGCAGATTTCATCAATTCTGACAGTCCAGGTTCAAAAATAGGTGACTGTCCCGACTGCATTAATTTTACTTTTTGTTCGTTATTATCGATACAGATAACATCATGGCCAATGTGAGCTAAACATACTCCTGTAACCAAACCTACATACCCCGTTCCTATCACACAAACTTGCATATTTTTTTTCCTCTTTAAACTAAACGTTCCCGAAAATCGGCTATTGTCAATTTCAAACCATCTTGTAAAGGAATAGTTGGTTTCCAACCCAAATATTTTTTCGCTTTAGTAATATCTGGTTGACGCTGTTTTGGGTCATCTGAAGGCAAATCTTTATACACCAATTCTGCATCAGGATTGATCATTGCTTGGATTTTTTGAGCCAATTCTAAAATAGTATATTCCCCTGGATTTCCCAAATTTACAGGGCCGATATAATCCTGATTCATTAAGCGCATTAACCCTTCTACCAAGTCATCAACATAACAGAAACTGCGAGTTTGAAGACCATCACCATAAACAGTTAAGGGCTTACCTTGCAGGGCTTGCACTACAAAATTACTTACTACCCGACCATCATTTTCTAACATCCTGGGTCCATAGGTGTTGAATATTCGTGCTACACGAATATCTACATTATTTTGGCGGTGATAGTCAAATGCTAGGGTTTCTGCTACTCGCTTTCCTTCGTCGTAACATGACCTAATCCCAATGCAATTTACATTGCCGCGATATTCTTCTGGTTGGGGATGGACATCAGGATCGCCGTAAACTTCAGAAGTAGAAGCTAACAAAAATCTTGCTTTTATTCGTTTTGCTAACCCCAACATATTTAAAGTCCCAATGACATTGGTTTTAATTGTTTTCACGGGGTTATATTGATAATGGACGGGAGAAGCTGGACAAGCGAGATGGTAAATTTGATCTGCTTCTAGGCGAATGGGTTCGGTAATATCGTGGCGAATTAGTTCAAAATAGGGATTATTCATCCACTTGAAAATATTACGCTTAGTGCCTGTAAAGAAGTTATCTAAACAAATTACTTCGTGTCCTGCTGCCATTAATCTATCTATTAGGTGTGAACCGATAAACCCAGCACCACCTGTTACCAAAATTCTCATAGAAATGAACTTTAAATTTTATTTGCTTTTACCTTAACTGATAATTGCCGCTCTGTCTAGTTTTTGTAATAACCACTTTAGTGGTTTGCTGGAAAAAACCCAGCAGCTAACACTTCTATGATTGTGTAGGGACATGACTCAGGAAATGTCTCCCTGTCTATTCCTGTTTCAGCACAAGCTCGTTCCACCGCATCTAAGTAACACTCATCAAATATCTCGGTTAAGTAAGGTTTAAAACTGGGAGACTCTTTCAAAGCATCTCGCAAACCTTGGCGATGCTCCACAATGCTACCTTTCCAACTACCTCCTCTTAATTCTGGTTGATATTGCCATTTGAGTAAATGAAGCAAAATAACAATAAGATTACTTTTGAGACTTTTTCTTTCTTTTCGCCCCATGTCCTCTATTTCTTCTATTAAATTTTCCCAGTGGAGGTTTGCATAGTCTTGACTGCGCAATTTGCAGACCGTATTTTCAACGAAATGGAGCCTTCACCGCCCCGCCCTCGGCCGCAGGCGCAGGGCTGTTTCATTTAAAAATTTAAGGCTTTTTAAAACCCTTAAAATATAACGGTTTCAGGCTTATATTTCTAACAATTTGGGGAAAATTAACAAAAATCGTTATTATTGCTTTTATACTTTTTAAAAGCTACATAAGCTCAAGCATTGATTTCTAAAAATTAGTTATTTAAGTATTTAATTTCAAATTTTACACTAGGCACAAATACTTAAAGAAATATCTCCATTAAGATAAGCACACCTTAACTTCAAGATTTGTGATACATTATCTTTTTTCCATTGTGCACCTGCAATCTTTACTCTCAGACCCATTTGTTTTATTTTTGATTCTACTGAACCAGAACCAATATCAATTCCCAATTTTTGCAAAAATTGATAATCAGGTATTCGAGAGCGATGTTTTTTTAAATAATTTTTGAAATTTTTAGCTTTATTTTCAGGAAGAGAACTAATTTCTTGTAAAGCTTTGTCTATTAAACCAAACCACAAATAACTTTCTATTTTTTTTATTTTTTTGAGACAACCTTTGACTTTATACAAATTTTCTTTCAGATGATACCAATCCAATATTTCTCTTCTATATTTTTCTTCTTTTATTCCTGCCACTAGATTCCAGACACCTGGATGTCCATCTCCAAGACAAGTAACTATTTTTTCTAAATTTTGTTCATTAACCCATTGAAGTAAGCTTTGATTATCCTGAAACTTTGCATTACACAAGCTATCGTGTCAGCTAATCATTTTATAATCTTTCCAGACACATGACTTATTACTTGAAGCTCTGATCCTAATTTTTCCCCCATCCACACTTAAACTTTCAACAGTTTCTGAAGTATTGCCAATTTTTAACTCAGCTTCTTGCACTTTTCTATGTCTTGTTGTATGCCCTATGCTGATTCCCGTAAATTTCTTGACATCGGACTCTCCCCTCATGTATGCTTCGTTTGCACCAACTAATAAACAGCATTCTTCTAACACTGGACTTATTTGGATGTAAGATTTCAATCCTAATTTTTTAGCTTTTTTTGGGTTTACTCTGACAGTCCCCAAACAACTCTTGATTTTTCTTGTTCTTTTTCCCTCTACTTTACTGCCTGAGTTAAAAAAAATTCCCCAATTGAGGGTGCTACTTGTTCTAAAATTGTTTCACGTACTGTTAATTCAATGCTTTTAAAACTATCTAATTTCTCACTTGCTGTATTTCTGTATAATATTTTTGATATAGCTACTAAATGTTGTTCAAGTTCTTGTTTATCTTTTGTATTCATAATCGTAATTTGTCTTGTTTAATTTTTCTACCCTATAATGATAGCCTATTTTGCCTTTGAGTGTTCTAAGTATTTTTACTTATAGTAAAATCGGGATGCTCCCTTAAAATTTGGCAACAAAAAACTCCAGAGCAAAAACTAGTAAAATAGCCGATGATATGATTTATAAGCCTCAATACCAGTCAGTACAGAATATAGCACAGTTAAAACCAGACCTGATTGTTAGAGGTTCTTTGTTCCCAGAACCTGTTTCCATAATTACAGTAGTAGAACTTGGAGGGAATAGCTGTAAGTTAATTGGTCAAGGGTTAGATACAAGTAAGGTTTATCAAACCATTTTAACTACTGCTCAAATAGAGGAATTACAAATTGAGCCTGATACAGAACCTTTTGACGGAGACCCTACAATATTCCGTCTGGGGGTTGAAGCTATGCGTTGGAGTTTAGCCCATGAATATGACCCATATTTCTCCTTGGCTATGTCACGGGTTGACCCACTTCCCCATCAGCTAGAAGCAGTATATGAATATTTTCTCAAACTGGCTAGAATTCGCTTTCTTCTTGCCGATGACCCAGGGGCAGGAAAAACCATTATGGCTGGACTGCTGCTTAAAGAATTAAAAATTAGAGGTTTAGTTCAGCGTGTTCTGATTCTTTCTCCTGCTAACCTCACTTTTCAGTGGCAGAGAGAGATGAAAGATAAATTTAGGGAAAGCTTTGAGGTAATTAGAGGCGACATCTTAAGGGCTAACTACGGTCAAAACCCTTGGCAAGACAAAAATCAGGTTGTTACCTCTATTTCTTGGGTATCAGTGATTGAAGATGCTAAAGAAAGCCTTCTCAGGTCTCATTGGGATTTAATTATTGTGGATGAGGCACACAAAATGAGTGCCAATAAGAAAGAAAAAACCCTAGCTTATCAATTAGGAGAAAAACTCTCAGAGATAACTGACCACTATCTCCTAATGACCGCTACACCTCATAAAGGAGACACTAATAATTTCTGTCTTTTCCTAGAACTCCTAGATAAAGACGTTTATGGAGATGTTAAAAGCTTAGAAGAAGCAATGCACCGTAATGAAGCTCCTTTTTACTTACGCCGTACTAAAGAAGCATTAATGACTTTTCCTGATTCTCAAACAGGAGAGGTTAAAAAATTATTTACTAATCGTCATGTAGAAACAATAGCATTTCAAATTGATGCAGAGGAATATGACCTCTATTGTGAGTTGACTGATTATGTTGAAGATCAATCTATTAAAGCTTTTCAAGAAGACTCAATTAGAGGAAGAGCATTAAGCTTTACTATGGCGATGCTTCAACGTCGTTTTGCTTCTAGTATATATGCTGTACGCCGTTCTCTAGAACGAATGAAAAGCAAGAGAGAGAAGATATTAGAAGACCCTGAAAGCTATCGTAAAGAACAAATTGCCAAAAAATTACCTGATGACTTCGACGAAATGACCGAAGCCGAACAGGAAAAGATTATTGGTAATTTAGAGAGTGTAGTTGCTTCTATTAATCCTCAAGACTTACAAGATGAGATTAGAAAGCTAAAAGAGTTAATTCATTCGGCTTTAGAGTTAGAAAAACGAGAAATTGAGACTAAATTAGTAAAATTAAGAGAGGTAATTACCGAACAGGGTATTTTTAAAGACCCTAAAATGAAATTACTAATTTTTACCGAACACAAAGATACTCTTGATTATTTAGTCGGTAAATTAAAGGATTGGGGCTTAACAGTTACCCAAATTCATGGTGGAATGAATATTGGGGATAGAAATACGCCTGGAACAAGAATTTATGCAGAGAAGGAATTTAGAGAAGATTGTCAAGTTTTGGTAGCCACAGAAGCTGCTGGTGAGGGGATAAATCTTCAGTTTTGCTGGTTTATGATTAATTACGATATCCCTTGGAATCCTGTTCGTTTAGAGCAGCGTATGGGTAGAATTCACCGTTATGGACAAGAGAAAGACTGTTTAATCTTTAATTTTGTGGCTGATAATACTCGTGAAGGAAGAGTACTTGATAAGCTGTTTGAGCGAATTAGAAATATTGAGTCAGATTTAGACCCAGAGAGAACAGGTAAAGTGTTTAATGTTCTCGGTGACATTTTCCCATCTAATCAATTAGAGAAAATGTTAAGGGAGATGTATGCTAAGAATTTGACTGAGCAAGCGATTGTAGACCGTATTATTAAATCCGTCGATATTGAGCATTTTCAGAAAATTACAAGTTCTGCTTTAGAGGGATTAGCCAAACGTGATTGTAATTTAATCAAGCAGCTTGGTAAGCATATCGAAATGAAAGAGCGGAGACTTGCTCCTGAAAGTATAGAAGAGTTTTTCTTAGCCGCTGCTCCATTAGTAGGTCTTTCGCCTAAACAGGTTGGAAAAGATTCTCATATTTTCCGTATTGGGAAAGTTCATCGTACACTTTGGTCAATAGGGGATAAATTAGAATCAAAATTCGGCAAACTTGGCAGAGAATATAAACAAGTAGTATTTAATAAGGATATTCTCAAAGAGAATCCAACAGTTGAGTGGGTGACACCAGGGCATCCCCTTTTTGAGACTGTTAGAGAAGCAATAGAGGCAAAATCACAAGATAATTTAAGGGCTGGTGCTGTATTCTATGATTTACACCGCTCTGAGCCAATTATGCTTGATGTTTTCTCAGGTAGCATTACTGATGGTCGAGGTAATGTTCTCCATAAAAAGCTTTTTGTGGTTGAGAGCGATTTAAGCGGCGATATTACTCTTAGACAACCAACTATATTTTTAGACTTAATATCCACTGAGAAGGATGTACAACCATTAGAAGCTAGTAATTTACCACCTAAACAGCAATTAGAGCAAAAACTGATAACAGAAGCTTTAGAACCTCTTTTAGAGGAAGTAAGGGCAGAGAAACTAAAAGAAGTTAATACTATTACAAGGCATATTGAAATTAGCCTTAAAACCATTATTGATAGAGAAAATTGTAAGTTAGTTGAATTACTGGAACAAAAAGAATCAGGCTCAACTGAGGCAGGACTAGACGGTAGGATAAAGCAGGTAGATGACAGACTTTCTGAGTTAAACCACCGCCTAGAAAGCCGACAGAAAGAATTAGAACAAGAACAAACCTGTACCATTTCTGATATTCGTCACTATGGTAGAGCTTGGGTATTACCTCATCCAGAGCGAAACTCTCCCCAATTAGCCGAGATGGTTAGTAATGAAGAAATTGAGCAAATTGCAGTAGAAGAGGTGATTAAGTTTGAAGAAAGCAGAGGCTGGAAAGTTGAGAGTGTAGAACGTGAAAATCGAGGTTTTGACTTAATTTCTCGACTTCCACATCCAGAAGACCCCCAAACTGCCAAAGATGTAAGATTTATTGAGGTTAAAGGTAGGTCTGCTATAGGAGATATCGCCTTAACTGCTAATGAATATAAAACTGCTCAACGGCTAAAACATGACTATTGGCTTTATGTCGTGTTTAATTGTGCAACTAAGCCAGAAATCCACTGTATTAACGACCCTATTAGATTGGGATGGAAGCTTGTCTCAAAAATTGAGCATTATCAAATTGATTCCAAACAAATCATAAAAGATGAAACAAGTCACCTAACTATTTAATTGAAAAAGAGTAACTCTGTATGCCTGACTATCCAAAAAGACTAATTGAAGTTGACTTACCAATTAAGCGTATATCAGCCCATTCAAGGCGAGAGAAATCAATTCGCCATGGACATATATCAACACTACATATTTGGTGGGCAAGAAGACCATTAGCAGCTTGTAGAGCAGTTATTTGTGCCGCATTGTGGTTAGATCCTGCTGACTCCCTAACTCCTGTTACTTATCGTCAACAAGTAGCAGATATTATTTTTGATTTTGCTACCAAAGTAAACAATAATACCAATAATTTGGCAAAACATTGCTCTACGGAAAACTGGAAAAAATGGCAAGTCTTAGCTAATAGTCAATTAGATATTGATAAATCAGAACATCTGAATATACTACGTTACCGTTTATTAGATTTTATTGCTGATTTTGCTAATTGGGATAATTCAACTAAAAAAGAATATTTAGAAACAAGTCGGGCTTTAACTCAAGCTGCTCATGAAGCGAATGGAGGAATACCAGAGACAAAACCACTTGTAGTTGATCCTTTTGCAGGTGGTGGCTCAATCCCCTTGGAAGCTTTAAGGGTGGGTGCCGATGCTTTTGCTTCTGACTTAAACCCAGTTGCAGTTTTACTTAATAAAGTAGTTTTAGAATATATCCCTAAATATGGACAAAAATTAGCCGATGAGGTACGAAAATGGGGTGAATGGGTTAAAGAAGAGGCAGAAAAAGAGTTAGGTCAGTTTTACCCAAAAGATGAAGATGGAAGTACACCTATAGCTTATCTTTGGGCAAGAACAATTATTTCAGAAGCCCCCGATGATGGTACTGGTATCCCTGTGGAAGTGCCTTTAATGAGTAGTCTTTTGTTGGCAAAAAAGAAGAATAGAAATAGGGCTTTAAGATGGGCAAGAGATGAGCAAGGACAGGTTAAAACTGAAACTGTTGAGGTTGCTTATGCTGATGGAGTAACTAGGAAGCTTAGAAGACCACTTTTAGAGATATTTGAGCCGAAAAGTGTCAAAGAAGTTGAGGATGGGACGGTTGCCAGAGGTTCGGCTACTTGTCCAGTAAGTGGTTTTACTACTCCTGTTACATCAGTTAGAAAGCAGTTAAAACCAAGACGAGGCGGGGCTGATGATGCCAGGCTTTTTTGTGTAGTTACTACCCATGAAAGTGAGAAGGGAAGGTTTTATAGGCTACCTAATGAGAGAGATTTAGAAGCGATCGCTCTTGCTAAGGATGAGTTGGAAAGGAGGAAAGTAGAGCATCAGGGAGAGCTAAGTTTAGTGCCTGATGAACCCGTACCGCCTAACAGTAGAAGTTTTCGATTAGAGCTTTATGGCATTCATAAATATGGCGAAATTTTTACATCTCGCCAAGCTTTGGCATTAACTACTTTGGTGAGGTTGGTTAATCAGGTGGGGGATAAAGTTGATGAATTTGAAAATAAAAAATTAGGTAGTTTAGTTCAATGTTGTTTATGTTTTATCTTAGATAAATTAGCAGATAAAAATTCGTCATTATGTAGATGGAAATCATCTGCCGAATATATGGCAGGAAATACATTTAGTAGGCAAGCTTTACCAATCGTTTTTGACTATTGTGAAGCTAATCTATTTGGTGGCGTTACTGGTGATATTAACTCCGAGGTAAAATGGGTAGAAAAACTGATACTGCACTGTGTGTTAACGAAAAATGAATCAAATAGCCAGGCAGAACAATTAGATGCTACTTCCCACTCTCTCCCCGACGATTTTGTCCAAGCTTTTTTTTCAGATCCTCCATATTATGATGCAATTGAATATTCTGATTTATCAGATTTTTTTTATGTCTGGTTAAAGCGAAGTTTACCTTTGTCACTTAAAACCTCTTTTAAAGATGAATTAACACCTAAAGATGGCGAATGTATTGTTTCACCTCATCGGAACCAAGATAAAGCCTATTTTGAAACAACTATGGCAAAGGCTATGGCAGAAGGATGCCGCATCTTATCCCCTAACGGTATAGGTATTATAGTATTTGCTCATAAATCAACATCAGGATGGGAAGCACTACTACAAGCCATGATAGATGCAGGGTGGACTATAACAGCATCATGGGCTATTGATACTGAAATGGGTTCGAGACTTTTAGCTATGAACTCTGCTGCCCTCGCATCATCAATTCACCTAGTCTGTCGCCCTCGCACCAAAAAACAGATTGGCGACTGGCGAGATGTACTGCAAGAACTCCCTCTACGCATACATGAATGGATGCCAAGACTTGCATCAGAAGGCATTGTAGGAGCAGATGCTATTTTTGCTTGTTTAGGACCTGCTTTAGAAATCTTCTCACGCTATGACAGTGTAGAAAAAGCCTCTGGTAATGTAGTTACTCTCAAAGACTACTTAGAACACGTCTGGGCTGCTGTATCGCAAGAAGCATTACGCATGATTTTTAAAGATGCTGATACTTCCTCACTAGAAGAAGACGCAAGACTTACAGCAATGTGGCTTTGGACTTTATCAATTGAGGCATATGATAACAAAGAAACGGCAGTAGATGAAGATGATGAATCCACTTCTAAAGCTGCTAACACAGGCTTTTCACTGGAATATGATTCTGTGAGAAAGTTCGCCCAAGGTTTAGGGGCTGAATTAGAAAACCTAACTACTCTTGTGGAAATCAAAGGAGATAAAGCAAGACTTTTACCCGTATCTGAAAGGACAAAAATATTACTAGCTAAAAATGGTTCAGACACTCCTAAAACTACAAAGAAGAAAAAAGGAAAAGAAATGGTTCAGATATCCTTGTTTCCTGAAGAAGAACAAAACACCACTCAAAACAGCAATGATTTAGCCATAGAAAATATCGGTAAAACTGTTTTAGATCGTATTCACCAATCAATGCTTCTTTTTGCCTCTGGTAGAAGTGATGCTCTAAAAACCTTCTTAGTAGATGATGGCATAGGAGACGACCAAAGATTTTGGACATTAGCTCAATCTTTATCAGCTTTATACCCCAATGGTACAAATGAAAAACGGTGGGTAGATGGCGTATTAGCTAAGAAAAAAGGACTTGGATTTTGATTAATTGGTAAACCTATAATTAGTTTGAGATTATGAGACTTACACCTTGGTACAAAATAGAAAGTTTAACCCCTAGAGAAGATTTAAGATTAGGAAAACCTCTTGATGCCTCTGAATTTGCCGTACATTTAGATCAAGTAAGGAACAATCAAGCCCCTGACGACTATCAAAATCCTGAACGATTTTTTGAGCGTACCTTCCTAACTAAACACCTTATTGAACTTTCATCCCAAGTGGTAAGAAGACTCTCAGGTATTAAAGTAAGCACAAATGCTGTTTTTAACCTCTCAACTCAGTTTGGAGGTGGTAAAACTCACAGCTTAACCCTACTCTACCATTTAGCCAAAGAAGGCTCGAAAACTAATAACTATGTAGATGTTAAAAAGATTTTAAACCAAGCAGAAATAACCTCTGTACCAGAAGCAGCAGTAGCCGTATTTGTGGGTACTGAATTTGACTCTCTCTATGGACGTGGTGGTGATGATGGAACACCTCTTAGAAAAACCCCTTGGGGCGAAATTGCTTTTCAATTGGGGGGGGAAGCTGCCTATGAAATAGTAAAACAACACGACCAGGAATTTATAGTTCCTGGAGGGGATGTAATTCGTAAATTCTTACCCAAGGATAAACCTTGTTTAATCCTAATCGACGAGGTAATTAACTATATCTCTCGTTCCCGTAAAAAAGGATGTAACAATTTACTCTATAACTTCCTGCAAACTCTCTCTGAAACCGCTAGATGCTTAGATAATGTAGTTTTGGTCATATCTATTCCTGCATCTGAATTAGAATATACCCCCGATGATGAAGCGGATGAACAGCGGTTTAAGAAAATGCTAGACCGTGTGGGTAAGGCAATTATGCTTTCGGCCGAGTCAGAAACGGCTGAAATTATTCGTAGGCGCTTATTTGAGTGGGATACCAAAGCAGTAGCCCAAAATGGGAAAATTTTACTTTTAAATGATGCTAGAAAGACTTGTAAAGCCTATGCAGATTGGATGGTAGAGAATCGTACTTCTCTACCCAGTTGGTTTCCTATAGATAGTGCTGAGGAAGCTTTTTTGGCTACTTATCCGTTTCACCCTACAGTTTTATCAGTATTTGAACGAAAATGGCAGGCTTTACCACGTTTTCAACGGACTAGGGGCATTCTTCGACTATTAGCCCTATGGGTGGCTAAAGCCTATGAAGAAGGCTATAAAGGGCTAAATCAAGACCCTTTAATCGGTTTGGGAACAGCCCCTATTGATGATTCTCTTTTTAGAGTAGCTAGTTTTGAGCAATTAGGCTCAGACAAACTAGAAGCCGCAGTTATTACCGATATTTCTGGCAGAAAAGATGCTCATGCAGTCAGATTAGATAAGGATGCGAGTACCGAAATTAAAAAGGCTAAACTACACAATAAAGTTGCTACTACTATCTTTTTTGAATCCAATGGTGGACAAACTAATCACAATGCCACCCTTCCTGAAATACGTCTTTCTGTAGGAGAACCTGAGCTAGAAATAGCTAATATTGAAACTGTTTTAGAAAGCTTACAAACTAATTGTTATTATTTAGCAGTCAATCAAAACCGTTACCGTTTTAATACCTATCCTAATCTCAATAAAATTCTGGCAGACCGAAAAGCTAGTATTCAAGATGAGAGAATCAGCAGACGAGTCCAAGAGGAAAGTCAAAAAGTCTTTCGCAGTGAATCAGGTATTCACGTTGTCCATTTCCCTGAAACATCCAGCAATATCCCCAATCAACCTGTTGTTACTCTAGCCGTTTTAAGTCCTGAATACTCAAGTCAAGAGGATAGTACCCTTAAAATGGTTGAGACTATGATTAAGGAATCTGGTTCACAAGCCAGAACCTATAAAAGTGCAGTTATATTCTCCTATGTGGATACAGAACAAAAACTGAGAGAAGATGCGAGAAAATTATTAGCTTGGGAAGATATTCAAAATGAGGGAACCAAGCTTGATGAGGAACAAACTAAACAGCTAAAAGAGAATCTGATGAAAGCAGATAGGGATTTAAAAGAGACTGTTTGGAGATCCTATAAAAACCTCTGTTATCTCGGTAAAGACAATAACCTCAGAGTCGTTGATTTAGGCTTAATCACTTCTAGCCAAGCTAACTCCATGGTGAAATTAGTTATCAATCGCCTAAGACAAGATGGTGAGATAGAAGAATCAATTAACCCCAATTTTCTTATCAGAAACTGGTCTCCTGCTTTTACTGAATGGAGTACAAAATCAATTCGAGATGCCTTTTTTGCATCACCTAGATTTCCAAGACTCTTATCTGGTGATGCGATTAAAGATACTATTGCTCGTGGAGTCAGTAGTGGGGTATTTGCCTATGTAGGGAAAATTGGAGATAAATATGAACCTTTTACCTTTAAAACTAGCCTTAGTCCCTCAGAGGTCGAAATCTCAGAGGATATGTATATTATTAAGGGAGAAGAGGCGGAAAGTTATCAGCAAAGAATCACTAAACCTCCTAAATTGACCACTCTCGTGATTACCCCAACTAATGTCAGTCTAAAACCCAATACCAAACAAGTATTTAGTATTGAAGGAAAAGACCAATACTGTGAAAAAATCGACACAGGAACAATTACGTGGGTTACTTCAGGCGGTGAAATTGATTCTCAAGGCTTACTTACAGCAGGAGATTCAGAAGGAAATTATTTTGTTTCAGCATCAGCACAAGGAATCGAAACAAAAGCTGCTTTCTCCGTTATAGTTGATAATATAGTTGATAAACCCAATCCTAGTCCCACCTTTACAACGGCTAAAGTTGCTGAGAGTAATGAAAAATATACAGTTGATTCTCCCAAAGAGTCAATTATTAATTGGCAAGGAGAAGTCCCTGCTCAAAAATGGATGCAGTTTTATACTAAGGTACTTACCAGATTTGCTTCTAATAGAGATTTAAAGCTTACTATGGAGGTCAAATTTACAGTTGAAGGCGATGTTAGCGAACAGCAGAAAAATGAAACTAAATCGGCTTTACAGGAGTTAGGTTTGGATGATGAATTGTAGTTATTTTTTATATAAACGAGGTTAAAAGGCGTTGCTGAATTTAGGAATGGTTAAACGCAAAAGGAAATAGTTTTATACTTTAAATAATAAATATAGCAATTCTTATGATCGTGAGGTACGCTTTCTTCTCCCCTCTCCCAAGTGGGAGAGCAGGGCTGTTTCATTTAAATAAAACCAAAAGCCTGAAACAGTTGGCATTAAGCCATCTTTGGGCTTGAGTTACTGACATAAATCCCATTAATTTAATAAGATTAATGGCAATAGTTTTTAAAATCGACATATTTATTG
>JADQBC010000024.1 GCA_016903655.1 Gomphosphaeria aponina SAG 52.96 = DSM 107014
ACCACTTGCTTTTAAACTGGGAAGAAACACTGGCATTTTGAAAATTCCTGTTTGTTACATAATTTTAGTTGGCGGTAAAGCAATCACATTGAGATTTCCTTGTAACTCTTCAAGGGAGTTAATGGGAATTAAATTTTGTAAATAAGGTTGGTAGCGAAATAAGCGGTAGCCGCGAGAAATAAGAAATTCTGCTACAGGAGTATTGCTCCCTTTGGCGGCGGCGATATTTTCATAGAGGATACTGGGGGCAAATTCCGTGAGAAGGCGATCGCTTCCTAACAAAACCTGCATTTCATGGCCTTCTGCATCAATTTTGAGCCAGTCAACCCCCTTAATATTTTCCTGTTCAATTAAACTATCGAGGGTAAAACAAGATATGGTTGCAAAATTTCCCGACTCCAAAGACTCATCCATAACCACTTCATTCAATTCGCTAGAATTATGGAGAGCTAAACGTGCAGTACTGAGGCGATCGCTTGCTGCACCTGGACATACTTTCACCCAGGATAACTTATTCACTCGACAAGTTTCCTGCAAACACTCCACACACCCTGAAAAAGGTTCAACTGCCAAAACCTTCCCAGTTTCTCCCACCTTTCGCGCCGCACTAAAAGTATAAACTCCCACATTTGCCCCCACATCAATTACCGTCATACCTGGTTCAAGCTGATTGCGCAACAACTCCATTTCTGCTTCAAACCAATCTCCCTGAGCTAGCAAAACACTTGTAACCAAACTCTGAAAACTTGATTCAACTGTTAGGAGTAAATCATTTTCAAAAGGAAGATAACTAAAAGGACTATCGCTCTGTAATTTTGCCCAACTCCAGGGGAGAGAATTAGTATCTTGCTCACGAGCAATATTGTACCAAAAATCAGTAATAGCTGTTTGATTTAATTGACGATAAGCCAAATAAAGTGCCTGAACTGTTGGCGCATAATCAGGGGCTAGTTTTCTAGCTCTTTGTAAATATAATAACCCTTCCCAGCGTCTATTTACCAGATTAGAAATCCCCAACTGAAGATTAACTATAACAGAATTAGGAGCAATTTTAACCGCCAATTCCAGAAATCTTAAGCCTGCTGCATTGTAGAATACCAACTGCGAACTACACATAACTTCAGTTAATAATAACAAAGCTTGCTCTCTACCATCCTCTGCTTGAAGTAATTGCTGCATCTGCTCACTACGCCCCATTTTTTTCGGCGGTAAATACACCAGTCCCATTTGCAGTTTTTCCGAGTCATTGTAAGCATTATGAACCACATCCAAGAAAATAGAAAAAGCCATTTGAGTTGCTGTTTCTCGCGCACCGATTAAACTGTGAACCAGTGCAAGATGAGCAACACAGAGAGGATGATTTGCTAATTCTACGCCTCTATTAAAAGCTTCTAAAGCCATTTCCAAATTGAGAGAACGCAGGGATAAATCCTCAGTTTTTTCTGCTTCAATTAATGCCATCACTGCAAAATTATTTAAATCCCGACTTGATTCTGGTTCATCCCATTCTGTATCTTTATTTTCTGCTACCAAACGGGAGAATAAATCTGAATTTATTTGAGGGCAAATCTCATTTATATATTGCCAATAGTATTCAATGGGAGACATATAAGTTTAGATAATCTCATTTACAGTAATTATTATATCAGGAAATGCCAGAATTGATAAACTTTCCTCCCCAGTAAATTTCTGCATATTTTGATAACCATGAGCTGTAGGTTTGCGATACATTTCTACACAATTGTTATTAATATCTACTAACCAAACTTCAGTAATATTAGCTTCTGCATAGAGAGGTATTTTCACATCTCGGTCATATTTTACAGTTGTATCAGCTACTTCTATGATTAAGAAAATATCCGCTGGTTGAGGATGTCTTGCTTCATAAAAATCTGTACGAGGTTTTAATAAAACTACATCAGGTTGAGGTTCAGAGTTATCATCTAATTGTATCGGATTTTGGGTATCTACTAAAGCCCTTTCTCCTATTTTTTTAGTTAATATTATAGCTAACTTTCTTACAGAAGCGGCGTGTTTAAATCCAATGGGTGACATTTGAACAATTTCTCCTCTAATTAATTCTACGCGGTCATTTTCTGTAAGAATGCCCGACTCTGCCATTTTATAGTAATCTTTGATGGTGAATTTACGTGTGATTAATTGCATTTTTTTTTTCCTCGTAAATATTCAGGGGGTGGGGCGGGTTTTGAGATTAAGATTGTGGGATTTAGTATTAATATTGTCCCTAAACCCGCCCCTACAGTATGCCATTTTCTAGTAATCTTTGATGGTAAATTTTCCTTTGAGTAATTGCATTTTTTATCTCTTTATTAACTAAAAATTTTTAAGCAACTGCAAATTTTGTTTTTGATCTAATATAAGGAGGGTGAAAAGCTAAAACTATTTGCTCTTGAGGAATACCTGATGCAATTAGTGATTCTGTAATAGTCTCTTCAAATCCATCAAAATAAATCCAGATTTTTTCATTTTTTATTTCTCCATGAAATAAGCAATTATGTATATGTTTTTTATCCAGCCACCCCTCATTTAATAATAAGAAATGATTTTGATCTTGACTCACAATAACAAGATTTTTTATTGAATCATTTACTTGGCTAAATTCAGCATATTCGTCTAATTTACTTTTGATAATATTACGGTATTCATCTATTCTATCCATTTGATAATTTCCTCCTTTTCTGCATTAAAAACTATGATTTTAACAGGATTAAACTCTAACACCGTTGTCACAATTTCTTCTGTAAAAAAATCTACAAAAATTTCCTCTCGAATAGCTAAATACAAAATTCTCTGGGGATATTGTTTTTTCATTAATGAAGCATAAAGAATATATTGCCCCAGTGCATTTTCTAAATCCTTAACCAAAGATGGATTGATAAAACTTTTTACTTCAACTGCTATTTGTTTATGTTTTCTTATGGCGACGATCAATTTTTCGGCTGCTAAATCTACAAATACATCTCTTCTACCTACACTCAAAGTCAAGGGATCATTTGTTATAATCCATCCGTCTTTTTCTAGGGCTATTTTTACAGTTTCGTGATAAATATCTTTTGCCATAATTTGTTTTTATTTTACCCATAATATTTTCCGCTTATGTACCACTAAAGCATACTTTTTTATTGGTTCAATTTTAATATTTCTGATTCAGTTTATCCAATTATGCCTGAAAATAGTCAAGGTAATTATTATTAATTATCTTCTCACTCAAATTATCTCATTTACCTTAATTATAACATCAGGAAATGCCAGAATTGATAAACTTTCCTCCCCAGTAAATTTCTGCATATTTTGATAACCATTAGCTGTAGGTTGGCGATACATTTCTACACAATTGTTATTAACATCTACTAGCCAAACTTCAGGAATATTAGCTTCTGCATAGAGAGGTATTTTCACTTCTCGGTCATATTTTACACTTGTATCTGCCACTTCTATGATTAAGAAAATATCCGCTGGTTGAGGAAGTCTTTTCCGATAAGTATCTATGGGATTTTTTAATAAAACTACATCAGGTTGAGGTTCAGAGGTATCATCTAATTGTATTGGATTTTGAATGCTTCTTAAAGCACGTTTCCTGAGTTTTTCAGATAATATTGCATTTAATCTTATTACGCAAGCAGCGTGTTTTGGACTAATAGGAGACATTTCAACAATTTCTCCTCTAATTAATTCTACGCGATCGCTTTCTGTAAGAATGCCCGACTCTGCCATTTTATAGTAATCTTTGATGGTAAATTTTCGTGTAAGTAATTGCATTTTTTTTTCCTTGTAAATGTTCAGGTGCTGGGGCGGGTTTTGAGATTAAGATTGTGGGATTTAATATTAATATTCTCACGTTACCCGCCCCTACAACGATAATAACAATTTTTCCCGTAATGGTTGCAAAGCTAAATCTAATTCAGGATCATATTCTGGTGATGGTAACAACTCCGCCAACCAGTTACTCATGGCTACATTTTCTGTTACTACCCAAAAATCAGTGGGTGCAACACCATCAATATGACGACTCACAACCCCAAAACCCGATCGCCCTCTTCGATACTGCCAAACTGGGGCTTTTTCTTTCAACCATTGGTCAAAATTATCAGCATTTTCCATTCCTATAAGTAACTCTTGCTGAATATTATCTGGTAAAGGTGTTTTCATTTCCAGTATCCAAGCTTGCTGTAATAATTCTTGACGTTGCTGGGGATTTAACCAAGCAGTAATTACTAATTTTTCTGCACTTTCTTCCAATTTTGACAATTTTTCTGTAACCTCTTTTCCCACTGCCAAATCGAGGATAATTGCACTTAAAAGAGAGTTATTATCAGCTCTTGCTGCTTCTATATTTCCCAACCACCAATATAACCCACTTTTAGCATTTTGCCAATATAAATTATTAGGTTGTTGTTTAATTAACTCCTCATAAACTGCCAAAATGCGCTCAGTAACTTGAGGAAAAATTGATTTTAAAGGAAGTTTACTCCAGATAGGGCTAGTGATAAATAAAGGGTCACGCAATATTTCTAAACTCATTGCTTCTACTGCTAAATCTACTTGATTTTGTGCCAGCAAACTCAAACCCAAACCGAAAAATACACCTTTTTTTGCTGGTACTAATTGAGCAGATGTAGCAAAAGCAGTCATGGCAGCTTTTGGGTTATTATTCAGGAGCAACCAGCCTAAATTACTATGTCCAAATTCCTGGTAGGGAGATGCTTCTATTCCTTTTTTCAGCCAATAAATACTCTCTGTTAATAACTGAGAATCGCCCTTTTGTAAAGCTAAATCTCCCAATTTCCACCCCAACTGATAGGGATAATAAGATTCCCAGGGTGTTAATTCTGAAGCTCTAGTTAAAAACTGCACAAAAGCAGGAAAATCAGGCTCTTCTTGCCATAAAGCCATGAATGCTTGACTAGAAAGTTGCCAAGCACGATGAATGGGAATTAACCAAATAATTACAGCTAAAACTAACCCTAACCCAGCTAAAGCTAACTGACGAGGATAGGGAACACTTCCACTACACTCAGTGACCATTCTCAAAATCGAAGCTAAGGTAGCAATAAAAATAATCAAAGTCCCACTAATGGCAATATTATCTAATTGAAAATCTGTGAGACTCATCACGCTGTAAGCGAGAAAACTGCCTGCAATACTCCAGAGAAAAATTTTGTCAGTATGTTCGAGGGAGCGAGTATTTCCCCCCCTTACCAAGAGAGTTTTATTAATCGCTAAAGCAATTACTACACAAAAAAGTATAATAGTAATTATTGCCCATATTCCCATTTCCGCCCACAGGTGAAAGGGGGTACTATGAAGTTGATAAATTAATTCTGATTCTTGTCCAGCCCAAAGGGGGCGATATTTTTGATAAAGTAGCGGTACTCCACCTAAACCTACTCCAGAAAAAGGATGAGTAATACCCATTTTCCAACCTGTAGCTGCATTAATAATCCGATAACCTAATTCTCCCCCACCTTCACCCTTAAGTATTGCCGTAATTACTCTGGCGAGGCGATTATTTGTCAAAATTAAACTAATTATTACTCCTAATGTTGCTATTCCTCCTAATGCTAACCATAAACGAGGTAGGGAACTACGGAAAAGTAAGATTATTAAAGCAACGATAAAAAGCACCAAGAAACCCAGCCAACCGCCACGAGAACTGGTTGTATATAAATTAATTAAACCTAAAACCACTCCTATTATCCAAACCCAACGCTGTTTTCCTGTTGGCAGAATACTTAAACCAACTAACAGCGGTAGGGATAAAAGGAGATAGCCAGCTACATAATTTTGATGGCCCAATGGTGCCCAGTTACGCAACTCTAAAACTGAAAAATCAAAGGTAAAATTTACTCCATATTGGTTAAGTGTTTTTATATTTGCTAATTCTGGGAGGAGGGTTTGAGTAGTCCAGAGGAAGAGACTAATAATAATAAAAGTTAAATTGAGATATCCTTGGAAGATAAGTAACCTGTAACGATTTTGGGGAGTATTTAACCGAGAATTAAGGGCATAAAGAGCAGCAATCAAACATAAAACTGACCAACTATACCAGAGAGCTTGGTTAGGAAATTGAGCAAAAACAGTGGAGATAATTAAACCAATGATGGTAATAGCAACACACCAGTCTAAATTATTACCCAAATAGGTTAATTTTCCTGTAGCGAGTAAACTAAGAAACCAGAAAACAGCACATAATAAACCTACTTGCCAAATAAATACCCAGGGCCAAGCTACCATAAGAGATGAACTATCAGGAAGTAGGGTAAAAAGAGTGTAAAAACTCGCACTTAGCAGAGCAAGTAATCTTCCGTTACTGTTTTCCGTTGGAGCAGTTGGGGTGTTATTCATATTTTTGTTAATTGGTTTAATTGTTTACTTTGATTTTTATATTAATACAGATTGTCTTAAGCCCCTTGTGGAGCAAATAATTGCTATACAATACATAATGATGGGAAAAGGCAAATTTAAAGATATAGCAAAGATAATGTTTTTTAGAAAAATCTTTTCATACAAATACAACAGACAAGGAGTTTAAACCCCTTGCCTAGTCAATACCATCCCTTGCCCTAATTTTTAACCCATCCTATTAAAATAATATTAAAAACCTAGAAGCAATGTCTCAAACAACCAACTGATTTAATTTTTGATGATGGAGAGCCTTTGGAAAGTAACCGCCACCCTATCGCCATGAATGCCCTCATTCGCTACACTGTCAGCAAAAAACTACTAAATGAATTTTAAAAACCACAATGATTATTTAATTGCTGTAAAAAAATAAACCCACTTTATATAGACAGATAAAACAAGTAAGTAATAATCGAGAGCCAGTTGATATATTTTATGAAAAAGATAAAAGTCATGGCAGAAATATACCCTGGTGGGGCGGGTTTTGATATATATCTGGTTTTTGTGTTCCCTGGATTGTCCCTAAACCCGCCCCTACAAATCATTTCCTGGCGCGCGTGCATTGTATCACTTACATAAGTTAACATTTCCTCAGTCAAACCAGGAAACACACCGAGCCAAAAAGCACCGTGCATCACTTTATCAGCATTTGTCAATTCCCCAACTACCCGATAATTCCATCCCTGATATAGAGGTTGACGCACCAAATTACCTCCAAACAACAACCGAGTGCCAATGCGTTTCTCTTCTAAATGCCGCACCAACTCATTGCGAGTCAAAGGAGCATCTTCTTTCACCAACAACAAAAATACAAACCAGCTCGGCTCTGAATTAGGGGTAGGCTCTGGTAAAATCAAAACATCCTGTAAATCTTGCAACTTTTTGTGAAGAAACTCAAAATTTTCTGCCCGTTTTTTCACAAATTGGGGCAACTTATCCAACTGAGCAACCCCAACTGCTGCCTGCATATCGGTCATTTTCAAGTTATACCCTACATGAGAATATGTGTATTTGTGGTCATAACCTTCAGGCAACTCACCCAACTGCCAGCCAAAGCGCTTGTTACAGGTATTATCCACTCCTGGAGGGCACCAACAATCCCTACCCCAGTCGCGGAAAGATTCTAAAATCTTCTTCAAACGGGTATCGCTAGTTAATACTGCTCCCCCTTCACCCATAGTCATGTGATGAGCTGGGTAAAAACTCACAGTTGCTATTTGACCAAAAGTCCCCGTTTTTTTGCCATTATACACACTCCCCACTGCATCACAATTATCCTCAATCACCCACAGGTCATGTTTTTGGGCAAAAGCCATCACCGCATCTAAATTAAAAGGATTACCCAAAGTATGAGCTACCATAATTGCTCTGGTACGGTCAGATAATGCCTCATCTAACTTGTCAACATCAATATCACAACCAGGCAAATTTACATCTAAAAATACAGGAACAAGTTGATTTTGAAAGATGGGATTTACTGTGGTGGGAAATCCAGCGGCTACAGTAATTACTTCATCTCCTGGTTTGAGTCGCTTATCCCCAAGTTTAGGGGAAGTAAGGGCGCTTAAAGCTAATAAATTTGCTGATGAGCCAGAATTTACTAATAGACAATGTTTTACTCCCATCCACTCAGCAAACCTTGCTTCAAATTCAGCGGCAAATCTGCCTGTAGTCAGCCAGAAATCTAATGAGGAGTCAACTAATTTAATTAACTCCAACTCATCAAAGACTTTACCCGAAACTGGGACATAAGTTTGACCTGGGATAAACTGACGGTTAGCAAATTTGAATTGATAGTATTCTTCAACAGCAGCAAATACTTTTTCTCTTAAAACTTGATCTTTTTCAGCAACACTACTGGGACGAGAAATTGATTGGGTCATAATTTTACTCTGGTAAATTGATTTTGTTTACATAACCAAAATGCCTCTAAGAGCCTTCGATTATGGTAATAATCGCAACTGTTATTTCTGACATTTTCACATCATTAATATAGCCTAACTTGCGAATAAACCTCTGTAAGTCTGCACCTCTGGCGTTGCAGAGCATCAATTGCAGAAATTTTGGTTAAACTATTGGTGGCATCAGGCTCAATTTTAACGTGCCAGAAATTTTGGGAGAAAGATGGTTTCCAATTTGTAATTGGGGCGACAAGTTTAATGGGCAGCTTCCCTATTGCATCAGAACTAATGACAATAGCAGGACGCATTTTTTGGATTTCCGAACCAACAGTTGGGTCAAAATTAATTAACCAAATTTCCCGACGTTTAGGCAGTTCGGCGCTAGTAGTCAATGATGTCACCTGCCATTAACTCCTGCCATTGAGAATCTTGTTCATAGTGAGCAGACATCTCCTCTGCTTGAGTTGCCAAAATGCGCCTCCGTTCCGTTATTGGTAGTTTGAGAAAAGCTAAACGCTCTGCCAAAGAAATAGATTGCTCTTCGGGAACTAAAATCACTATTTCCACAGTTTCGCCAACAGAAAGGGTTGGGTTTTGAATTTCAATTCTATTTCCTGGTAAAACTTTTGCTTTTAAATATAATGTTGATTTCACTGGCTCAAATTACTCCTCACTTTTTTCCCCCCAGATAACTTGGTAAATTGTTTAATAGTAAGAGTTGATTTGTTCCTTAGTTATCTGACGAATTGCCGATGATGATTTAGCTTCAAAAACTTGCCGATACCAAGCTACTGTGGTGGCAATTGTCTTTGAAAAATCCCACTTTGGTTGCCAGTTAAGTTGATGATAAACTTTGTCTATGGATAAGTTAAGTAAGTTGGCTTCATGGACTGCATGAGGGTCAGAAACATCTGACCAAGTTCCTGGCCAATATTTTAAGATTTCTTCCACTAAATCTTTGACTGAGCGGTTGCTAGTTATATTCGGTCCAAAATTAAAAGCATCAGTAAAAGGATTTTTTTCTGAGTTATTTTCCCCTGCTGCATACATTTTTTCTGCTAATAAAAGATAGCCACCAAGAGGTTCTAAAACGTGCTGCCAAGGGCGTGTTGCTTTAGGGTTACGCACTAAAATTGACTGATTTTGTTGTAAAGCACGCATGGCATCTGGGACAATACGGTCTTCTGACCAGTCACCACCGCCGATGACATTTCCCGATCGCACACTAGCGATCGCCACTGGTGAGTTAGTAAAGAATGATTTACGCCAAGAAGCGATCGCTATTTCTGCTGCTCCTTTACTGGAACTATAGGGTTCATAACCTCCAAGTGGGTCGATTTCTCGATAAGCGTGAACCCACTCCTTATTTTCATACACCTTATCCGTAGTAATCAGCACTGCGGCGCAATTATAATCCAAAGGGCGCAACGCTTCCATTACATTAATTGTGCCAATTACATTAGTTTGCCAAGTCAACACAGGTTCCCGATAGGAGCGACGCACCAAAGGCTGGGCAGCCAGATGAAAGACCACATCAGGTTTCTCTTGCTTTACCAAAGATTTTACCAGAGCATCTTCCCTCAGATCACCAATATGATGATTAATATCTTTAGCTAACTCCAACTGCATTTAGCATAGGTTTTCATAATATGCCAAATGATTGGCCGACCGCCTACTTCCACCAGGGGTTTGGGGCGATATTCTGTTTCTTCCCTCAGTCTAGTTCCTTTCCCACCTGCCAGAATTACTACCTGCATTTGCCAGCTCCTCTTTTTGTACTATTTTGTAAGGAATTGATTTATAAAATATGATAAGATATAAGAGAGAAAAAATCAAGCTTTGCCCCTAAAATGCGTCTAAGCTGATTTTGGATAATTTAGACAAATAAAATGAATCATTTATTATCTTCTCAACTTGCAAACACCACGCTCACTACACCTGAAGCAGTTTATTTATCAGTGGTGGTGCCAATTTATAATGAAGCAGAAAGTTTATCTAAATTAATAGAAGCTATTGCTACTACTTTGCGAGAAAATCAGCTCAAGTATGAAATTATCTGTGTAGATGATGGCTCTCAAGATGGTTCGACGGAAATACTGCGTCAAATTGCTCATAGTCGCACAGATTTCAAGGCTGTTATCCTGCGCCGTAACTATGGCCAAACTCCAGCAATGGCGGCAGGTTTTAAACAAGCTCAAGGGAAGGTTATTGTTACTCTCGATGGGGACTTGCAAAATGACCCAGAAGATATTCCTCAACTACTTGCAAAGTTGGAAGAAGGTTATGATTTAGTAAGTGGTTGGCGCAAAGATAGACAGGATGCTGCTCTCACTCGTCTCCTTCCTTCTAAAATTGCAAATTGGATGATTGGAATTGTTACAGGAGTCAAATTGCATGATTATGGTTGTTCTCTCAAAGCTTATCGTTCAGAATTGGTGGATGATATGAATTTATATGGCGAGTTACATAGATTTCTGCCTGCTTTAGCCTATATTGAAGGTGCAAGAATTGCTGAGTTACCAGTGCGTCACCATGCCCGTCGCTACGGTACAAGTAAATATGGTTTGGGACGCACTTTCCGTGTCTTAATGGACTTGTTTACAGTGTTTTTTATGAAAAAGTTTCTTACTCGCCCGATGCACGTTTTTGGTCTTTTTGGTCTGAGTGCTATAGTTTTGGGGACTTTTTTGGGCCTATATCTCACTTTTCTTAAACTGGGTTTAGGTCAAAGTATTGGCGATCGCCCTCTCTTAATTTTGGCTGTTCTACTGGTTTTTACAGGAGTACAACTGTTTAGTTTTGGTCTGCTCGCAGAATTATTAATGCGCACTTACCACGAGTCACAAAAACGCCCCATCTATCGCATACGTGAGGTGATAGTGAATAATGGCTCATCAACCATCAAACCATCAACCATCAACCATCAACAATGAACACTATTTGGGAATTAGATTTTTATTCGCGGCCGCTTATCGATGAAAATAAGAAGAAAAAGTGGGAATTATTAATCTGTGAAAGTCCCCAGAAAATTGAACGAGAGCCAGATTCTTTGTTTAAATACGCTCAAGAATGTCCGAGTAATACAGTAAATTCTCTTTGGTTGCGGGAAACATTGGCAAAAGCCATCGCCGCAGCACCTTCCTCCCCCAAAAAAATCCGCTTTTTCCGTCGCCAAATGAATAATATGATTACAAAAGCTTGCGAAGAACTAGATATCCCCGCAGTTCCCTCAAGACATACTTATGCTCTCAATCAATGGCTAGAAGAGCGGTTACGAGATTTTTACCCAGATCAGCCTGGATATGACCGAGGGGCAGCAAATTCGGCTTCTGTACAATATCCTGCTAGTAATGCTGTACCTTTACCTGATGCTGTTAGGGGAGATAAGGGGGATAAATGGGCTTTTGTGACTCTCGAAACTGCTGCGTTTACGGAAATGAATGAGTGGGATATTGCTTTTGGGGAAGCTTTTCCTCTGTCAATGATCTCCCCTTCGGCTCAAGTCACTCCCCCCTTTCAAAAGGAGTCCATTCCTGGGGTAATTATTTTCTCTAGTCGAGCGCTTCCTCTGGCAGGTTGGATGTCTGGTTTAGAGTTGGGTTTTCTGGAATTTGAAGATGGGAAATTTCCGAGAATACGCTTAGAAACTGGGGTGAGTGATAGTTGGATTTTGGCTAATATTACTGACCCGAAAACTTTGGCAGAAGCAAGGGGTTTTGCTCGGGCTAAAAAAGAGGCTCAACAAGTGCATTTTTTGGCAATTCAAGCTAATCCAGAAGCAGAATCTTTTGCAGGATTTTGGTTATTATTGGGAGGGTAAAATTGTTATGGTTAATGGTTGATGGTTGATGGTTGATGGTTCATAGCCGACTATCAACTATCAACTATCAACTATTAACTATCAACTAATTTGGGTGCGTTACGGCCAACATTTAAATTGTTCTTCTGAACCATAAATTTTTACTGCCCTAAGGCACCCTAGGACCATCAACTATCAACTAAATTGGGAAGAAAAGATGACAGAAGAGGCGGAAAAATTGTTAGAATTAGCTCAGAAAAAAGGAGCTGAACAGGCAGAAGTGTATCAGGCGAAAGCTCTTTCTCATCCAGTATATTTTGAAGCGAATCGATTAAAACAATTGGAAAGTTGTGAATCAGAAGGTATTGCTTTAAGAATATGGCGGGCTGGGTGTCCAGGTTTGGCAGTAGCTTACGGAAATGTTGAACCAGAAATATTGGTAGAAAAAGCGATCGCTCTCTCCCAACTTAACCCCCCAGAAACTATTGAACTTACCCCACCTCGCACTGCTATTTATCCCACTTTTGGGGAAACTGTACCAGTAGAAACATTAATTGAAATTGGGAAAAACGCAATTGCTCAAATTCGTGATGCTTATCCAGAAATACTGTGTAGTGCAGAATTTGAGTGCGAAACAGAAACCACAATTCTGGTTAATTCTTTGGGACTCCATTGCCAATATACTGATATTTCTCTGAGTTATTATTTGGGAGTAGAATTAATTAAGGGAGAAGATTTTTTAGGGATTTATGGTGGGCAATATTCTCGAAATAAACTGGAAACAAATGAAGTTGTAGAGCAAATTATTCAAAGATTAACATGGGCGAGTAATAATGTTGATCCACCCACAGGAAAAGTACCCATTTTATTTACAGCAAATGCAGCAACCATGCTCTGGGGAACAGTTTCTGCTGCTTTAAGTGGGAAAAATGTTTTGGAGGGTTCTTCGCCTTGGAGTGAGCTTTTGGGAAAAAATGTGGTGGCAGACTGTCTTACTCTTGCTCAAAAACCAAATCTAGAACCCCATAATTGTCCTTTCGATGATGAGGGAACCCTAACTCAAGAATTAAATTTAATTACATCTGGAAAACTCCAACAATTTTACACTGACCGCACTACGGCTAGGGGATTGAAAATGGAGACGACTGGGAATGGTTTTCGTCCTAGTTTGGGGGGTTATCCTACTCCAGATTTAGTAAATTTAATTATTCAACCTGGAGTTGGGTCATTAAAAGATTTAATTAGTGAGTTAGATGAAGCAATAGTAGTAGATCAAATTTTAGGTGGTGGGGCTGATATTTCTGGGGATTTTTCAATTAACCTGGATTTAGGTTATCGAGTGCGTAAAGGAGAAATTGTTGGCAGGGTTAAAGATACTATGGTGGCAGGAAATGTATATCATGCTTTAAAACAGGTGGTAAAATTAGGTGGTGATGTGGATTGGAATGGTTCCACTTTAACCCCTTCTTTAATTGTGGATGGTCTTTCAGTAATTGGGTAGTTAATGGTTAAAGGAGTTTAAACCCCTTGTCTAGTTTTCAATTCAATACCCAAGTTATTCTGTTAAGTGCCCCTACTGACAAATGACTAAACTATATCTTTGGATTAAATCTAGACACTTCGCCCGAAGTTCTATAAGTACACGTTTCGCTCTGATCGAAGCTTGTTTAATTGGTTTGCTGTCCGCACTGGCGGCTTTATTTGTGAAGGAAGGCATTAGCTGGGTGGGAGCATTGCGTCTGCAAGCAGCAGACAGGTTTGGCCCTACTCTCATCTTGCCTCTTTTTGGCTTAACTCTGGGCATGGCAGCGGGTTGGTTGATCGAACAGGTATCTGTTGCAGCGGCAGGCGGAGGTATTCCCCCAGTAAAAGCAGCTTTGGCGCGGTTTCCCGTTACTTTGTCCCTCCGAGTGGCCATAGTAAAAGCAGTGGGTACAATTTTGGTTTTGGGTTCGGGTTTAACTCTCGGTCGTCGTGCGCCTACAGTACATATTGGGGCTGCACTGGCGGCTCAATTGAGTAGTTGGTTGCCTACTCCTCCAGAACATCGTCGCCAAATGATTGCCGCTGGTGCAGCAGCGGGTTTGGCAGCAGGTTTTGATGCTCCTATTGCTGGGGTGATGTTTGTGGTGGAAGAACTGATGCGGGATGTTTCGGGTTTGACACTCGAAACGGCTATTCTCGCTTCTTTTATTGGGGCGGTGGTGGGGCGACGTTTGTTTGGTTCTGATGAATTGAATATTTCTGTAGCTTTGATGGACTCTTCTGTGCAAGGTAGTTTCTCCCTCGCTGAAATTCCTTTCTATCTCATTTTGGGTATTGCCGCAGGGATTTTTGGGGCATTATTTAATCGGGGTATCCTCTTCAGTCTTCAAGTAAACCGCCGTCTCAATTTACCCATGTCTTTGCGGATCGGAATGGCGGGACTAATTTCTGGCTTGATTATTTCTTTTTTGCCTTCTGTTTTTAATAATAATGCGGGTTTGCGGGATTTTTTAATGAGTAGTGAGGCTGGTTGGCAAACAACAGCGATCGCTTTTGTTGCTCATTTTTTTCTCTCGATCCTGGCTGCTGGTACTGGCGCTCCTGGTGGTCTTTTTGTCCCCGCTCTTATTCTTGGTGCTGCTTTGGGCGACTTGGTGGGAACTGCTCAAGTGTATCTGTTGGGAATTAATGCAAAATATACATACGTTTTGGCGGGAATGGGAGCATTTTTTACTGCTGTTGTCCGTGCACCTTTTACGGCGATCATTATTGTCTTTGAAATGACTGCTGATTTTAATTTAGTCTTACCTCTGATGATCGGTGCTGCGGTTGCTTATTTTGTGGCGGAAAGTTTCTCTTCAGGTTCTCTCGATGAACACATCTTGAAAGCAAGCGGAATAGAGTTAAAAGATGATTTCCCTACTAATGATTTCCTCAACAAACTTAAGGCGGCAGATGTGATGCAGTCTCAGGTGGAAACTCTCTCTACTCATCTTACTCTCGATGAAGTCAAACAGGCAATGTCTCAATCCCATCATCGAGGTTTTCCTGTGGTTGAGGATGGTAAATTGGTGGGTATTGTCACTCAAAGCGATTTGACAAAATTAGATGTGGGGAATATTCCTTTAAAACAGATTATGACTCCCCAACCTGTTACGATTAAACCCAATGCTGCTCTCGGTGATGTTCTCTATTTACTTAACCGTTATAAAATATCCCGTCTCCCTGTTATTGAGGGTAATAAGTTGGTGGGAATTATTACTCGCAGTGATATTATTCGGGTAGAAGTTAACCAACTGAGTGGGAAGAAGGAAAAAAGTTCTCAGTCAACTCCTTCTTTTGTTGTTTATCAAACTCGCTCCCCAGAAATAGGTAAGGGGCGTATTCTCCTGCCAATTTCTAATCCTCATACTGCCCCAGCACTGTTAAAAATAGCAGGGGCTATCGCTCGTTCTTCCCAATTTGAGTTAGAATGTCTCCAAGTAATTCCAATTCCTAAACATAGTTCCCCCGCAGAAACTTCCGTTAATACTCAAGCTAGCCGTAAACTAATGCGTCGGGTGGAAAGGTTTGGCCGTAACCATAAAATTCCTGTTCATACTCAAATTCGCGTTAGCTATGATATTGCTGATACTATTTTAAGTGTTATTCGCGAGCGCCATATCGATTTGTTGTTAATGGGTTGGAAGGGGAGAACATCTAATCAAGATGCTATTTTTGGCAATTTAGTAGATAAGTTAATTAATGCAGCTACCTGTGAGTTAATTTTAGTTAAACTGAGTAATAATTTAAATTATTACCCTTATAATTTAGCAAGAAATAGTAACTGGTTAGTGCCGATGGCGGGGGGCCCAAATGCTGCACAAGCGCTTAAACTTTTACCCGCCCTTACTGCTGTTTATCAACCTCCTTATTCTCCTATCATTTGGCTCTGTCGTGTATATCCTCCTGCTGAATATTCCCCAGATCCTCCTGATTTAAAACAAATAGCAACTTCCCTGCAAAATCAACTAAATTTAAAAGTTATTTCCCTAGCAATGGGTTCCCATTCTGTTATTAATTCATTGTCTCGTTTAGCAACAAATCAAAACTGTGATGTGGTGATTTTGGGTGCTTCTCGTGAAGGTTTATTAAAACAAGTAATTCAAGGCAATATCCCAGAAGCGATCGCTACTCAAGTTGACTCTACTGTTATTCTTGTCCGCACTGCAATCAGTTAATTGTTAATTGTTCATAGCAGACTATCAACCATCAATTATTATGACCAAAAACTTAGGAAAATACTTAACTTTAGAAGAGTTTTGTACCTGTACTAACACTTATAAAAAATATGCCAAAGAAATTGACCCTTACCCTAAAAACCCAGAAAGTATTGCTGCCATCAAAGCACTCAATCAATTCATTCTTGACCCCATAATTGATAACTTTGGTCGAGATAAATTCCAACTAACCTATGGTTTTTGTTCTCCAGATTTAAGGAAATATTTAAATCGAAAAGACCCAATAACAGGAATCAAAAATGGTCGCATTGAAACTCGCATTGACCAACACATTGCCCATGAAATTAATCAGAAAAATCAATACTATTGTCAACGTTTAGGAGCAGCTTGCGATTTTTTAATTATTAACCAAGAAACTGAGCAGGTTGTTGATTGGATTTTAGCCCAAAAACTGCCCTTTGATTCTCTTTATTTTTATGGTAAAGAACGACCAATTCACATTAGTTATGGCCCGCAGCATAAGCGAGATATTTGGACATTTACCCCCACAGGAATGCCCACGAAAAAAGGTGTTTACAATTGGCTTCAAACATAAATTGATCCAGTGAACAATGATGTAAGGGTTTAAACCCCCAGTTTGAATATCCTGTTAAGTGCCCCTAGTATTGTTGTTTACGGGCCTTAATTTTAGCTTGTAATAACTTAAGTTTATAAGGTTCAGCTTCCTTGCGCCAAAATAATTTATGACCCTTAATAGCAGCACAATTATCTTCTAAACATTTTAACCAACCTCGATAATGACTAATGGCCAAGAAATCATCCAATAAACCCCATTCACGCTCTTGACGAGTTAATTTAGCAAACTTATCATAAAAAGGATAATCTGGAGTAACTAACAAATCTTTTTCATGTAATACTGGAGGATCATAATCTCGTTCATAATCCCGATACCTGACCTGTAAATCCCGTAAATCAATATCCATACTGATACGGAGAATTGGATGGGAAATATCATCAAAATCAGGATAATAGAGATAAGATATTTGGGGTTTTTGGAAGTAAAATTTAATAATGTTGGCATCTTCTAAACGCCCAATAGTACGACTCGCACAACCTTCATATAATCTTAATAAAGGGTCAAGGGATTCTAAAGCGCTAACATGCACTAAAAAAACATGACTCAGCTTTTTCCCTACTGTACTTTCATGACAAATATCGGCAATATTCTCCAAATCCTTAAGACTAAATAGCATCATATCAGCAAACAGACAAGCTTGTTTATAAGTTCCAAATAAGGCTTTAATATCTTCCCGTACCTGGGGAGATAATTGTCTCACCGTCGGACGTTTGCTAAATTGACTTAGTGCAAGGTAAATTAATAAATCTTGACGACGTTTTTCCGCGATCGCCTCCCATTCTGCCTCATCTGTGGCACTTATTACTAAGTCAAATGCTCGGCGAATATTGCCAAATTCTTTTTTTAATGCCAGCTCATTTGACAATTCCCCTTTAATAGGCAAACGTCCCCTTTCTGTGACAAAATTCATCAGGGGGGTTAACATTTTCTCATAGTCTTGAAAACTCCTCACTTTAGAGCGCACTTGGGGAGTTTTTGCCACTGAGCGGAAGCGGGAGGCGCGGAATATTTGCGCTAAATTTTCATCTCGGAAAACAAAATATACCCCCAAAGCTGCGGGGATGGCATCCACATTTAATACCTGATCAATATAATTTTTTAGTTCCTCTTGTTCATAATATTTCTGAAAAGTATTTCTTGTAGTAATTACTCCATCTCCATAAGCTAACCAACCTTGACTCGACTCAGTAATTATTACTTGAGCTGAAACAATTAACACTTTCCCTGTTAATTCCCAGGCCCCAATTAAAGCTTGGCGACGCTCTTTTTGATCTTCTATTACATTAATAATATAGCCGAGATTAACAATATCTGCTCTAGTCAAAGGATGATTTGGTTGATAAAATGGGTCCCAACCTGAACTTTTATAACCCTGTTGGCTAATGAGTTGCACATCTGATCCATAACCACAACCATAATCAAAAAAAGTTGTCCCTGGAGTAAATAATCCTGCTTCGAGACTCAAACGTACAGGCCGTGAAAAAGTCTTACGCACTATTGCCGCTTTATGCCTATCTATAGTAATTTTTTTCGGCGAGGTGTCAGTCAGAGGGCAAACTAAATGATGTCCCTCAAAAGCGACTCCTTTTTCTTGCAAAAATTCTTGCCACTCTCTGCGAGTACCGATATAACGGGATTTTCCCAGTAACCCTAATTTGTTTTCCCAATGGGTTAGTTGGGCAAATTCTTCATAAAAGGGATACTCTGGAGTAACAAAGGTTTCTTTTCTGTGGAGGATGGGAGGGTTTTCTGAGTTTGAGTAGTCCCAGCAACTAGCTGTTAGTGTCTTCATATCCACCACTATGCTATATAGTAAAGCTGGATGGGGATCTGTATCAAAATCGGGATAACATAAATATGATATTTTTGGTTTATCTAGGCTAAATTTAATGATAGTTGCTTCAGTTATTTTCTCATTGGTTTCTCTGGCTTCCCGTTCGTAACTCTTCAACAACGGATCTATTGCTTCCATTGCCCAGGTATGGACATAAAGGGCATCAGGGAGGATTTTACCTACTTTACTGTTTTGGCAGGTAATGGCGATCGCCTTAAATTTGTCTATACTTTTGAGCATTTTTTCACCTATCTGATATTCTTGGTTAAGAGGGCAGATTTATTACTCATCATCTTCATCAGGCATATTTACTCAATGATAAACTTAGTTCATCTTTTATTGATAACTGGTAACTGGTAAGGAAAATGGGTAAAATTAGAGCGGTACTTTGTGGCTATTATGGAAAAGGTAATGCTGGGGATGAAGCGTTGCTTATGTCTCTGTTGCAAATGTTACCCCCCAATGTAACTCCAATTGTTCTTTCTGGTAATCCAGATCAGACAAGCCAAAGATATGGGGTGGAAAGTTGCCCTCGCTCAGGTATTCACATTTTCGGGGTACTGCAAAACGCGGATGTGTTTATCTGGGGTGGTGGTAGTTTAATCCAAGATGTTACCAGTTGGGCTAGCCCGCTGTATTATTGTGGTTTGATGGCCTGGGCTCAACAGGCTGGTTTAAAAACTATTGCTTGGGCCCAGGGAATAGGCCCGCTGCACTCTCCTTTCACTTCCTGGATAACTCATCAGGTTTTGCGGGGTTGCACTGCTGTCAGTGTGCGGGATAACGCTTCGGCCCAATTAGTAGCCGACTGGCAAATTCCTGTAATTCTTGCTCCTGATCCAGTTTGGGCTCTAGCAGCCACACCTGTCAAGGGTTTATGGGATTTACCCGCCCCGCGCATTGCTGTAACTTTACGCCCTCATCCCCAACTTACTCCCCGTCGTCTGGCTATCCTTACCCAAGCACTTATTGACTTGCAATTAAGCACCCAAGCTTGTATCTTACTTGTTCCTTTTCAACCTAGTCAAGATCTGGCTATCGCCCATGCTCTTGCTGCTCAACTTCCCGGTCCCCATGAGGTTATTTCTCTTGATGACCCCAGTTTACTAAAAGGACTGTTTCGGGGGGTAGAAATGGCGATCGGGATGCGTTTCCATAGTCTTATTATGGCCGCTGCTGAGGAATGTCGTTGCTTTGCCCTCAGTTATGACCCTAAAGTCTCCGGGTTGATGACCCAATTTAATTTACCTGGATGGGATTTAACGGCATTACCCGATGACCCAAATATCATTAGTACTGCTTGGTTAGAAACCTATGTCAATGGGGAACCTCTTCATGTAGCTCAGATTAATTCTTTAGTCGATCGCGCTTTAATTCACCAGGAGCTTTTACACACTGTTTTTGATTTGTAACTAATTCTCCGACATCCCCCGCCCCATGGCTGAATTAAAACATCCAGGAGCAGGATAATTTCAAGCAAACTATCATAAAAAACTTAATTGATTTTGTGTGGTAATATAAACTTCACAATCCCCAGCTAACAACTTTTCTGCTGCTGCGAGCATTTCTTCTTGTAACTCTTGCAAGTCTTCTCGGTTGTTTAGGTAGGTAGAGAGCGCTTCTAATGGTTCTATTGTCCTACCAATCCCTAATTCTGGTAAGCGCGGACGTGCTAATTGACTGACTAATTCCGCCCTAATAGTATAATTATGAGCTAAACTGAGAGCTTTTTCCAGGGTAGCTGTCTTCACAAGTTCTTGTTGCTCAGAACGGATTTTATAAATTAGCCTCACTATAGCATCTTGGATTTCTTTTTTCCTAATTGCTTTCAAAATAGCTGTTTCTGGTTCTTCTGCCCCTGATACATCCACTTCTATTGTACAAAATTTCCTCACAGGGAGAGTACAAAACTCCCAGTTGACTTTCCCTTTTTCTATCTCTACCAACACATAACCCTTATCTTCCTTTTCTTCAGAAAAATCTACCCGCTCAATACTACCAGGATAAACGACAGGCGGGTTATTAGACTTGTTCAGGTTTTGGTGTTTATGCACATGACCCAATGCCACATAATCTATTTCTGGGCGACTTAGAAGAGAAACAGGAATAGTAAAACCCTTACCCACAGCCAAAAATCTCTCTGAGCCTAATGTAGCATAGTCTGCCATTAAATGCCCTAACAAAATTGTGGGAATTGCTCGGTCTAAACCACGCACTTCCCCTTCTAAAATTAATTGCAGACGCTTAATTAATAAACCATTCACTTCTTCAAGGGATAAACCTTCTGTTTCAGGGCGAGTAAAAAGAGTCGCAGGAGTCAACCAAGGAAGAGTGATCACTTGCAGATCTCCTTTTTTTGTAGTAATTTTATACGTCTTTATACTATCACCGACGATAAAACCAGGAACCACCAAAGTCCGATAAATAGATAAACTCGCTCCCCCATTTCCTTGGGAGTGTTGGTCATGGTTGCCCACAAGCAACACTGTTGAAATATTTGCGTCCGCCAAGCGGCGAAATTCAGCAGCAAAAGCTTCCTGGATATAAGGTGGGGGAGTAGCATCAGGAAAAGCATCGCCCCCAAATAATACTAAATCCACTGGGAGGGCGATCGCCTTGTCTATACAATGACGCAAACTCTTCACAAAGTCCTCGAGTCGAGTATTCAACCCCGTTGCTGGATTTACCTTTCCATGAGAGAAACCACTCCCCATGTGAATATCTGAAAGATGCAGAATTTTAATCATTATTCTTTTTCTGTAGCTTTTGCTATTACTAGATGCTCAACTGAGGGCCAATTTCAGAATAACCTTCATCATAGAGAGGATTGTAGATTAAATCGTACTCATAAGCATAGGCCCAGCTTTCCACCCGTCTCCAATAAGCTAGAGGATTAATTTGCAAACGCCCTTTTTCATCGGGGGAAAACACCTGCTCATTATTTCTGCAATTACCTGTAATCCAAGCTTGAGCATTCAATTCTTGTAACAGTTCGGTTTTGGTAAAGTTGAGAACATCTTTTTGTGCTAACCCCTCAACTTTATATACTCGCAAATCCAAATTGTAGATTTTTTTAGCTGTTTCTACCAATGCTAAAGTTTCGGGGAAATGGTGCAGAGTATCGATAAAAATTACTGGTATGCGGTTTTCTACTTCCATTACTCGGTATAAAATATCAGTAATCACCAGGTCATCAATGGAAAAAGTACTATGGAACACCAAACCTGTGGGCATATTCTCCACGCACCACGCCAATATTTTTTTCGGCTCTGCTCCCCTAAATTGTTGTTCGATCCTTTCTAAGTCTAATTTAGCAGTTTTAATTGGCGATAGTGTCAATGTTGTCATATTTGTTACTCGCTCGCTGATTTTCACACAACATTGATTTTAGAATATTAAAGGGACATAATTTCCCCCTAATGTTTTAAAATATACTTTAGAGGGCGGGTTTTAAGCTCTCGGAGCGCCCCGACCAAGTTCGGTAGGAAAGTTAACCTATGCAATTAATACTATACAGCAAACCTGGTTGCCATTTGTGCGAGGGATTAATGGAAAAGTTGCACCAAATACAAAATATTTCTTTAACCATAGAAGAGCGAGATATTACTACTCGTGAAGATTGGTTTGCAGCTTATGAATATGAAATTCCCGTTTTACTGCAAAAACTTCCCACTGGTGAAGAAAAACCCATACCTCGTCCCTCCCCTCGCGCTTCTGTTAAACAATTAGAACAAATTTTAAATAACTTAAAATAGTATATTTTAAGTTATTTAAAAAGGGAAAAAAAGTAATCACACATTGGCAATTTAGAGATAGAATTGATTTGGGGAAAAATTGGTGGTGGTGGTGCGTTACGGCTGATTTAATCGTGAAGTATTTAGTTTCATGTTGTGATTACCGCCGAAGGCACCCTACAACAGGGAAAGGCGTTGCTGAATTGTCCAATGAAACCTTAAAGTAGCGGAGTTGCGGAGAAGGGAGTGAGGAGAGGGTTTTAGTTTGGTTAGTATTTTTTGTAACTATATAATTCATGACTCAAAAAACGCACCGCAAAATTTATTACGCAATGCTTGCAAGATAAAAATCTGATAAATTATGTTGTTATTCGCCCCAAATTTGTTTTGGCATTACCAATGTTTCATTCAGATTAAATGAGTGGAATTGGAAAGGTTTATATAATCATACAGCCCACCAGAGTGGGCTGTTCGCGGTTTTTGCATACAAAAAAGAATCTTTGATGGTCAACTAACTTTTAGCAGTACGCATTTGGACTAAGCGTTGCTGGGTTTTAGCATCGAGGGAATTAAATAAAAAACGACCCTGACATTGTTTCTGGGGTCGTTGATTGGGTTTTTTAGCTCTATTGCTACGGTAGCAAACTTCACCTTCAAGTCTTTGGGCTGAAATCCATTCTGCTCCATACCCAACTACAGTTAATTGCTGCGCTCGATCGGAAGTAGCAACAATTATCCGTGGAGAAGGGGGTTGGGGACGACCATGAAATTCAGCACAAAATTTTTCAATGTAAGTATCTGCTGTCTGGTTGAAAGCTGTATAGTGGACGGTAAAAAAAGTGCTGAAATTTTCGCTTTGAGTGGGTGTTCGGCGATACTGGGAGTCAAAAACCACATTAGTTTTGTATCCCTGAAAAGCGCTGTAATTGATTAAAGCTTCGATCAATTCTTGACGGGCTAACTCCAGACCATAGCGATCGCGAGTTACCTTTAAGCACTGCCAACTGCCGATGATGTTGTAACCATCCACCAGTAATAAAACTTGGGAAAGACTAGAAGAAGACATTTTTCTGGTTAGATAAATAACTTACTTTGATCATTTCTCCTCAAATAGACGAACTAAAAAAATGCTGCCCCCTCTTTCAGGGTCAGGTGCTGCCTGAAAAACACTTCCTGATAGCATTTTTGTAGCGGTAATAGAGAAATATCATTATTCAGTTTAACAATTTTTTAAGCTTCTCGAGCTTTAAAACGTTCAAGCTGAGAAGCTATTTGTTTTGGATCACCAGCGGCAAGCACTTTCCCCCCTTCAAGTAAAAAAGCACCGTCACAATAATTTAATTCTTCTAGTCGATGAGTCACCCAGAGGGCAGTTAAACCGCGATTTTTCACTAGGTGTTGTACCGCAGCGACTAACTCAAGCTGAGTGTCAGCATCGAGTAGAGCTGTAGGTTCGTCAAAAAGTACAACCTGACAATGACGAGCGATCGCCCCAGCAATGGCAACTCTTTGTTTTTGTCCCCCACTTAAAGCGTAGATTGGTCTTCTTTCAAAATCTAAAAGATTAACTGCACTCAAAGCTTCTCTTACTCGGGCACGAACTTGTACCAGGGAAAGTTTTTCTGCCACTAACCCAAATGCAACATCTGCGCCTACTGTAGGCATTACTAGCTGATGGTCTGGATTTTGGAAAACAAAACCCAGGGGCTGTTGAATTGCAATTTGCCCTGCTTCTGGAGTTAAGATGCCACCGAGTAACCTTAATAAAGTAGATTTGCCACTGCCATTAGTGCCTAACAGCATCCAAAATTCTCCAGTAGGTACTTCCAGAGAGCAGGATTGGAGTACGGTGGCTCCGTTACTCCAACTAAATTGTAAATCCTGCACTGTAATGGCTGGTGGCTTGTTAACCTGCTCTCTCAAGGTCATTTTTCCACAGGGGCGGCAAAAAAGCCTGGAACTCTACCAGAAGCTGCTGCACCAGATTTTTGAGAAATCATGACCGCAGCAATTAAATCACTTCTCACTGCTACTTTTTTTCCCTCCTCCTTTTCGCAAGTGAGTTCGATGATTTGATTTGTTGGGTAGCGCATTGCTTCCATGATTTCTTTGTAAAGATTTTCTGCATCTGCTGCTTCTTTCCGTTGTACCGCAACTGGCATGGGGGTATTCTTTAATGATACGTCGATGGTAAACATCCAATCTCTCTTGATAAACTCACTACTGATGATCTTAGACTTCTCTTGCCACCTTGGGAAACTGGATTTCTGATTTGGCTCACTCTCGGGGGCATAGCAGCTATTTTTAAGATTTTCTTAAGAATTTACTTGGCAGTTGGACAAAGTTTAGATTAAGATATAAAGTAAAGAAAGGTAACGTTTTCTCAGAAACCAGTGAACAGCTTTCCAGGCAAGGGAAGTAGGTTCACAAAAACAGTACTCATAAAATATAAGGAGATTTGCGTCATGACAATTGCAGTCGGACGTGCTCAGGCACAAAGAGGATGGTTCGATGTCCTCGATGACTGGCTAAAGCGCGATCGTTTTGTGTTCGTAGGTTGGTCTGGTCTTTTATTGTTCCCTTGTGCTTATTTGGCACTGGGTGGTTGGCTGACAGGGACAACATTCGTAACCTCTTGGTACACTCACGGTCTAGCTAGTTCTTATTTGGAAGGCTGCAACTTCTTGACAGTAGCGGTTTCAAGTCCAGCAGATGCTTTTGGACATTCTTTATTGTTCCTTTGGGGCCCTGAAGCTCAAGGGAATTTTACCCGTTGGTGTCAAATCGGCGGTCTGTGGCCATTTGTAGCTCTGCATGGTGCTTTTGGTCTGATCGGTTTTATGCTGCGTCAGTTTGAAATTTCTCGTCTAGTAGGGATTCGTCCTTATAATGCGATCGCTTTTAGTGGCCCAATCGCTGTATTTGTCAGCGTATTCCTAATGTACCCTCTAGGCCAGTCTAGCTGGTTCTTTGCTCCTAGCTTTGGCGTAGCTGGTATTTTCCGTTTCATCCTCTTCTTGCAAGGTTTCCACAACTGGACTCTCAACCCCTTCCACATGATGGGGGTAGCAGGTATTCTGGGTGGTGCACTACTCTGTGCTATTCACGGTGCAACGGTAGAAAATACTTTGTTTGAAGATAGTGATCAAGCTAACACTTTCCGTGCTTTTGAACCAACTCAAGCAGAAGAAACCTATTCAATGGTGACTGCAAACCGTTTCTGGTCACAGATTTTCGGGATTGCTTTTTCTAATAAGCGCTGGTTACACTTCTTTATGTTGTTTGTGCCAGTAACTGGCTTGTGGATGAGTTCAATCGGTATTGTGGGTTTGGCCCTCAACTTGCGTGCTTATGACTTTGTGTCTCAAGAAATTCGCGCGGCTGAAGATCCAGAGTTTGAAACATTCTATACTAAAAACATTCTGTTGAATGAAGGTCTGCGTGCTTGGATGGCACCTCAAGACCAACCTCACGAAATGTTTGAGTTCCCAGAAGAAGTTCTCCCTCGTGGTAACGCTCTGTAAGGAATGTAAAACATTTTTGTCGGGGGTGCGGCATTGCCGTACCCCTAATTTTTTGGGGGAGAAAATTAGTAATTTTACTTAAAAAGAGTTAAGATAAATCTAAAGGAAAAAAGAGGTAATTACATTGTTTAGGAAAATGGATGGGTTAGGGGAAAAAACTCTGAATAAAATAGCGGAGCTGGCACTTTCAAGCCAATTGAAACAATCAGAAAAACTAACTGTTGAGGTGAAAACTGATCCGAATTTATTGGCGAAGGGGATGTTGGAGTCTTTGGCGATTAATGGGACGGGTTTGGTGATGCAAAAAAACCAGCGGCTGCAGGAAATGCAAATTATTTTGAAAAGTATTGCAGTTAATCCTCTGAAAGCTTTGATGGGGAATATTCAACTGAGGAGACCATCTCAGGGAACTGCTTGTATTGTATTGAATGAAGCAGATATCGAAAGTGCGATCGCTGTTGAAACTCTCCGAAAACAAATTAGGAATTATAAAATTTATCTGGATGGACAGAAAGTAACAGTTGACATTGAAAAGGTAAATTTTCGGTTGCTTGCTGATGGAAAAGTTGACATTAAAGCTCGGTTTCGTATTTGGGAAACGGGTCAAATGAGAGAGGTTTGCTTGACAATTACACCGCGAGTTTGTGCCACTGGGCGAGGGGTAATCATTGAGGATGTTAAGTGTAGCAAGGGAGAGGAATTATCTCCTTTATTGACTAATGCTTTGATTGAGGAAGCTAAGAAAATTTTAAATCTTAGTAGTTTTCAAATGGATGGCATATCTTTATTAATTAACAAATTGGTTATTCAAGAAGGGAAGTTAACTTTACAAGCTGCTGCGGGTATAACTCGCTTTCCTACTGTTTAGTTTTGGGGAAAAAATGACTTATGCAAATCCTGTTGCAAATTGAGCATTATTAGGGTGGTTGATTGAGCGAAAAAATGGCGTTGCCCCCTTAGAAAAGGCTAACACGCTTGAATTAAATAAGCCCTGCGCGCAGCTGGAGATGATGGATGCACTTGATGGGCGTTGCTGAAATGAAATATATATTTACAAAAACTACTAACCAAACTAAAACCCTCTCCCCACTCCAAACGAAGCAACTCCGCGCTTTACTGGCACTACATATCGTGCCCGTAGGAGGTTTCATTCTTCAATTCAGCAACGCCACTCAAGTATAAATATCAATTAGCAAAAGGTTCTCGAAGTTGGCTTGGGAGTATTATTGAACATCGGATTAGAATCCATAAGGCTTTGAAAAATAGTCCTAGTCTTAAGGTTTTTTTTGGCGGAAGTTTTTGAGGTCAGTTCAAATTTTTTCTTGAGTTTTTTAGCTAAAATATTTGAGTTTAGTTTCTGGTTGAGAAGCTCATTTTTTTTATTTGCCTATTTATTGGTGAGTCCTTTTTTTTTCCTCCTTTTTTTTCTTGGTTTTTCTTTTTATCTTAATCATTTTTTTTTTCAATTGTCAAGAGCTTTCAGAAAAAACTTTTTCTACTTTTTTCTCCTTACCAATAACTTTACCAACTGTTCTCAAACATCAATATAGAGCTTTCCCCTCTACCGTTACTGTTAAATATCTTTAAACAAACACGAAGTTATCTGCAGAAATTTGCTCAGGAGCTATCCCTACTAAACTTGCTAATTTTAAGCCATTTGAACCAATGGAAATAATGGTATTCTTATCAGCTTGAGTCAAGGTTAAATCTGCAAATTCTAACCCTAAACCGCCAATTCCTAGTACATCTACCCCTACTTCAAAATCAGTTATTTGATTCATTGCGGCGGGATATTCTGCGGTTGCTAACCAGAATTGCTCTGCACCCAGACCTCCAGTTAAAATATTATCACCACCGTTTGTGATATAGAAAGCATCATTCCCTTCATTTCCTAATAAGATATCTTTGCTTCCTGCGGTAATAATATCGTTACCATTACCACCATAAATAATGTTTGGCACAGCAGCATTTGCTGAAGTTGCATCCACAAAATCATCCCCATCACCTGCAAAAACTAATTGCTGTGCTTGGCTATTTTGTACTTGAATTACATCTGCTTCTGTTGTGCCAAAAATCCTTTCCATGGGAGGAGTTGGGATAACAAAATTATCTGGATTATTTAACTCCTCAGCACTAATATAAAGGAAAGTAGCTAAAGGCTGGACTTTTTCTCCATCATTAATCCCTAGTTCAGTATTTCCTTCTACCTCAGTAAAGACTAAATCACTAAACTCAAGAGGGCGCCCATTAATTACTATTCCTTTTAACCCAATTACATCTTCCCCTGGAGTCCAATCTGTAACTGTGTTAATTTCTTCTGGTAATTTATCTATTGCCAACCAGAAAGCATCTTGATCTTCATTACCTGTTAAAGTGTTTCCACTTCCTGCATATAGTTCATCTTTTCCAGGGCCACCATCAAGAGTATCCTCTGTTCCTTCTCCGCCAACGATCACATCAGCACCTTCTTGACCATAGAGCTTATTAGAACCGCCTCCTCTTGAAGCATCTATGGTATCTTTCCCTGTACCGCCCATGAGTTTATCAGCATTTCCACCAATGATCTGATCTGCTCCTGAATCACCTTTAACTGTATTGTTGTACTCTGGTTGAGATTCTGTGACATCAATTACATCATTCCCCCCATTTCCATGAACTATCTGATTCTGATTTGCTGATGAATCTAGTTTGATTTCATCTCCTTCATCTTCACCATAAATTACCTCAGTCTCTTCATCATTTTCTGGGTCAAAAGTTGAGAGAATATTTGCCATGTGCAGTTCCATATCTTTGGCTAAATATTCTTCTACTACTTTAGGGGCTTCTGAAGGTGCTAACCCAATGAAAATGGCTACTTTTTCCAGGTCTTCTTCACTGCGTAAGCTAAAAGGTTCGTCTTGCTCAATGGCATTTTTAATTATATTAGCCAGAGCATCAATAACCATTGCTCCTCCTTCTGCAACTGTTGCGGCTAGCCCTTCTTTTACCAGATATTCTACCCCTACTGCCATTAAATGACCTATTTCTTGATTGATTAAAGCTTTTTCTTCGAGCAGGTCACTATTTTCATCATCTGTTTTATATGAGCTGATAAAAGATTGGATATGATCATCATCAAGAATATTGGGATGGAGAGCTATGCCAAAATGCTCTGCAAGTTGTTCTTGTGTGATTCCTTCTGCTGAAATTGCTGTGAATAAAGTAGATAATGGACTGATATGTTTAAATTCTTTTGGTGCTGTTAATACCAGTTGATATGATTCATTATCCAGAATATATTTTCCACCCAAACTAACAATTGTTCCCTCTTTTGTATCTGTCTCTAGTTTGGAATGATCATAGTAGCCATCTTCATCAGTTTTTGTGGAGGGTTCATTTTTATCTAATTTCCCGTTCTCATTTTCATCTCGGAAAACTGTTGCCCCTTCTATGTAGCTATTTTGGGCTGAACCCTGACCAATTTTGTTTTCGTAACCTTCTTTCACATATATTTGAAAGAAGTTAGCATCACTTTCGTTAGAGCCAGCAGCTTGTTTGACTACAGCCCAACCTTCATCACTTTCCAATTGAAAATTTTCCAACAATACTTGTGGTCTTTCTGAACTTTTTGTATCATCATAAAACTTTGTAGCGGGAACTCCGTATATCCCTAAATCGTTGTAGGTTACACTCTGATTTTCGCTATGAAAGTCACCAACACCTAATACTAAGGCATCTTCTACTCCAAAATCTTGAATAACAGTCATGTCTGCCCAGACTGGTGGAGTTGGTTCTTTTCCTTTCCCTGTAAAAAGATTTACTAAGCCAATAATAGCTTGTACTGATTTAACTGCTATGGCAAAATAAGGACTTACTTCTTCTATTGCTTCTGTTGCAACTTCTGCAGCAACTTCTGCAAAATCTAGGACTACCTCTGTTATTTCAAGAGCGCCTGGGGCTTCTGATGTAGTTTCCGCATCAGGAGCAAATATCATAAAGACATCATTGTAACGTTCTCCTTTTTCCTCATCACCCCTTAATACATCGTTATTGCCATCTATTTTTCCCGTAGCAATAACATCAAATCCATTCCCACCGTTAATAGTATCGGTTCCTTTTCCTCCATCTATGTAATCATCTCCGTCATAACCAAACATCTGATCGTCTGATTCTCCGTCATTTATAGTCTGGAAACTATAATATAATTTATTACTGTCATAATCTCTTTCAGATATTTGATCATTGCCTTCTCCGCCAAATATATAACTTTCTTCCTCTGAATCACCAACTATAATGAGGTCTTTATTACCACCTGTAGCCCCGTAATCAGTGGGGAGTTCTTTGGCTATGTCATAATACTTGTTTACAAAATCACTCAGATCTGTCTTAGCATTTTCACCAATTCTGTAGGCTACGCTATACTTATTGTTGTTCTCTTTAAGCCAAACCACTCCGATTGCATATCGACCATCTTCAGTAAGATCTAAGTCATCAAAGTAGTCCCCTGACCCATAAATTGTCGGTAAAAATTGTATACTACGACTAGCTGCTAACCTACCACCAGTACCAACAAGAGTACCAACAGGAGGAAATTCTAATTTGTTGAAATAATTACCAGTTTCTGACGCTCCCACTATGATTTCACTTCCATCGTCCGTCATGGCTATAGCTGGGTCATATCCCTTTGTATATTGTGTATCTTCATACCAAGTAATGAATTTCTGGTTTGGATTTACTTTACCGACTTGATAGTAAAGATCGCCAATAGTATCTTTTGTTTGACCCTCATCTACTAAAACTACATTCCAGTTATCATCCATGGCAATATCTGGATAGATGCCCCTACCAAATTTTTGATCATCTTCCCAGTCAATGGTTTTTGTTGTCTCATTTACTGTGCCTACACTATAGTATAACCCGTAGTCATCTTTGGACTTTTCACGCCATTGAGCTACTGCCACCGCTGTTTTTCCATCACTACTTAATGCTATAGATGGTTTGTCCCCAGTGTCATAGAAATAGCTATCACCCCAGTCAATGGCCGTTTGTGCCTCGTTGACAATACCAACACGGTAATAAAGGTCTAGATTATTCCCCTCATCTTCATACATTGATATCACAACTCGCCCATCGTCACTTATTGCCACATCAGGTTCTTGTCCTTCCCCAATTTCAAAGTTACTTGGGGCTTCGTCAAAACCTTCAATGGTTTTGGTGTCCCGATTTAATTTTCCTATAGTATAATATACATTATAGTTGTCAGACACTGAACTTACTACGATGTCATCATTACTAACTGCCACAGAAGTATCACTAGCGCCAATTACGTATTCTGTCCTATCAGTCCAATCAATCAGCTCTCTTGTGGCAGGTTTGACTGGTGCGAAGGATGAGATCTTGTTATCCCATGTTGCACTATCAGGAAGCTCGGAATATTCACCAGGATCTAACTCTAAAAATGACCCTCTGAAGTCTGTATCTGGAAAAAACCGCCAAGTACCAGAGTTAATTTTAATTGAGGATATTTTGTCGTTCCATTGATCCTGATAAACAAACATGCGACTAGCGCTCACAGGGCCTAATTTTTCTCCCTGGAAATTCTTCTCTGTGAAGACTTCTACTGATTCTCCTGACATAATTTAATCTCCATTAATCTAATTTAGGTTTCTTTCACTCAACTATGTTAGCACAAAACCGAATCTATCTGCAAGAGTTTAAGGATCGAGAGGTGATTTTAGTCAACTGCTCTGAGGTTTTTTTAAGACAGAATGTAATTTATGAAAATTAATTAAATCCTTGACTTTTACAACATCCCAGATTTTCCCACATCACCAGATCCTGGCAATCGGAGCGGGTGCTGCTGACCTTTATGCTGCATTATGTCTCCCCCAAAATTTACGAGTGGGTTTGATTAAATACCTACAAGAGGAGTTGGGATAACAAAATTAGCTGGATTATTGAGATCCTCAGCACTAAGATCTAGGAAAGTAGCCAAAGGCTGGACTTTTTCTCCATCTTTAATTCCTAAATCAATACCCCCTGCAACTTCAGTAAAGACTAAATCCTCAAAATCAATGGGTTCTCCCTTCACTTCTATTCCTTCCAAACCTATTACATCTTTTTTGAAGTTAAAATCAGTGACTGTATTAATTTTCCCTGGTAACTCACCTTTAGCCAGCCAGAAAGCATCATGACCACCGCCTCCTGTTAGGGTGTCTCCACTTCCTGCATATATAGTGTCATCGGCAGGACCACCATGGAGTAAATTATCTTCGCCACCAATTAACACATCTTTGTTTTCTTGACCATAGAGAATATTAGAACCACCACCTGCTGAAGCATCTAAGGTATCCTGTCCTGTTCCTCCCATCAATTGATCATTATGGCATCCCAAAATGAGATCTCGTTGCTCATCTCCCTTGACAACATGATGATGTTCTGGTTTAGATTCAGTTAAATCTATGACATCTTTGCCATGATGTCCATGGATAATCTGCTCTTGATTAGTTGAAGCTTTAATCTCATCTCTGTGCTCAGAGCCATAAATTACATCTGTATCCTCATCATTTTCAGGATCAAAAGTTGAGAGGATATTTGCCAGATGCAACTCCATATCCTTAGCTAGATAGGCATCTACCACACTCTCAACTACATTAGGATTTATACCCATAGCTATGGCTACCTTTTCTAAATCTTCTTCCTTGCGTAAACCAAAAGGTTGATCTTCCTCAATGGCTTCTGTAATCACATCTGCAAGAGCGCTGATTACTTGTGAGCCTCCTTCAGCTTCTGTTGCTGCTAGTCCTTGTTTAACTAGATATTCCGCTCCCACTGCCATTAAATGACCTATTTCCTGATTCACTAACACCTTTTCTTTATATAAATGACTATTATCAAATTCATCTCGCTTATAGGTGCTAATAAAAGCTTGAATATGATCTTCATCCAGAACATATTCATGGATATCTATGCCAAAATGCTCTGCAAGTTGTTCTTGTGTAATTCCTTGTTCCGAAATTTCTACCCATAAGGTGGATAATGGACTGATATGATGAAACTCTTTTGGGGCTGTAAATACCAGTTCATGGGGTTTACCATCTAGAATATACTCCCCGCCAAAAACCACCAGTTTTCCTTCTTTGTTCTCTGTCTCTAGTAAAGAGTGATCATAGTATCCATTTTCATTGGTTGTTGTGGATAGTTCCCCTTTATCTAATTGGTTATTGTGGTTTTCATCTAGGAAAACTGTTACTCCTTTGATGTAAGAATTTTGAACAGTACTAGTTGAGGAGGTGTTTTCGTAACCTTTATTTACATATATTCTATGGAAGTTAGCTTGACTTTCTTCTTCACCTTCTTCTTCACCTTGTTCTGTTTTTTCAACTAGCCAACCACTATCATCCTGTAATTGAAAGTCCTGTAAAAAGACTATTGGCTTTTCTGCGCTTGTGCTTTCATTGTAAATTTTTGTCCCAGCAGAGCCGATGATATCTAACTTATCAAAAGTTGCATTGCCCTTTGTAATAAAAAAAGCATCTGTGTTGCCCAAAATCAAAGCATCTTCTACCCCAAAATCTTGAATCACAGTCATGTCCTTCCATACAGGTGGATCTGGTTCTTTTCCTTTTCCTGTAAAAATATTCACTAAGTCAATAATACCAGAAATAACTAAAGGCGCCACCTCGAAAAAAGTAGATTCTACTAATACACCCACTGCTTCCGTAAACTCTAGCATTACTTGTGCCACTTCAATAGCAACTGACTCCCCTGATGTAGTTTCTGCACCTGGATCAAATAGCATAAATAAATCATTGTATTTTTTTCCATTTTCATTGTCATTGTCCCCCCTTAAGATATTGTTATCTCCATCAATTTCTCCTGTGACAATAACATCTGATCCATTACCACCATTAAGAGTATCTCCCCCAGTACCTCCATCAATATAATCATCCCCATCACCAGCACTAAAGTTATCTGCTCCTCCTTTTAATGCAATTGTGTTATTTACTTGGTAAGTTGGATATTTTTCCACTTCATTATCGTCTAGTATATCGTTGTTATCGGTGCCTACATAGTCCTGTACAAGCCTTAACGACGAAACTCTGTTAACAAACCCCATATCTCCACTTCCTAAATAACGGAGGTATGTATAACCTGGATATAATAGTACACTCTCCCCTTGAAAATTTGAATCCTCAAATAATTCCCAGACCCCACCAGTAATTTCAACTGACCCTATCTGGTCATTCCATTGATCTCCCACATAAGGTACTGAACTATTTTGCAAGACTACTGAGCTTGATGGATAGGGGACGTTAAACTCAGACTTATGAAGTGCTATACCGTATTGGCTAAGTTTATAAGATGCCACCTCATCGTTCCAGTTGTCTTTTTTATGGTCCGAAGAAGGAAACTCACGCAGATCTTGATATGGACCAGCATTGTTTACTGTAAGAATCTCACCTTCGTAATCCTCATTCCAATAAAACCTCACAGTGCCATTGTTAAGTTTAAAAGAAGATATTCTATTTTTCCACCAGTCGTCGTCGTTCCAAGTTCCAGTACCTTCCCATATAGTTTCACTCTTTCCTCCAAAATCTATATCCTCATAAATGTCCATTTGAGGCGGACCGTAGATTTCCCCTGACAGCTGTGGTAGACTAGGAGATTCCATGTAGTAATATCTTGCTGCCGATGCGATCGCCTCATCCCAACCTAAAGGAAATTCAGGATAACTCCCTGGAGGTAATTGTAAGTAATATCCAGAAAAATCTGTAGTTTTATAAAAGTTCCAAACCCCACCTATAACCTTAATGGAGGATATTTCTTTTTGCATGCTGGCATCTATAGGCACGCCTGTAAATATCCCACCCCATACTTCCAATTTTTCTCCTCCGAAGTAGGGTTCACTATATAATTCCACCTTGATATCTGTCATGATTTACCCCTTCTTTTGTTGTATATTTGTTGCTAATTTTTGCTATGTAAAGCTTAACATTAGGTTTCCTTTAAGCTTATTTTTAAACTTCCCTTTAAGACTAAACCTTTTTTTGTCTATTTTTATTATTTTTTGTATTTATGACAAAATTGCTCTATCTTGATGTATTTTTTTTATCGCCCTCGCCGCTATGATCATTTTTCTTTCTCCTTTTTTTCTATGGCTTTGTTTCCTCAATCACACCCCGATCTTAAACCATTTTTTCTGTAAGAGTCAAGGACTTCTGGAAAATTTCTGAAAAAAATTACATTTTAAGTAGCTGAAACCACCTTTTTCCGTTAAAACTGGGATTTTAATCATGACAAAAATGACATAAAATCCTATTGCAATGGTGGAAAGAAAAAAATATTAAATAATTCTTAAGGAACTTCAAAATTCATGAAATCTAATCAACATAGTTACGAAAAAGTAATTGATTTTATTCAACAAAAGGTATATTTAGCTGAAAATAAAAGCTTAACTGTACAAGAAGAGTCCATTTTAAAAGGTGCATGGGATGAATTATCTTATGAGGAAATAGCTGAATCTTTATATATGAGTACTGGTTCAATCAGGAATATTGCTGCGGAACTTTGGCAAAAATTATCTCGAACTTTTAATCAAAAAATTACTAAAAAAAGCTTCAAACTTTTAATGAGTAAAATTCTTGAAAATCCAGATATAAGTGATAACTATCCAGATTATTTTATAGATGATGACCCAGATATTTTAGAAACCAAAGGAACAATTTTGCTGGTTCAAGTAGAAAAGATCAAATCTTTAAAACAAATATTAAATCGAGAAGGTTATAAAGTTAAAAATGCTAGCTCAGGAGAAATAGCTCTTACTTACTTAGAAACAAATTTGCCAGATTTAATTTTATTGGATATAATAATGCCACAGATGAATGGTTATCAAGTGTGTAAACTTATCAAAGAAAATGAACAAACAAAATAAATTCCCATTATCTTTTTAAGTGCTTTAAATGAAACTCTTGACAAAGTAAAAGCTTTTAATTTAGGAGCAAGTGACTATATCACCAAACCTTTTGAAGAAGTAGAAGTTTTAGCGAGGGTATCTCATCATATCACTTTAAACCCACATTCCGCACGTCATTTTGCAATATACCAATTCAGACGAAATCGGCGATGCCTGCGGCGGGCTGCGCCTACGCAGACAACTATTTTTAGAGGCAAATTAAGTACTTATACTTAGCTTATTTGACAAATTGGCGAT
>JADQBC010000038.1 GCA_016903655.1 Gomphosphaeria aponina SAG 52.96 = DSM 107014
CAGATTTGAATAAAATAGAAAAGTTTTGGGCTCCTTTGAAACATTATTTAAGAACAACTTTGTCTGAATTTGAAAGTCTTGAATTAGCATTAAATAATGCGTTTAAATATGTGTCCTAACCATATATCTCGCTGCTATAATTGGAGATGTCTATTATTTACACAATTTTTGTAGGGGCGGGTTTAGCCTTGCCCCTTGGGCGATCGCAATTGATCTTTAAATCCAAACCCGCCCGAACCTGCGGTAATTAATAGGAGCGGGTTTAGCCTTGATCTTTGCGAGCAATTGTTCTTTAAATCCAAACCCGCCCGAACCTGCGGTAATTAATGAAAGTGCGACCACTTAGATGGTTGATAATTGATAGATCATCAACCATCAACAATTAATGCCAAAATTTCCGCTAAAATTTGATGATGATCTGATAATGGTAATCCATCAACCGATAAATCAGGAAGACCAGTAACACCATCCACTGCAAGTTTTTCATCAACAATAGTTTTCAAAATCTGATAATCAGATAGCTGATTTAATCCAACAGTTAAACCATGTTTCCAATCAGGTCTTAATAAAGAAAGAGCAGCTAATAACCCAAAAGCTCCCCAATTAGAAACCCCAGAAATAATCAAATAATCACTTTTAATAACACAAGCAATTTCAGCACCATTTTTAATATTATTGATCACTAATTCTCGCGGCAAATTACCCATACCCAACTCATTACCCCCATCCCCAATAGCAATAGATATAGCTTTACTATTAGTAAAAAGCAGATGTAAAGGAGCAGTATAAGCAGTAATATCATTGCCCCTCATATTGCGAACTTTGCCATCAAAACTAGGCCCAGCTCTTTCAATAGAAATCACATGAGAAACTGGAGGTAAGCTATGATCCCATGAATTGAGAATAGCATTAACAGCAGAGTCAGTATTACTATTTACATTAAGAATATCTAGAGGCACATGAGATGGTTGATGGTTGATGGTTGATGGTTGATAGTTGATAGTTGGAGGAACTCCCGCCACTTGACAAGCACGAAGTACGGCGTTTGCACATAAAGAATCAGTTACTAAACGCACTGGAATTTCAGCCCTAACCAGTCCAGCAGCTAAATGAGCGCAACCGATCAGGCCATCGGTTTCTGCCGCTGGTGGGGTTCCGTGAGGGATAAAAAAACCTGTGAGAATAGCGATATGAGGTGATGGATGTTGCGCAATAGAAAAAGCAGCACCCATTAATGCTCCCTGACAAAACTTTGCTAGCGGTTCAATACCTCTACCCACATCTTGGCTACAGATATTTTCAATTTGTTTGATTTTGTTGATGGTTGATGGTTGATGGTTGATAGTTGATAGTTGATGGTTGATGGTTGATAGTTGATAGTAGGTAGGCAAAATTATTTATCCAATTTCTGTAGGGGCGGGCCAGCGGGATTTGCACAACAAAAATTGATTGTTCAAAACCCGCCCTCACCCATGTAATTAATTTTGTCTAATTACTTAGTTGTATAAAAGCCCAGCCTTCTGCCGTAGCCTTCTACTTGCATTAACTTTAAGCCGAGATTATCTTCTTTCTAAATTCTAACACAGCATCAAAAGGCTCATCCCATTCCACATAACTCGCCAACAAATCCAAATCCAACTTAGGCAATAACTCACTCTTCTCAACCTGAACATATTCCCCATTTTGCCAAGAATAAACCCTTAACCTGCTATGAACCAAAAACCAAACTTCAGGAACACCTAACCCTTGATAAACAGTTAAAGTATCAACTCCTCCGCTAGTAATAACCACCTCAATCGCCAAATCAGGAATATTCTTTTTACTACCAAAACAATAAGATTTATCCGCCTCAATCCCTTTTTGAAGATTAGAATCCCGCCAAGTAGTTGACCCCAAAGAATAAAATCTAATCCCAACCTCGAATAAATAAGCCTCCAGCAACATCCCAATATTTTCCTTATAAAATTCATGGCGGCTATTGGGTGACATGATTTGTAAAATTTCTTATTATAGACAAGTTTAACAACAGATGAATCCGCTAAATCTTCCAATAAATCCTCATACATTTTCCAGGGGACAGAACTAAAAATTGATAACTGGTAACAATCAATAGAATTCAAATCCTGTAAAAATTTGCTTGATGCAATAACCATCATAGAACCTCATCTTTCCCTCATCAACCATCAACCATCAACTATCAACTATCAACTATCAATTATCTGAGTCTAAGCAACAACGAAAATATCAGAATTACTAAGAGTTGGTTCGCTACTCAAATTAGTTAAAAGTACTTGTGCTGTTACACCAGTTCCATCTACGTCAAAAAACAAATTACCGCTCACATTATCATAAATAAAGCGATGATCTGCGGTAGTAGCTCTTGTCCCTAAAACAAATTGAGCGGTTGTAATGGCACTATTTGCGGTTAGTCCACCACCAAAATTAGAAGCGTCAACCCTGATGGTATCATCAGCCGCAAGGAAATCAGTAATTATGTCAACTTTTTCGCTAGTTTTATTAAAAACAAAGGTATCTTTTCCGCTCCCGCCAATCAGAGTATCATTCCCACTTTCACCAGTTAATACATCATTACCTGCTCCACCAATAAGAATATCCTTCCCACTTCCGCCAACGATCTGGTCATTACCTGCTTTCCCGATCAGGATATCATCCCCAGCAAGACCTTTGATCACGTCATTCCCGGCTGTCCCTTGAAGCACATCAGGAGACGATGTGCCTATGATGTCTAATGAAATTACCTTAACATTATCAAGGGCAGGACCTACAGACTTTAATGGATCATCATCCACAGTCACTGAAAAAAACTCCAGGGTAGTTTGGGGTAATGTGGCAGTAAACTCCCATGATTTTTGCTCCCAACCCATGTTAGAGTTACTTTTTCCAGTGGTATCGAAGGAGAAGGTTACAGACCTTCCTGCAGCTTCCACTTGCATTTTCTTAATTGCAGGTGCATCAAAAGGATTACCTGCCAAAGCAAAAGTAACTTGATATTTTGCCCCAGGTATGGTGTTGAAGGTTTGTGCAATTCCACCAATTCCTGGTGATCCGTTAAGATCCAGGCTACGATTCCCGTCAGCAGCCTGCCAGACATCACCTTTATAATCTATTTGCTCTCGCGTCACCACCCAGTTCTGGATATCAGTAGCCCCTGGGTTTAGTGGCAAGATCGAACCTGGATAATTATTTGGATCAGTACCAATCTCAAAGCTGCCGTTTTTAATTAAGTTTACAGGCATATTAATTCTCCTTTTTTTGGAAGTGTTTTTGTTTGTCTCAAATACCAGTATCAACCTAATTCAACTGAATTGGTTTAGATATAAATTATTTATCTGGTTTTTCATATAAATATAAGTAATTCTTATGGAAAAGGGAGCGATATTTAAAAGCACATAATATAGCAGTGAAAGGGAAGGTTAGGACGTTTACAGCGGTTTTGCTGGTGAGCTAACCACAAATGAAAAAAATTAAGATGAAACAATAGTCAAAAAATGTCAACACCTTACTTATGGTACAAAAATTTTTGTAGGTTGGGTTGAACGACAGTGAAACCCAACTCCGCTCAATGTTGGGTTTCACTGTCGTTCAACCCAACCTACAAATCTAACTATAGCAGAAGCGCGATCGGCTGGCCCGGGGCTCCAGGAAAACCCTTACTATTATTAAGTTTTAGATTTTGATAATGTCAATACTATTCCCCTCTTTGCTATAAATTTATGGGAGCTTACTCTAATCTATCAATTAAGTTACAAAACCAGATAAATAGGTAATTACTGGACTTTGGACAATTGGCAATAGCATAGTTGACAGAAATCAAATAAATAAATTAGAATTTTAGCTAATCGGCGAAAACCAAAACCGATTAAAAAAATTTCAGACTTAGTAAAAAGTAGGGTGGGCTACACCCAAACTTTATAGTTGATAGTTGATAGTTGATGGTTGATAGTTGATAGTTGATAAACGCAGTAGGGGCAAAGCAATGCCATACCCCCCAACAATCCCTAAACAGAAGCCATCGCCTTTTCCGAAAGCAAAGCCTCAGCACTCTGGGCCTCAGAAGGAGGAACAACCTGCCAGAATTTAGGTAACATTGACACCCAATTATCCAGAATCAATTGCCCTTTTTTACTGCCAGTTTTCGAGCCATGAGCAGTAATTAACCCCTTCAATTGTTGTTCCCCTGCAGCAGTAATTACACGCTGAAGTTTCACAATTTCAGGATTAACCTTCTCAGGAAAATTCCCCTCCTCATCCAAAAAGTAAGCCAACCCGCCAGTCATCCCAGCAGCCACATTTCGACCTACCGCACCCAAAACCACAATCACACCACCAGTCATATACTCACAACAGTGGTCACCAGCACCCTCAATCACCGCCTGAGCCATTGAATTACGCACAGCAAACCGTTCACCAGCGCGACCATTAGCATACAAAGCGCCCCCAGTCGCCCCGTACAAACAAGTATTCCCAATAATCACATTCTCTGCAGGGTCATAAGCAGCATCCTTCGGCGGAATAATCACAATTTCCCCGCCATTCATCCCCTTACCAACATAATCATTAGCCTCACCCTCCAAAACAAAATTCATTCCCTGGAGGTTAAAAGCAGCAAAACTCTGACCTGCAGCACCAACAAATTTCAGGTTAATTTCTCCCTTAAACCCCTCATTACCATACAGAGAAGCAATGCGCCCAGCAATTCTTGCCCCCACAGAACGATCAGTATTCACAATTTTCACTTGCTTACTCACCGAACCCATCTCACGAATAGCATGAGCCAACGCCTCATCCGCCAACAATTCATCATCCAAAACGGGGCCATTACTATGTACATCCTCATGGTGTAACCATGCCCGATTTTCCCTGACATCAGGTAAATTGAGCAACACATCCAAATTCAGAGAATCAGTCTTAGTCAATTTCACATCAGAGCGCTGCACCAACAAATCAGACCGACCGATCGCCTCATCCAAACTGCGCAAACCCAACTTAGCCAACAATTGGCGCACCTCCTCGGCCACAAAATAGAAAAAGTTCACCACATCCTCTGGCACACCAGTAAAACGAGCCCGTAGAGACTCCTGCTGCGTCGCCACCCCAACAGGACAATTATTAGTATGGCAAATCCGCGCCATGATACAGCCCTCAGCAATCATCGCAATAGAACCAAAACCATACTCCTCAGCACCCATCAAAGCAGCCATCATCACATCCCAGCCTGATTTCAGACCACCATCAGCCCGTAAAACAACCCTGTCACGCAGTTGATTTTCCAGTAAAATCCGATGCACCTCACTCACCCCCAACTCCCAGGGACAACCAGCGTGTTTAATAGAAGAAAGAGGAGAAGCACCAGTACCCCCATCATGGCCCGAAATCTGAATCACATCAGCATTAGCCTTAGCCACCCCTGCTGCAATAGTACCAATTCCAATTTCAGCCACCAACTTCACTGAAACCTTAGCTTTTGGATTAATCTGATGTAAATCAAAAATCAACTGAGCCAAATCCTCAATGGAATAAATATCATGGTGAGGAGGAGGAGAGATTAAATCCACCCCAGGTTTAGAACGGCGCAACATAGCGATATAGGGACTCACCTTCTTCCCAGGTAACTGGCCCCCCTCACCAGGTTTAGCACCCTGAGCCATTTTAATTTCCAACTGCTGGCCACTCATCAAATATTCAGGAGTCACCCCAAAACGACCAGAAGCAATCTGTTTAATCGCCGAATTAGCCACATCCCCATTCCGCAAACCCTTGAGATGAGGGAAAGTAGCAGAGCTCCCCGACCCAGAAACATCATCCAAAACCTTGTAGCGCATGGGGTCTTCCCCACCCTCACCAGAATTAGACTTACCACCAATACGGTTCATAGCGATCGCCAAAGTTTCGTGTGCCTCCCGAGAAAGAGCCCCCAGCGACATCCCCCCTGTACAAAACCGTTTAACAATTTCCTCAACAGGTTCCACCTCATCAATAGATAGTTGATGGTTGATGGACTGAGGTTTAAGCTCCGTACTATCAACCTTAAAATCCAACAAATCCCGCAGAGCAGTCACAGGGCGATTTTTTATCAACTCCTTATAGACCTCATAATGGTCATAATTCTTACCCGCCACAGCCAGATGTAGAGCTTTAGACAATTCTGGGGAGTTCATATGGAACTCTTTTCCCTTCTTATACTTAACAAAACCATAATCTTCCAACTTATTCCCCTTTGTCGGGAAAGCCAAACTATGGAAAGTAATAATTTCCTGAGCCAAATCAGCAACCGACAGACCACCTACACGGCTAGTAGTCCCTGTAAAAGCCAAATCTATCAACTCAGAACCCAAACCGATCGCCTCAAAAATCTGAGCGCCATGATAGGAAGACAAGAGAGAAATCCCCATTTTGCTAAGGATTTTCAACAGACCTGCTTCTACTGCTTTACGGTATCTTTTCAAAGCAACATCCAGAGAAATTTGTTCCAACTGACCCCTGCTCATCATTTTCTGAGTTTTCTCTTCATTCCACCATTGGCGGACAGTTTCCAGGGTTAAATAAGGACAAACAGCAGAAGCACCATAACCAATCAGACAAGCGAAGTGATGAGTACTCCAACATTGGGCTGTATCTACCACAAGCGAAACACTAAGCCGCAAACCAGCACGGATTAAATGATGATGCACTGCACCCACAGCCAAAAGCGGAGGAATGTAGGAAGATTCTTCAGTGACCGAACCCCCTGCTCTGTCAGAAAGAATCAGAATTTCCTTCCCTGCAGCAACTGCAGAAGCTGCCTGTGTACACAGAGAAGCGATCGCCTCTTTCAAACCATCTGGCCCTGCTGCAACAGGAAACAAAGTTGATAGTTGATGGCTGATAGTTGATGGTTGATGGTTATATTCCTTAATCGCCGCCAACTCCTGCTCATTTAACACAGGAGACTTCAAACGCAACCGCCCAGCATCCTCAGCCGCAGGATTAAGTAAATTCCCCCGTTTACCCAACTGCATTCCCAGAGACATCACCAAACTTTCCCGTAGAGAATCAATGGGAGGATTAGTCACCTGAGCAAAACGCTGTTTAAAATAATCATACAAAAGATGAGGTTTATCAGATAACACAGCCAGAGGAATATCATCCCCCATGCAGTAAGTTGGCTCCTTCCCAGTTTGAGCCATTGATAAAATAATCATCTCCACATCTTCTGCCGTATAACCAAAAGCTGTTTGTTGTTGCAACAAACAATCCTTACTCTTTTCTGACTCAAAAGAAAAAGGCAACTCCCCTACTTCCCGACGATACTCTTGTAGCCATTTTCCATAAGGTTTAGTAGCAGAAACCCGCAGCTTCAAATCCCAATTCTTCAAAATCTCATTACTTTGTAAATCCACAGCAATCATCTGACCCGGGCCAAGCCGCCCCTTTTCCACAATCTCCGCCGCTGGTAAATCCACCACACCCGCTTCAGACGATACCACTACATAACCATCCTTAGTAATGCAATAACGAGCAGGACGAAGGCCATTGCGATCGAGAGTCGCCCCAACAGTTTTCCCATCACTAAACACCAAAAGAGCTGGGCCATCCCAAGGCTCTTGCAGACCACTATAGAACTCATAAAAATCCACAATTGCTGGATAATTCCGTAACTCTGGCTGATTATGGTAAGCTTCAGGAACAAGAATCATCGCCGCTTCACTCAAACTGCGACCAGTGCGCACCAGCAACTCCATCACACTATCCAGATTATAAGAATCACTATTAGCCGCATTAACAATCGGAGTCAAAGAATCCAAATCCTCCTGGTTCCAGCGGGGAACTTGCACAGACCCCTCCCGCGCCATCATCCAATTAATATTACCCAAAAGAGTATTAATTTCACCATTGTGTCCCAAAAGGCGCATAGGTTGAGCCAGGGGCCACTTAGGCATAGTATTAGTACTAAAACGACGATGATAGACAGCAAAGCGACTTTGATAAGCAGGATTTTTCAAATCAAAATAAAACTCACCCAAAACTGCCGCCCGCACCATACCCTTATATACAATAGTACGGCAAGACCAAGAACAGACATAGAAATCATCAGCCAAAAGTTTGCCAACACGAGAGCGAGCGATATAGAGAACACGGTCTAACTCATCACCACATAAGCCATCAACAGAAGAAACAAAAACCTGTTCAATCCGAGGCTGATTTTCCCGTGCCTGAACACCGAGCACATTACTATCAACAGGAACAATGCGCCAACCCAAAACAGTTAAATTACAAACCTGGCAGATATTTTGAATTGAATCGCGACAAGCAGCCGCCCTCAAATCATCTTGAGGAAGAAAGACCATCCCCACACCATAAGATTCATGACGAGGAATGGGGATATTTTGAGTAGTAAACCAATCAAAAAATAAATCTGTAGGTAGAGCCGTCATGATTCCACTACCATCCCCAGAATCCCTGTCCGCACTGCAACCGCCCCTGTGTTCGAGACAACCCAGAGCTGTGAGAGCTTGTTCAATAAGTTTATGACTTTTTTCAGGCTTTTGATAAGCGATGAACCCTACCCCACAAGCATCCCGCTCCTCCACCAACCAGGGTTGACCACAGTAAGGCTGGAGATTTTCGCCAAAAGAGTTTAAAAATCTTGTTCCGTTTTCCATCGTGTCCTTAACATCCATATTCACATTTTGTTGTACTTGAGCCGTTTTTGTTGCCTTCTTGTCATTAAAAATTTGCAGCCACCAATACATTTTTTTAGCTTACTTAATGACAGAAAATCAATTTGTTTATCAGAACCTTTTTACATGATTTGGAAACCAACCATCCTGGTATTCTTAGCCATTCTTCTGGCACAATCTAGCCGAACTCAGCAAGGAGCGACTCAGAACACCTCACTTGCGCCCTTCTCCCATGGGGCGATGCTTCCTGCTCAGGAAAATTGCTTACTTAACATAAATTTAATCTTTATTTCACAAACCATACCCCCGATTACAGCCCCCACCATTGGAAGAACTGTGTTATTTTTTCCTTAAACTGTTCGAGTTTTGTCTTCACCTACTAAAAATTTAGACAAGTCTAGACACCCAATTCCTTTGTTAAAGTTCCAGATAGATCCTTTGAATGAATCCATCTGGTTCTTGGGTAGTATGGGGATAAAAAATCCTTAAAAATCATTGTAACTCATTTTTTCAAACAAAGACAACCGCTTTTTTGTCTGGGAAAATGGGTACTAGGAAAAGCAGCCCAAGTATTATCTTAGTTTATACAGAGACGTTCCGCCCCTACCTTTGGACTAGGTTTTGATGCCTAAGTTTTTTGGTTATAATAACGTATTTTATTTAAGAATAGCAGAATGATGATAAATTATTTCACAGTCATGGTTTCTTGACTTATTTTTTTCCCTCAAATCAAAATTTCCATCAACTTTTTTGCACAGAAAGTAAGTATAAATACTCAGTTGCTGTGCAAAAAAGCAGCTAGCAAAACCCGCCCCTACCCAGGTAATTAATGAAGAAAGTGCGACCAGTTACCAGAAAGGTTATCTTATGGTAAAGTCAAGACTAAAAGCAAAAAAGTTAATTAGTTGAAGCAGACAAAATAAAGGAGAAAGCAATGGTCACAACTCAAGCGGCAACAGTTTCTCGGCGTAAATCTATAGCTCAAAAAGTAGAAATAGCAGCAACAGAAATACGACCCTGGGGTTCTTTTACTACCCTAGAAGAAGGGCCAGGATATAAAATCAAGCGCATTGAAGTACATCCTGGCCATCGCCTGAGCTTACAAATGCACCATCACCGCAGCGAACACTGGATAGTAGTTTCAGGAACAGCTAAAGTAGTGTGTGGTGAGCAAGAGAAAATCTTAGGAGCCAACCAATCAACCTATGTTCCCCAATGTACAGCCCACCGTCTCGAAAATCCAGGAGTGATTAAGTTAGTTCTCATTGAAGTGCAGAATGGAGAATATTTGGGAGAAGATGACATTATCCGCTTTCAGGATGATTATGCACGGAAGTAAGAAAAAAAAAAATATGAGAAGCTGGCAATATCAAAGCCAATAAAAAAAAAAATCAACCTTACTGGGTTTGTAAAAATATATAGCGGAACTAAGAACTCAGAAGAATGAACTCATTTGAGTTAGGCTATACTTAATCCCAGTAAGGTTTTTTCTGAGATAAATAAATACCATAAAAGCATGATTCAGGTGAGTGAAGCAGCAGCAAAAGAAATAAAACGTTTGCAGTCAAGTCGTAACCAAGAAAACAGTATATTGCAAATAGGGGTGAAAACTGGAGGCTGTTCTGGATTAGTTTATACTCTCGAACTGAAAGAAAATCTAGAGTCGGAAGGACGAGATTACCAAATTAACGACATCAGTATCAAATTAGATGCAGCCAGCTCTGATAGCATTAAAGGATTAAAGATAGACTACTCAGAAGACTTAATGGGAGGAAGCTTTCGTTTCCAAAACCCCAACGCCAGTTCAGTCTGTAGTTGCGGTCAATCATTTGCCACAGAAGCTTAAATCACAGTACAGTAAGTATTTTGGGGAAAAAATCACGAAATCCTTGACAGATTAATTTTGATCTGGGTATAATAAGAGTTTGTCAACCTTTTTAGGAAAAGCTCAAAATAGCCCAATTAGGCGAAAAAAATTATTATGCCTACAATACAACAACTAATTCGTGCAGAACGTTCCAAAGCCAAGAAAAAAACAAAATCACCAGCACTCAAAGAATGCCCCCAGCGACGGGGGGTATGCGTAAGAGTATATACAACAACACCGAAAAAACCAAATTCAGCCTTGAGGAAAGTAGCAAGGGTGAGGCTCACATCTGGGTTCGAGGTAACATCATACATTCCAGGAATCGGGCATAACTTACAAGAACACTCAGTGGTGATGATTAGAGGTGGGCGGGTTAAAGATTTGCCAGGAGTAAGATACCATATAATACGTGGAACTCTAGATGCCCAAGGAGTAAAAGATAGAAAACAAGGGCGCTCAAAGTATGGCACGAAACGGCAAAAAGTAGAGAAAAAGTAAAAAATAGGATTCAAAAGCCCAAAAAGAAAGAGAAAAACCCATAGGAGAAGAATGGGAAAAATGAAAATGCAATCTAGAAACACAAAGAAAAGTGGACTGGGTTGAGAAAATTAAAGGAAAAAAATAAAAATGTCTCGGAGAACAGTAAGTAACAAAAGAATAGTACCACCAGATTCGGTGTATAACAGTCGGCTAGTAAGCATGACAATCAGAAGAGTAATGAGTTCAGGGAAAAAATCGGTAGCATCAAGAATTGTATATGATGCACTCAAAGCAGTAGGAGAAAGGACAGGAAGCGATCCCCTAGAAGTATTTGAAAAAGCAGTAAAAAATATAACCCCATTAGTAGAAGTAAAAGCAAGAAGAGTAGGCGGTGCAACATATCAAGTGCCGATGGAAGTGCGTCAAAATCGCGGCAGCAGTTTAGCACTGAGATGGTTGATCCAATATTCAAGAGCTAGAGGTGGACGCACAATGGCAAGCAAACTAGCCAACGAAATTATGGATGCAGCAAATGAAACTGGAGGCGCAATCAAAAAAAGAGAAGAAACCCACAAAATGGCAGAAGCAAACAAAGCTTTTGCCCACTACAGATATTGAGAAAAAAAGGGAGGAAGGGAATCAAATCCTGGGTGGAGAAAAAAGGCGATCGCGGCCAGATACTGGGGGCTAACCTCCTCTGCCAGGGGCAAAATTTAAGCGAAGAAAAGTATAAAATTGTAAAGAGCGTCAAAAAAAGTCAAGATCTAGTAGCAGGAGGTAGCTGTGGCACGTAGTATTCCCTTAGAGAAAGTCCGTAATATGGGCATTGCGGCGCATATAGACGCGGGCAAAACAACAACAACAGAAAGGATTCTCTTCTATTCGGGGATGGTTCACAAAATCGGGGAAGTACACGACGGTACTGCTGTAACAGACTGGATGGAACAGGAGCGGGAGAGAGGGATTACCATCACAGCAGCGGCAATCAGCACAAGCTGGCGGGAGCACAGGATCAATATTATTGATACCCCAGGACACGTAGATTTTACCATAGAAGTAGAACGCTCCATGCGGGTGTTAGACGGGGTAATAGCAGTATTTTGTTCAGTGGGAGGGGTGCAACCCCAATCAGAAACAGTGTGGCGACAAGCAGACCGCTACAAAGTGCCGCGGATAGCCTTTGTCAATAAAATGGATCGCACAGGAGCAAACTTTTTTAAAGTTTATGAGCAAGTAAAAGATAGGCTAAGAGCGCCAGCAGTACCCATTCAAATACCAATAGGTAGTGAAACAGATTTTGTGGGAATAGTAGATTTGGTAAAGATGCGAGCAAACATCTATAGAGATGACCTGGGTCAAGAAATAGAAGAAATAGAAATCCCAGCAGAAATAATAGATTTGGCTGAAGAATACCGAGCTCGGATGATTGAAGCAATAGCGGAAACAGATGAAGAACTACTAGAAAAATTTCTGGCAGAAGAAGAATTTACAGAAGAGGAAATAAAAAAAGCACTGCGGAGAGGGACAGTAGCGGGAACTTTAGTGCCAATGCTGTGTGGTTCAGCATTTAAAAACAAAGGGGTTCAGTTATTGCTAGATGCAGTAGTAGATTATCTACCATCACCAAGTGAAGTACCACCAATTAAGGGATTGCTCAGAGATGGAACAGAAGCAGTAAGAAAAGCAGATGATGAAGAGCCATTCTCGGCGCTAGCATTCAAGATAGCTTCAGACCCATTCGGACGTTTAACCTTCATTCGGGTTTACTCTGGGGTATTAACCAAGGGGAGCTATGTATATAATGCAACAAAGGATCAAAAAGAACGGATTTCCCGACTGATAGTGCTGAAATCTAATGATCGCATAGAAGTAGATGAAATGCGGGCAGGGGATTTAGGAGCAGCAATTGGGTTGAAAAATACCACCACAGGAGATACTCTGTGTGATGAGAATAAACCAATTATTTTGGAATCCCTCTTTATTCCAGAACCAGTGATTTCAGTAGCGGTAGAAACCAAAACGAAACAGGATATGGAAAAACTGTCCAAAGCACTGCAAGCACTGTCAGATGAAGATCCGACGTTCCGCGTCAGTGTGGATCCAGAAACAAACCAGACAGTAATAGCAGGGATGGGGGAATTGCACTTAGAAATTCTGGTAGATCGGATGCTGCGGGAATTTAAGGTAGAAGCTAATGTGGGGAAACCGCAAGTAGCTTATCGGGAGACAGTAAGGAAACAAATAAAGACAGAAGGCAAGTTTATTCGCCAAAGTGGTGGGAAAGGTCAGTATGGTCATGTAGTGATAGAAGTAGCACCAGGAGAAGCAGCAAGTGGCTTTGAGTTTGTCTCCAAAATTGTCGGAGGTGCAATTCCAAAAGAATATGTACCAGCAGTAGAACAAGGAGTAAAAGAAGCCTGTGAAACAGGAATTGTGGCAGGGTATCCAGTAATTGACCTCAAGGTAACATTAATAGATGGGTCGTACCACGAAGTGGACTCTTCAGAAATGGCATTTAAAATCGCAGGCTCAATGGCAGTAAGGGATGGAGTAATGAAAGCTGCTCCTGTAATTTTAGAGCCAATGATGAAAGTAGAGGTAGAAGTACCAGAAGATTATCTGGGGGATATAATGGGGGACCTCAACTCTCGTCGTGGCAATATTGAAGGAATGAACTCAGAAGCAGGGCTAGCTAAAGTAACTGCTAAAGTACCTCTAGCAGAAATGTTTGGTTACGCCACAGATATCCGCTCCAAAACCCAAGGGCGCGGGATATTCACAATGGAGTTCAGTAACTACGAGGAGGTGCCGCGGAATGTGGCAGAAGTAATCGTAGCAAAAAGTAAAGGGAACGCATAATTAGGAAAAGGAAAAGTTAATTACATGGCACGCGCAAAGTTTGAAAGGAATAAACCCCACGTTAACATCGGCACAATTGGTCACGTAGATCATGGGAAAACTACACTAACAGCAGCAATTACCATGACGCTAGCAGCAACGGGTAAAGCAAAAGCCAGGAAATACGACGAGATCGATGCAGCACCCGAAGAAAAGGCACGGGGAATTACCATTAACACGGCTCACGTGGAGTATGAGACAGAGGAACGCCACTATGCGCACGTGGACTGCCCAGGACATGCTGACTATGTGAAAAACATGATCACAGGTGCAGCGCAAATGGATGGTGCAATACTGGTGGTTTCAGCAGCAGATGGGCCAATGCCACAAACTCGCGAACACATTCTGCTCGCCAAGCAAGTGGGAGTGCCAAACCTGGTGATATTCTTGAACAAGCAAGACCAAGTGGATGACGAGGAACTATTGGAACTCGTAGAACTAGAAGTGCGGGAATTGTTGAGTGACTACGATTTTCCAGGAGATGAAATTCCAATCGTGGCAGGATCTGCACTCCAAGCTCTGAATGCTGTAACGGCAAACCCAAAAATAACTAAAGGGGAGAATGAGTGGGTAGATAAAATATATGCTCTGATGGAACAGGTGGACGCATATATTCCAACGCCAGAGCGGGATATAGATAAGCCATTTTTGATGGCAGTGGAAGACGTATTCTCGATCACAGGCCGTGGAACAGTGGCAACGGGTCGGATCGAGCGCGGTAAGGTGAAGGTGGGTGAAACAGTAGAACTGGTGGGAATCAGAGGCACTCGCAGCACAACAGTGACAGGGGTGGAAATGTTCCAGAAAACTCTTGATGAAGGAATGGCAGGAGATAACGTTGGAGTGCTGCTAAGAGGGGTGCAAAAAGAAGACATAGAAAGAGGTATGGTACTGGCTAAACCAGGTTCGATTACACCGCACACCATGTTTGAATCAGAAGTGTATGTGCTGAAGAAGGAAGAAGGGGGCCGCCATACTCCTTTCCTCAAAGGATATCGCCCCCAATTCTATGTCAGGACAACAGATGTAACAGGAACGATTAGCGACTACACAGCAGATACAGGGGAATCAGTGGAAATGGTAATGCCAGGCGATCGCATAAAAATGACAGTTGAGTTAATTAACCCAATTGCGATCGAGCAAGGGATGCGCTTCGCTATCCGCGAAGGCGGACGCACTATCGGGGCAGGGGTTGTTTCTAAAATTATCCAGTAGAACAACAAATTAAATAGTAGGAGCAGAAGGGAAGTTTGAAAGAGCTTTTCTGCTCCACTGCTTTCTGAAAATAACTAACCGAACCAAGAAAACTAAAAAAAATGGCAACACTGCAGCAACAAAAAATTAGGATTCGTCTCAAAGCTTTTGACCGTCGCTTATTAGATACATCCTGTGAAAAGATAGTAGATACGGCAAATAGAACAAACGCAACAGCAATAGGCCCAATTCCTTTACCCACAAAAAAGAAAATTTATTGTGTGCTGCGATCGCCTCACGTAGATAAAGATGCACGGGAACATTTTGAAAGTAGGACCCACCGCCGCATTATCGATATTTACCAGCCTTCTTCTAAAACTATTGATGCGCTGATGAAACTGGATTTGCCTTCTGGAGTTGATATTGAAGTAAAACTCTAAGCAAAAATTTGTCTGCAATGCCAGACAAATTTTTGCAGAATTAACTATACTTGATCAGGTTAAGATTTTAGTCTTTTGACTTATTTTAGATAAGAACTCAGGGTTAAATCAGTTATCAATCTGAAACCATACTTGCTGTATATATGCGTTATAATTTAATTCAGCAACGCCATTTCAGGAGCTGGTGAGAAAAAAAAGGGCGTTGCGTTTTTAGAGTCATGAATTATTTGTTGATAAAAACTACTAACCCAACTCAAACCCACCTCGAAAAAACGCAACGCCAAAAATCTGTTGGTGGGGTGTTGCTGAAGCATAATCCGAAAGAGGGGAAAAACTTTATTGCCTCATCTCAAAAATCAGTTAAAGTATAAAGAAGAAAGGTAAGCTTGGGACACAGAAAAGAAAATGGCATCATCTTCCTCTATTGCTGTAAGAGAACTTCCTTTATTTCCTCTTCCCGAAGTGGTTTTATTTCCAGGTCGTCCTCTACCTCTACATATATTTGAATATCGATACAGAATCATGATGAACACGATTCTAGATTATGATCGCCGTTTTGGTGTGTTGATGGTTGACCCAACTCAAGGTGAGATCGCTAATGTTGGCTGTTGTGCAGAAGTTATTCACTTTCAACGTTTGCCTGATGACCGCATGAAAATTTTGACCCTGGGGCAACAAAGATTTCGCGTTCTAGATTATGTTCGGGAAAAACCCTATCGAGTTGGTTTGGTAGAATGGATAGAAGATCAACCCCCAACTCAAGACCTGAAACCACTGGCAGATGAAGTAGAAAAGTTACTTCGAGATGTGGTGCAACTTTCGGCAAAGTTAACTGACCAGAAAATTGAATTGCCAGAGGATTTACCTGGTTTACCCATTGAATTGTCATATTGGATTGCGAGTAATCTTTACGGAGTGCCCTATGAACAGCAAGGGCTTTTGGAAATGCAAGATACTTCTAATCGCTTGCAAAGAGAGGGAGATATTCTGACCCAAACTCGCAATAACCTCGCAGCCCGTACAGCCCTGAAAGATGCTTTAAAGTGAGATCAAACAAGTTAAGGAATGGGGAGAATATTGTAATTGCCAAAGATTTTTAGGAGGGCTGTGTGTGTCTCTAATTCAGCTAAAGCTGCTTGAGTAGATGAATCTTGGTAACAAGCTTCTAAATCAATAAAAAATAAATAATCTCCGAGCGATCGCTTGGTGGGTCGAGATTCAATCCGACTCAGGTTAATTCCTCGCTGCGCAAAGACTTGGAGCGGTTTGACTAATGATCCAGGAACATTGGCAGGAACGCTAAAAGCCAGGGAAATGTGACTCCCAGAGGTGGCTTTTTTCAACCCCAGTACCCAAAACCTGGTGCAGTTGTCAGGATAATCATTGAGATTAACAGCGAGAACAGGCAGATTGTATAACTGTGATGCTCTCAAGGAGGCGATCGCTGCTGATTTTAGTTCAACTTTCAGATGTTCTAAAGCTTCTGTGGTCGAATTAGTTGGTATGAGCTGAACATTTGGCAGAAACTGTTCTCGCCACTTTTGACACTGACCAATCGCTTGGGGATGGGAATAAACAATTTGGACCTCTTTCAGGGATGAGGCTTGAGATAATAAAACATGAGCTATGGGTAAAACCAGTGCTTGTTGAATTTGTAGATTTTCCAACTCCCAGAGTGTATCAAGGGTAATCGCCACACTCCCTTCAATAGAATTTTCTACTGGTACAACAGCTAAATCTGTATTGCCTTCTGCTACTGAGCGCAGCGTGGCGGCGATGCTTGAGCAAGGACATAAACCATAAGCTTCACCCTGTTTTTTCGTGATTAAAGAACCATAAGCTAAAGCTGCTGTTTCTGTATAAGTACCGACCGGACCTAAATGTGCTATGGAAATTGCCATCAGTTTTTCAGTTATTATTTATTAAAATATTGTAAAGTTTTATATGGAAAAGTCAGTTGGTATCTCTTGTGGGGTTTATTCTCAAAGGTCATTGAGCCAAAAAAGAGCGTTATTCAGTGCCTGATTTTTTTAAGAAATGTCAACTAAAATTAAGTAAGCCCTAGAGGAGAGTGTTTATGAAGCTAAAATTTACTGCCTCAGAATCAGTGGAAATACTGAGTGAGGAAGCAAATTCCATTCAACATTATCTACGTCAGCCCCAAAGAATTGTCAAGGCGATCGCCAACCCTAACCTGATGAAACAGTTATCTCAGGAGCGTTATGAGTTGAAAATGCGTCACTTAAATTTTCTGGATATGTATCATTTTCAACCTACAGTGATTCTCAAAGTTTGGACAGGAGCGAGTGGCACAATTTATTTAAAATCAGAAGAGTGCGAAATTAAAGGCATAGATTATATTAACGATCGCTTTGCTCTCGATTTAAAAGGGAAATTAGCTCCCTGGGAAAATCAAGGGAAAACCTACCTGAAAGGAAAAGCAGATTTAGCAGTAGAAGTTGAGTTACCACCTCCCCTCTGGTTAACTCCTAGACCATTTTTAGAAGTTGCTGGGAATGGCTTACTCAAAAGTGTGTTATTAAGCATCAAGCAACGTTTACTCAGCCAACTATTAAAAGATTATCATCTCTGGGTTGAGAGCAACACCACTGAAAAAACTGGGGTTCATTCTGCCGTACTTGCTCCTGCGGAAAATATTACAGGTTAAAGGGAAATTTTAACCGCAACATAGACATTCGATAGTTAATTGTTGATAGTTGATGTAGCAATAAGCACAGGGTTGGTCAGGGCATTATGAATTGCCCCTACGCCCTCTGATTTGAGTGGAAAAAATATTATGGTCTTCCATTAACTATCAACAATTAACAATTAACTATCAACAATTAACTTAATTAATGATAGTTGAAGGACGGCGGCGACGGCGACGGAATAAAGGACTAACATCTGACATTTCCATTGATTCTTCTTCTGATTCATTGGTCAAAATCATGTTAATTTCTCTTTTGTTTTCCCTTTGCTCTACATCAGTATCTGTTTCCCCTGGACACTTCACTGAAACAATTATGGACTTAGAATTGGGTGGATCTTGTTCGAGGAGTTTTAGTGGGGAGACTCCCATTAAAGCATAAACTTCTTGTTGTAACGGAGTCATTTCAACCACAATTTTTTCCGTTGTTGCACCACGAGACATCCGCGGTTGAGAGCGTTCTTTCCGCTCTATTATTTGAGTTTGCTCGAGGTTTTCCCTTTGGGAGTCATCTACTTCAGATGTCTCTAGATATTCTTCTTCCTCAACTTTAACTTCTTCTTCTGGTGTAGCTTCTTCTGTAATCAAAGATTCAGTTAAGCGTCGCTTACGGCGTCGACGATTTGTATTAATTCCTGTAAGAGGATCTTGATAACTAGGATGATTTAGCAGTTCAAGTTCTGGATTTTCCTCTTCAGGCTCTATTTCTAATGGTAATTCGATGAAAAATTCTTTTTCTTCTTGGAGAACAGGTCTTTCGGGTGATTTAACCACCAGTGTTGGACCTGAAACTGAAATCGGGGGTTCAATAATTTTCTCATCCCCATCTCCGCGCAGATGAACCACATGACCCACACCACCGCAAGTTGGACAGGTATGTCCAAATAGTTCATAAATGTTTTTACCTTGACGCTTACGAGTCAATTCCACTAAGCCGAGTTCAGATAGTTGGGCTATTTGTGGTCTAGCTTTATCTGCTTTTAAGATTTTGTTAAAGTGTTCGAGCAGTTTTAGCTGATCTCGCCGAGAGTCCATGTCGATAAAATCAACTATAATTACACCCCCAATATTGCGCAAACGCAACTGACGAGCAATTTCTGTAGCCGCTTCACTATTTGTCCACAGAACCGTTTCCCTGGCTGTTGCTGAACGGGTAAAAGAACCAGAGTTGACATCAATTACTGTTAAGGCTTCTGTCGGCTCAATAATAATATAACCACCAGAAGGGAGTTCTACTCTGGGTTTGAGAGCTTCTTTAATTGCTGCATTCACTCGGAAGTATTCTAAAATCGGCTGCGACTCTAAGTGATAATCAATTAAGACTCCTTCAGGCGATCGCCCTCCACTCCAGTTGCTCAAGTGTTGTTTTACTCGCTTCATTCCTTGTTCTGAACTTACTACGATGCGATTTACCTCCGCTGTGTACATATCTCGAAGTACACGTTGAATAAAATCATCATCCCTGTTAAGTAGTGCGGGTGGTCTGGTTGAAATTGCCTGTTGTTGAATCGATTCCCACTGTTTTTGGAGAAATTCCAGGTCTTCCATAATTGCTTCTTCTGCTTTTCCTTCAGCCTCAGTGCGCACTAACAAACCCATCCCTGCGGGTTTTACCAGAATTGCTAATGCTCTTAGTCTGCTTCTTTCGTTTTCGCTTCTAATGCGTCTCGATAAATTTACCCCTTTTCCTGATGGCATCAACACCAGATAACGTCCTGGTAAAGTAATATTCCCAGTTAATCTTGGCCCTTTATTTCCCGTCGGCTCTTTTATCACCTGCACTAGCACTTTTTGCTGTGGGCTTAAGAGTTCTGTAATTGCTCCAGCACTTTTTTTTAACCGCAGTGGCCCGAGGTCAGTAACGTGAATAAAACCGTTGCGTTCTGCATCGCCAATATTCACAAATGCTGCATCTATGCCTGATATCACATTCTCAACTATGCCGAGATAAATATCACCTACCTGTTGGTTGCCTGTTGCTACTACGAGTTCTTGGATTTGGTCTTCCGAGAAAACTGCAGCAATGTGATGCTGCTCTGCGATGATTATTTGCTTTGGCATTCAATTTCCTCTAAATCTTTCTAAAATGTTGAGAAACATTTGTGTGGTTTTTCCAAAATTCTTTTTTTTCTTGTGTCGCTTTGGGTATTTGCTGCTTCTATTCACTTCTCTTCAAGTGTCGCCCTTTGCCCAAGGGGCAAAGCCTGCGGCCATCCCCTGCTGGTTTGGCTTGATCTTTATTTCTCTAGATAAGTTTGCTTGTACTGCTTCTGATTGCTTAGTCTTCTGCAAAAAGAAGTATTGCCAAGGCTGCATCTGAGATAGCGATCGCCTCCCTTCCTAGGGTAAATTCCCTTTTCTTGCCTTCTAATGCTTGATTCTGCTTGAGCTACCACTCTCGTCAGCTTTTCCCTTACCAACCCCTATCTAGAAACAACCTTACCTGAGTCTGATAGTTTTAGGTTTCTACTGCTTGCTTTTCGAGCTTGGGCTTTTTGTATCACTTAACTTTATCTAGTCAAGTTTTATGATCCAATTTTGGCTTGTGATCATCTCAATCTTCCCATCATAACAACAAAAGCAATTATTGTCGCCGTTTTTTCTGAATTTTCTTCTTCCCTAAGCTTGAAATTTGCGGAGGGATTTGATACTGGTTAATATCTCCTGTGATACTTGCTCTATTTCCGCTTTTGTGTTAAATCTGCCTATGCCAAATCTCAGGGAAGCATAGGCTAGTTTTTCTCCATGGCCTAATGCAGTCAAGACATGGGAAGGAGCGATTGAGCTAGAGGAGCAAGCAGATCCAGCCGAGATTGCACACACTTGCTGCAGACTGAGCAACAATGCTGTTCCATCTACTCCTTCTACACTAACATTTAAATTCCCTGGTAATCTTTGTTTTGGATGACCATTTAAATGAATCCCTTCTAACTGATTTAGATTTTGCCATAAAAGCTCTCTCAGCTGCAGCTGACGTTTTGTTTCTGATTCCATTTCAGCCAGTCCCAATGCTACTGCTTTGGCAAAACCGACAATTTGCGGTGTATAAAGTGTTCCCGACCTGATACCTCGCTCCTGTCCTCCCCCTACAATTTGAGCTGCTATTTGCACTCTGGGGTTACGGCGACGCAGATATAAAGCTCCTATGCCTTTTGGCCCATAAACTTTATGTCCTGTTAAGGACATTAAATCTATTTTCATATTTTCCACATCCAAGGGAATTTTGCCAATGGCTTGAGCTGCATCTGTATGAAATAAAACTTTATGCTGGCGGCAGATTTCCCCAATAGCTGCTAATGGCTGGATTACTCCAATTTCATTGTTGGCTGCCATAACTGATACTAAAATTGTATCTGGACGAATGGCTTTTTCTAACTGGGCTAAATCTATTAAACCATCCTTTTGTACTGGGAGAAAAGTTACTTGAAAGCCTAATGTTTCTAAATATTTACATGGATCTAGTACTGCTCGATGCTCAGTCTGAACTGTAATTATATGTTGCCCTTTACTAAAATAAGCTTCAGCTACTCCTTTTATTGCCAAGTTGTTGGCTTCTGTAGCCCCACTGGTAAAGATAATTTCTGACTGGTTACAGTGAATGGCATCTGCTATAGTGTTTCTGGCTGTTTTTACTGCTGCTTCTGCTTCCCAGCCATAAGCATGGGTAATGCTCGATGGGTTGCCAAAGTGTTCAGTAAAGTAAGGCAACATTTCCTGCAATACTCGTTTATCCATCGGTGTTGTGGCGTGGCAGTCTAAATATATGGGATTTTTTGACATAGTAGGTATTTTACCGTTTTCTCCACACAGCTCTTTTCTGCTTGATTAACCATACTAATTAATTGGCTACTGTGATGGGAATGATTAAATGAAGAGTATTTTTGTATTATAAATATTGTAGTTATTTATCTATAAATAAAATTTTTTGAATTACTTTATTATTTTGAATAATAAAGTAATTCAAAAAACTCAACTCTTAATTTTACCTTATAAAGGATACTTTAAAGTCATATTAGACATGAGTGCGAAAGTAGTGTTAACCCCCCTACCCCCCCGAGCCCGCGCAGGGCTGGTTCATTTTACGTTTGCAGTTAAATAGATTATTAATTTGAATCAGCATATTTAAAATTAAATACTTAAATAACTAATCTTTATAAATCAATGCTTAAGCTCATGTATGCTTTTACAAACATAAAAGCCAGAATAACGATTTTTGTTAATTTTACCCAAATTGTTAGAAATAAGTGGTCGCACTTTCATTAATTACCGCAGGTTCGGGCGGGTTTTGATTTAAAGATAACGTTGCTCGCAAAGATCAAGGCTAAACCCGCCCCTACAGAAATTGTGTAAATAATTTTGCTTATCTACTTATAAGCCTGAAACCGTTAGATTTTAAGGGTTTTAAAAAGCCTTAAATTTTTAAATGAAACAGCCCTGGCCGCAGGGAAAGGGGGGGAGAAATGCTTGGAATGTAGGGCTACCTCCCCGAACCTGCGGCCAGGGTTGGGGTGGGTTTTTTTACGGTTTCGCAAAAGGTCTATTAGTTTAGCATACTTAAAAGTGAAGAAACAACAAAACCTGTTTATCTTACCACCACCTCAATTTTAAATCTCCTTTTTCCTGTTGCATTAATTCTGTTTCGGTGAGCCATTCACCATATTTATAAGTGCCAAAAACATGATCCCACCAGTCAAGAGCTAACCCAAAATTATGATGCCATTGATTGTATTTATGATGGACATAATGAACTGGCATCTTCATCCAAAAACATTTAGTTGGGTTGTCATGTTGTAGCTGATGGGCATAGGCTGAAAAAGCAGCATAGACTAGACTACCTGAAAACCAGCCAATTCCCGCTGCCAGGGAAACCCCAAACATGACAAATGCAACCAGAAAACCCCCTTGAAGGTAGTCTTTAAACTCTGGTAGTACCCCTTGGCCTTCATTACGTTGATGATGGTCGCGATGACGCTTACCAATTTTAGGGGAATAGTGCATTAAGCGGTGAAGCCAATATTCCACAAAACTGGCGAAAATAAACGCCAGTCCAAAAAATCCCAAACCAAAGGCAATATTTTGTAATCCAGTCATAACTGATTTCCCTTGAGCTAATATTTACTATTTGGGGCGTTGCTGAATTGAGTTATGAATTATTTAAATACATAACCTACTAACCAAACCCTCTCCCCTCTCCCCTCTCCCCTCTCCCTACTCCCTACTCCCCACTCCCCACTCCCTACTCCCCACTCCCCACTCTACTATGCCATTCAGCAACGCCCTATTTGGGTGCATCCGAAGAACTCTTACTTAGTTACACAAGAAATACAACCGAGTAACTAAAAAGATGCAGCAATTAAACCAATTATTTCAAAAAAAATAACTTTTGTTAAAGTTTAAGAATATAATTCATTTAATCCCAAGCTAAGGGGCGATTTTACATAGGAGCATTCGTATTGTGGAAGTTGTTAAGGAATATATGGAAGAGCTTTACGCAAGCGGGCTTTATCCAAACCAATATATCTGTCATTACAAACAAGGAAACTTGGTTGACATAGAAGAAGAAGCAACTGGAGTTCGCCAGCGGGTGCTTACCTTCTGTACTAATGATGTTCTGGGTTTAGTCCAATCAGAGGCAGTGAAACAAGCAGCTATTGATGCTATTATTCAATACGGTACTTCTAATAGTTCTTGTCCTACTCTGAGTGGTCGCATTGACCTCCATCGCCAGTTAGAACAAGAAATATCGGCTTTTAAACACTTACCACATACTCATCTATTTGTCAATGCTTGGATGGCAATGCAGGCTTTGATGGATGGTTTTTGTCACTTGGCTGCACCTGTGCCTGGCTTTCGCAATACTAGAGAAACTCTAATTCTGACAGATGTTCTAAATCACGGATGTATAGTTACAGCAGTATCAAATGCTGGCAACCGCTCTGGTAAAGTTTTTAGTCATGGTGCTGATGTGCGAGTGAAGCCCTATCGTCATTGTGATGTAACTGACTTAGCTCGCAAGTTGCAGCGCTATGGACGACCAGATGATAGGATTATTGTAGTTTCTGATGCTGTGTTCTCCATGGATGGGGATATTGCGCCTCTACCAGCAATGCTTGATGTGCTGGAAAATTACCCAGGCAGTGTAATTTTAATGGATGAAGCGCACGCAAGTGGGGCAATAGGAGCAACAGGAAGGGGCATTTACGAGCATTTCGGGATTACACCCCAAGAAGTGTTAGAAAGGGGGATGATTCCTTTGATTATGACTACTTTTTCTAAATTTGCCGCTTCCGCAGGTGCAGCTATTAGTAGTCATTCCCGTGAATTAATCGACCTGTTGGATGTCTGTCCTACTTCCATTGGAACTATATCTCTGCCAGCGCCTACTACCGCTGCTGCTTTAGAAAGTATGAGGATTGTACGGCAAAATCCCCAGTTAGTGGAAAGATTACAGGCAAATACTCGTTACCTGCGATCGCGTTTAATTGAGTATGATTTTGTAGCCATTGGGGAAACGAATGTTATTCCTGTAATTTTACCCCCAGAATTAAATCCCAAGCTATTCGCCCGTCACCTGATGGAAAAATACGGAGTTTGGGTATCTCCCATTTGGTTTATTGCTAAACCTCGCCTCCGCATTACCGCTAACGCCCTCCATACCAAGGAAGAAATAGATGATTTAGTGGCTGGGATGGTAGCAACGCGGGATGCTTTGTATCAGCCTAAAAATTTGGTTAGTGCTTAATAATGGTTAATAGTTAATCTTTAATGGTTAATGGTTCATAGTTAATAGTCAACCATCAACTATCAAACATCAACAATAATGAACCAGAATTTTGAAGTCAAAACTGTTACTACAGCAGGAGAAAGAGAAAGTTTTCTCGATGTTCCCGCAGTGGTATATAAAAATGATCCTAACTGGGTACCTCCTCTGCGTCAGAGTATGGCCAAACAATTAGCCCCAAATAACCCTTTTTTTGCCTACGGACAGCTACAACAATTTATTGCTATTTCTGAAACCTCAAAACAACCTTTGGGGCGCATTGTTGCGGCGATTAATCAACGATTAATTGCCAAGGAAAATCGGCAAATAGGGCTATTTGGTTATTTTGAATGTGTGGAGAATTTTCAAGTAGCTCAAGCCCTGTTAAATAAAGCTTATGAATGGTTGAGGGAAAGGGGGATAACTGTAGTCAGAGGGCCCATTGATCTTTCTACTCATAATAATTGTCTTTTTTTAACAGACGGATTTGATTCGCCGCCAACGATAATGATGCCTTACAATCCTTCCTATTATCCCAAATTTCTGGAATTAGATGGGTGGCACAAAGCAAAAGATGCTATTGCCTATGATTTTAATTTAATTAATTATACCTTGCCTAATAAATTTGAGAAAGGGTATAAAATTGCTTGTAAATCTGGCATTAATTTTCGGAGTATTCGGCTCAAAGGAGAAGGTTTTATAGAAGATTGTCGCCAGATATATCATTTATTTAATGAAGCTTTTGCCCAGAATTGGAGTTCTTCCCCTCGCAGTGAGGAGGAATTTCTCGAAGAAGCTAAAGATTTGCAAAAATTAGTAGATCCAGATTTGTTTCCTGTGGCAGAATATCAGGGTAAGATGATTGGTTTTTGGATGGGTTTACCTGATTATAATATTGCTCTGAAACAGGTTAATGGTCAACTAAATTGGTTAGGTATGCTGAAGTTTCTTTGGTATGGTCGCCAGATAGATCGAGCTCGAGTCATGGCAATGTGTTGTTTAATGGATTACAGAAGAAAAATGGTACCTTTAGCTTTGATTTATTTGGGGATGCAGGGAGGGAAACTTAAGGGAAAACCTTATACCAAAGCAGAGCTTTCTTGGGTGTGGGAAGATAATTATAATTCTCGCAAATTAATTGAGGCTGCTGGGGGAAAGTTATCTAAAACTTACCGCATTTATGAGAAAGTCGTTCAACCATCAACTATCAACTATCAGTAGAAGGCTTGGCAGAAGGCTTGGCTTGGCTTTTATACAACCATCAACTATCAACCATCAACTATCAACCATCAACTATCAACAATGAAAGCATTAGTAACAGGAGCAAATGGGTTTACTGGTTCTCATTTAGTAAAAGCTTTAGAAAGAGAAGGTAACAGGGTTAAAGGTTTGGTGCGCTCTTCAAGCAACTTATCCCGCCTCGCTGCTTGTAATCTAGAGCTCATATATGGGGAGATTACGGAGCGGGCAGCTTTAAAAGAGGGGATGAGAGATGTGGATACAGTATTTCATACTGCCGCTTATGTGGAGCTGGGACTGGTAAATGAAGAGGAAATGGAACGAGTAAATGTGGAAGGGACTCGTGCTGTTTTAGAAGTAGCTCAAGCTGCCCGAATCGAGAAGATGGTATATTGCAGCACGATTGGGGTATTTGGTGATAGCAGGGGTGAAGTGATAGATGAAACCTTTCAACGCCAACAAGCTGACTTTTCCTCAGCCTACGATCGCACTAAATATCAAGCTCAACAGTTAGTAGATGAGTATTGTCGCCAAGGATTACCAGTTGTAAGTATAATGCCTGCGGGAATTTTGGGGCCAGATGACCCCCATTTTGGCCCAGTAATTGAGTTATTTTTACAAGGGAAACTGAAATTATGGGTAGGAGGCGATCGCCTTACGGGTATTATCCATGTGGATGACTTAGTGAAAGGGATGATTCTGGCAGCAGCAAAAAGTCAGCCAGGAGAACATTATATTATGTCTGCTGGGGAATTAACCATCCGTGAAATGTTTTCTCTGCTCGGTGAAGAAACGGGAGTCAAACTACCAGTAGAAATACCAGAATTTTTAGCTCGAATTGTCGGTAATATCCTAGATCCTATTGGCAGAATTTTAGCTTGGAATCCTCCCCTGGGTAAAGAGAGAATCCACTATATTTATGACCGCTGTGTCCGAGTAAATGGGAGTAAAGCTTGTAGAGAATTGGGTTGGCAACCTCGTTCTGTTGCTGCAACTTTAGCAGATATTGTTGATGGTTGGTTGATGGTTGATGGTTGATAGTTGATGGTTGATAGTTGATGGTTGATGGTTGGTTGAGTAATTTACTCGGGTAAAGGAGTAACAGAATCTCGATTTTCTGAGTGGACTCGCTCAACTTCAAAATTCTCGATATTATCTTCAAAACGACTGAAAATTATCCGCATTTCATCATAATCTAATGCAAGGGAAACGCCTCTGGGTTCGGGACATTTAACTCTTAGTGCAGTTAAAAAGCCACTACTTTGCTCATCAAGATAAAAGGTTTTGGTGCAAACAGGACTAATAAAACCCTCAATGGCTAATCTATTCAGTGCGGCTATACCCAGAGGACTATTTAAAATATATTGCCATGTTTGTGCTTCCTGCTCTGCTGTCATTCGCCGCCATTGTTGTTGCGTTTGCGCCTTAGCTGGTAAACAACTAGCTAAAGCTAGACTTATTCCAAGTAATAAACTAAAAATGTTTTTCTTTGTCATATTTTTCCAAGAATTAATGAGCTAGAGAAGTTGTAATAAGTAGTGCGTGTGGTAACAACTAAACTGATTATAACCCAGGATGGGCGATGGCGATCGCTTCTCAACAGCCCCATTTTCCCACAACCAGCTAGGTATTTGTGTAAGCTTATTTTGTAATAAACAATAATTATGTTGTTTATTGCTAAATATTAAATTTTTTGTGTTTTTTTTAAGAAAAAGGATGAAAAAGCTGTTGGTTGATTAAGATAAAAGTAGCAAGATAAAAAGAGAAAAAAAGGGATAGGGAGCAAGGAAAAGGGAGTGGGGAGTAGGGAGTAGGGAGTAGGGAGTGGGGAGAATAGCTTAAGTCTGTTAAATTGGAATGGCAAAATTTTCTCTGCTCTCTTCTCACTGATAACTAATAATTAATAACTGTGAAAAAGAGGATAAAAATATGGTAAGTAGCGCACCAGAAAAAACTGCTCAAGCAGCAAAAGATCAAGCATTTGTTCTGTGGTTTGAAGAAGTAGGCATTAGCGATATACACCTAGTAGGAGGAAAAAACGCATCATTAGGGGAAATGATTCAACAGTTAACCCCCAAAGGCGTGAATGTTCCTACAGGTTTTGCCACCACAGCCTATGCCTATCGGTATTTTATAGAAAAAGCAGGAATAGAAGCAAGGCTGCGTCAGATTTTTGCTGGCTTGGATGTGGAAAATATGCAGAACTTGCGCTCAAGGGGGAAACAAGCCAGGAGTTTAATTCTCCACACCCCCTTCCCCAAAGAATTAGAATTAGCAATTTCTACTGGTTACTTCAAATTGTGCGAACGCTATGGCGCAAATCCAGATGTGTGCGATCGCTTTGGGGAAGAATATCAAGAAAGGTGCAGAGAATTTAGTTATGACACAGACGTAGCAGTACGTTCCAGTGCCACAGCGGAAGACCTCCCTGATGCTAGTTTTGCAGGACAGCAAGAAACCTATCTCAATGTGCACGGTGTAATCAACGTTTTAGAAGCTTGTCATAAATGCTTCGCTTCCATTTTTACAGACCGCGCTATTTCCTATCGCACGCTCAAAGGGTTTGACCACTTTGATGTTGCCCTCTCTGTTGGCGTACAAAAGATGGTACGATCTGACCTTGCCGCTTCTGGGGTAATGTTTTCTATCGACACAGAAACAGGATTTAAAAATGCTGCCTTTGTTACGGGAGCTTATGGTTTAGGGGAAAACGTAGTTCAAGGGGCAGTAAACCCTGATGAATTTTTTGTTTTTAAACCCACTCTCAAACAAGGTTTCCGCCCCATCTTAGAAAAACGCCTGGGTAGCAAAGAAATCAAAATGGTGTATGACCTGGGTGGTGGGAAACAGGTCAAAAATGTCCCAGTCCCCGACTCAGAACGGGTGAAATATGCAATCACCGATGATGAAGTAATTACCCTCGCTAAATGGGCTTGCATCATTGAAGACCACTATTCTGAAGTGCGCGGCTCTAATTCGCCAATGGACATAGAATGGGCAAAAGATGGGCAAACAGGTCAACTATTTATTGTTCAAGCTCGCCCAGAAACTGTTCAATCCCAAAAATCGGGCAGTGTCCTTAAAAACTATAAACTTCAAGGCACAGGCAATATTCTAGTAACAGGACGTGCTGTTGGGGAAATGATTGGTCAAGGGAATGCCAAAGTTATCTTAGATGTGCATAAAATCGACGAATTTAAAGCTGGTGAAGTCCTAGTCACCAACAAAACTGATCCAGACTGGGAACCAATTATGAAAAAAGCCAGTGCTATTGTCACCAACCAAGGGGGCCGCACCTGTCACGCCGCAATTATTGCTCGTGAAATGGGGATTCCTGCAATTGTCGGCTGTGGTAATGCGACTGGGGAATTAAAAACAGGTCAGGAAATAACAGTATCTTGTGCAGAAGGGGAAGAAGGAAAAGTCTATCAAGGTTTAGTACCTTTTGAAGTGCTAGAAACTCAGTTAGATAATTTACCGCGCACGCGCACAAAAATCCTCATGAACGTAGGCAACCCAGAAGAAGCTTTTGGTCTTTCTTCCATTCCCTGCGATGGTGTAGGGTTAGCACGACTAGAGTTTATTATTGCCAACCATATTAAAGCTCACCCCTTAGCTTTAATGAAATTTGATGAACTCCAAGACCTGGCAGCTAAATGGCAAATAGCTCAACTCACCAAAGGTTATGAGAATAAACCCGACTTCTTTGTGGATAAATTAGCTCAAGGTGTTGGTACTATTGCTGCTGCTTTTTATCCCAACCCAGTAGTGGTGCGGATGTCTGACTTCAAGAGTAACGAATATGCTAACCTTTTGGGTGGAAAAGAATTTGAACCCAAAGAAGAAAACCCCATGATTGGTTGGCGCGGTGCTTCTCGTTACTATGATGAGAAATATAGTGCAGCCTACGGGTTAGAATGTAAGGCACTAAAAAGGGTGCGGGATGAAATGGGATTAACTAATGTAATTCCAATGATACCATTCTGTCGTACCCCAGATGAAGGTCGCCGCGTATTAGCAGAAATGGAAAAACATGGCTTAAAACGGGGTGAAAATGGCCTGGAAGTTTATGTCATGTGCGAAATTCCCAGCAACGTGCTTTTAGCCGATCAATTCAGTGAAGTTTTTGATGGTTTCTCCATCGGTTCTAATGATTTAACTCAGTTAACTTTGGGATTAGATCGGGATTCCGCTTTAGTTGCCCATATCTTTGATGAAAGGAATGAGGGAGTTAAACAAATGGTGCGCATGGTGATAGAAAAAGCTAAAAAGAATGGTAAAAAAATTGGCATTTGTGGTCAAGCACCTAGTGACTATCCAGAGTTTGCTCGCTTCTTAGTAGAATTAGGGATTGATTCTATCAGTTTGAACCCTGATTCTGTACTTAAGACTATGTTGGATATTGCCAAAGTAGAAAGGATTAGTTAAGCCTCGGTTTAAGAGGGGGCGCGCTCAAGCGCAACTACGAGCAAAAAAAAAGTTAGTAGTTGCGCTCTTTGCGCCCTCTAATAAAAGTTAGTAGTTGCGCTTTAGCGCCCTCTAATAAAAGTTAGTAGTTGCGCTTTAGCGCCCTCTAATAAAAGTTAGTAGTTGCGCTTTAGCGCCCTCTCATAATAATAAATAGCAAAAAAAAAGTTAGTAGTTGCGCTTTAGCGCCCTCTCATAATAATAAATAGCAAAAAAAAAAGTTAGTAGTTGCGCTTTAGCGCCCTCTCATAAAAGTTAGTAGTTGCGCTTTAGCGCCCTCTAATAAAAGTTAGTAGTTGCGCTTTAGCGCCCTCTAAAGTGATTTATTGAGAAGACAGGGAGGAGTTTATCATACTCCCCCGAAAAACCCCCACTGTTTCTTACCCCTAAACCTCTGTCTCCCTCCTCAGTAAACCTCAAAATCTAGAATTTTTAAGCATTTCTTAATGTTTCCTTAGTCAAATATTAGCCATAATAATAGTGTGAACTTACTCCCAGTTTCAATATGTCCCGTATCCTCATT
>JADQBC010000026.1 GCA_016903655.1 Gomphosphaeria aponina SAG 52.96 = DSM 107014
CTAGTAAATCAATTAAGTAGATAAGCAAAATTATTTACACAATTTCTGTAGGGGCGGGTTTAGCCTTGATCTTTGTGAGCAACTGATCTTTAAATCAAAACCCGCCCGAACCTGCGGTAATTAATTTTGCGCGACCACTTAACAATTGTAGGGTGCGTTGCAAGAGCGTAACGCACCCCACACTAATAGACTTTTTGCATGCATTCTATTAGTAAGGAGTAGGGAGTAGGGAGTAGGGAGTAGGGAGTAGGGAGAGTTTTACATGAAATAAATATAAAAATTGATTTTATTTTTAGTTTTGCTCCCAACACTAATGACTACTGATCCCACCTAACCTTACTAGCAAAACCCCTCGCTTTGAATTGCTCCAACTTCAAAGGCGTAGGTTGATCAGCAGCAACACTAATTCTAATAGAAAAATCACTCAACCCAGGAGGCACTTCAGGAATTAAACCCAGTCGAGTACGATTTTCCATCACCGAATTATTATTCGCATCGTAAATACGCCCAAAAACATCAGCATCATAAACCATTTTCCCAGAAGTATTTTGCGCCTTTCCCGTTACCAGAAAACAATTAACTGGACTACTGGTTCCACTAGAAACACTACCCTCTGCCAAATCTGCTGGACATTCCTGATAAGCAACATCTAATAACTTAATTTGGGTAAGAGCAAAAGCAGCAGGACTAACTACCCAACTGCTCATAATACAGGAAACTATCAGCATCACTAAAACGCGAAAACCCATAAACTTGATCATTGGTAAAAATTAGCTCATCTTATTAGCTTAACGGCTGATACCTCTTGCTCCCACAATAAACTCTTAACCAAATCCTGCCATTCAGGGAGTTTTCCCAAAGCATCAGCATCCAACTCCTCCCCCAAACTTGTACAGTACTCAGCAAAACTATCCCCCCAGTTAATAATAGTTTCCAGAGGAGAAGCGCTTCTGTAACTTAAAGACTCTCGTAAATACTTAACCATCTCTGTAGGATGCCCCGTAGAATATAAATACCAAGCTATCCAAACAAAAGTACCGTATAACACCTGCCTTTCAATCAGTTGAACCCCTTCTGGGAGATTGGGTTGAGCAAAAAAATTCCTCATCGCTGCCGCCAGCGAGCGAGCTTGGGGTAAACCCTTCGACATCGCACTTTGCCCATGTTGACGATAGCAAACAGTAACTCTCTGTAGCCAGGCAGCCTCACAACCAGCCAAAGCCAACCGCAACACCAACTCCGTATCTTCTGCTGGAGGATAGCGCGGATCAAAACCCCCCACCAGCTTCAGCCAGTGGCGGCGAAACATCATCGCACTCGGAAGAATTGGCTTCCACCTCAACCAACTTTCTAAAGTTAATTCAGGAACATTTTTCCAGGGACGTACATTCATCAGCAGCTTACCATCAGGATCAACCCGTCGCCAACCACTATGTACAATCCCTAAATTAGGTTGCTCCTCAAAAATAGCCACCTGTGCTGCCAGTTTAGCCCGCAAAAAATAATCATCCGCATCTAAAAAAGCAATTAATTCTCCCTCCGCTAACTCAATACCGTGATTGCGAGCCAGCGCTACTCCCTGATTATTTTGTAATACATAACGAAAATTTTTCCCTTCATAAGGTTTTAGGACTGCCTCAGTATTGTCTTGAGAACCATCATCTATGACTATTATTTCATAATCATCAAAATTCTTTTGATTCAAAACACTCTCCACCGCCTGAGCAATATAGCGATCGCAGTTATAGGTGGGAATAACCACGCTGACTCTTGGAAAACCCATGGAATTTACCTTCACTTCTTTGCTCTATCTCATCCACATCTTGCCCTAGTCTGCTCCTCAATCTCATTGAATTGTAAATTAATTAGATTTGCATTCTATTTTTACTCTATTTCTCTCTTGGTTAATTCAGGCTTGAATTTTACCTCTAGTATAAATTGTTACTGATTTTTTCAATACCCATCTTTAATTTGCTTCTTAACTTATGTAACGTTTTATAGATTTATAATATTTTTTTACCTGACCCACGGAAGATGAGTGAGCAAAAAAAAAAATCTCCCAAAGCAAAACACCTCCAGACTTTGCCTGCATTCGCCAAAATGAATAGGGTTGACCTGGAAAATAATTTGCCCAGTTTGTCTTTTTTTCAAACTTTGCGTTATGATTGAGAATTTTGCTAAATTCGCATAATCTTTAGTAATAAACAAAATACAAACTTTCCCCAAGAGGCAAAAAAAAAATTTTTTCTGGCGAAAACCCTTGATTTATTGGGGATGAGATAGGACAGCATTAAATTAAGCAAATTTGCTTGCCAAAAGTAAAATTATGCTGTTATAATGAATCCGAGCTTGTCCAGAAGCCTTGCTGGGCAAAATCAAAAATTAGTTCAATATTTTAAATTTGTGCTAAAAAGCTAATAACGAACAGTTAAGGAAGAACAGAAATGACAGACTCATTTATCGAAGAGCCAGGTATAACTCCAGATACCGATATCCCTGGGGTGGTAACGCCACTACCAGGTGGGGGAGTTGAAATTATACCTCCAGAAGAGCCTACATTAAGCGAAGTGACTAACCCCATCACGGGAGAACCAATTCTAGATTCAAAAACAGGTGAGCCACTGCCAGGAAACGAGATCTTGGGTAGTGTTAATAATGATGTGATCCTCGCTGCTGGTAGAAATGCAGAGGTAGTAGATGCTGGAGGGGGAGACGACTTTATTGAGGGTCGGGGCGGTTCAGACTTCTTAGTCGGTAATACAGGGGCTGACACCATTATAGGTGGGGTCAAGACGGACACCATCATAGGTGGTACGGGAAATGACGAGCTGAGAGGGAGAAAAGGCTCCGATACAGTCTTGGGTGGTGCTGGAGAAGACTTGCTCAGAGGTAACAAAGGCAGAGATCTCCTGGACGGAGGTGGAAATAGCGTAGTTCCTGTGGATGACCAAGGCAACATACAGTACCTAGGTGACACAATATATGGTGGCAAAGGTAAAGATACTCTAGTTGCTGGTATAGGAAACGATATACTCACTGGTGGTAAGGGAAAAGACACCTTTGTGTTTGAATACATCGAAGACGCAAACGGAGAGCTCCGCCCCTTGGGGAGAAATTCCGTCATCGAAGATTTCAGTGTTGAAGAAGGTGACAAGATCCAAATTTATGGTTTGGACTCCAAAGATCTAGATCGAGTAAATTACAATCAAAATACGGGAGTAGTCAGTGTTGATGGGAGGAGATTGGTAACATTAAATAATGCGCCAGATTTTGACCCAGAAAAAGATGTGAAAATATTCACAAAAGACTTTACCGCCAATGATGATTTTGAGCTCTTCTAAAAAATCCCAGTCTTGTTAAGGCAGGGAATGGAGATCAGGCAAGCTCTTGGTTAGATTCATGCCACGTTTGTAGCGCGTGGCTTAATTAATTGCCCCAGTTGGGAGTGGTAACAAAAAATAATTGTCCAAAAACAGAATTTTTCTGGTAAAAAGTAAACAGCAAATCAAGCAGTGAGGAGTAAGTTAAATGTCAACAGTAGTAGATCCAGATTTTACTTTAGAAGATGGAGAGCCATTATTAGATGATGATGGTAATATTATCGGGTATGTAATCGAAGTTCCCGAAGGCGGTGCAATAGACCCTGAGACAGGATTACCAAGTGGTGGAAGCGGTGTCAATGGCAGTGAACTAAATGACAGTATCATTGGTGGCGTGGGATCCATGGATACAGTAGATGCTGGACTAGGAAACGACAGCATCAAAGGTAGAGGGGATCGAGACAGTTTATTTGGTAGTCTGGGAGACGATTCAATTAGAGGTGGTGGGGGAGCAGACTTCCTCCTCGGTGGAAAAGATAATGATGTTGTCAAAGGAATAAAAGGCAATGATACCGCTAATGGTGGTGTAGGAGACGACTTCATGAAAGGTAATGCTGGAGACGACCTACTTTTAGGCGGGGCGGGGAAAGATACTATGGGCGGTGGAGCAGGCAACGACACACTATTCGGGAAGGGTAGCGATTTGCTCAAAGGTGGTGCTGGAGAAGATACCTTTGTCTTTGAATTTAGCCCAGCCCAAGAAGGGGATCCAGCAGCGTGGGGTGATCCACGGCCCTACGGCAGAGAAAGCATCATCAGAGACTTCAACGGAGCCGAGGGTGACAAAATCGAGATTTTTGGCTTGGATGCTGAAAATCCCAACCAAGTTACCTACAATTCCAATACTGGAGTACTGAAGGTAGATGGGATAAAATTTGTCCAATTAAATGAACCCACAGATTTTAACCTCAAAAATGATGTGAAAATATTCACAGAAGAATTTACATTAGATGATGAATTTGAATTCTTCTAAAAAAGTCTCCAGGATGTTCCAGGTAGTGGTTAATTTTTAGTCACGATCCTTGTAGGGGCGGGTTGAGGGAGAGAAAGGAAAAAACTAAGCAGACAAGGGGCTCTGCGCCCCTTGCCTCAAGGACATTAATTTTGCATAGTTATAATAACCAGGGCAGAGGAATCATGTAAAATCAACATGAAGTGCTGCCAAAACTGAAAATAAATGTTTCTAAGAATTAATTGCCCAAAAACCAGATTTTATGGTAAAAAGTAAATAACCAATCACGCAGTGAGGAGAAAGTTAAATGTCAACAGTAGTCGATCCAGATTTTACCTTAGAAGATGGAGAACCATTATTAGATGATGATGGTAATATTATCGGGTATGTAATCGAAGTTCCCGAAGGCGGTGCAATAGACCCTGAGACAGGATTACCAAGTGGTGGAAGCGGTGTCAATGGTAGTGAATTAAACGATAGTATCATTGGTGGCGTGGGCTCCATGGATACGGTAGATGCTGGACTAGGAAACGACACAATCAGAGCTCAAGGGGATCGAGACAGTTTATTTGGTAGTCTGGGAGACGATTCAATTAGAGGTGGTGGGGGAGCAGACTTTCTCCTGGGTGGAAAAGATAATGATTTCCTGAAATCAGGAAAAGCCAATGATACAGTAAATGGGGGCTTAGGAGACGACTTCATCAAAGGAAATAGAGGTGACGACCTGCTTTTAGGCGGGCCAGGCAAGGATACTATGGGCGGTGGGTCAGGCAACGACACACTATTCGGGAAGGGTAACGATTTGCTCAAAGGTGGAGAAGGAGAAGATACCTTTGTATTTGAATTTAGCCCAGCCCAAGAAGGAGATCCAGCAGCGTGGGGTGATCCAAGACCCTACGGCAGAGAAAGCATCATCAGAGACTTCAATGGGGCTGAGGGTGACAAAATCGAGATTTTTGGCTTGGATGCTGAAAATACCAACCAAGTTACCTACAATTCCAATACTGGAGTAATTAAGGTAGATGGGATAAAATTTGTCAAATTAAATGACCCCACAGATTTTAACCTCAAAGAAGATGTGAAAATCTTCACAGAAGAGTTTACCGTCGATGATGAATTTGAATTCTTCTAAAAAAACCTCGAGGCAGCAAAATCAGGTAAGATATTGATTAGAGTAATCCCATGTTAGTAAAGCGTGGGATTTGTTTTTGGCTTAGGAGTGGCGGAGGGAGCATGACGTTGAACTCAGATTTAGCAAAAACCTACTTTAGTTTAGGTTTCATGTACCAACAAAGAGGGCAGCTAGAGGCAGCGATAGAAAATTACCACCTAGCCATTGAATACCAGCCAGACTATATAGCAGCTTACAGCAATTTAGGAGCTGCCTTATTACAGGAAAAAGAATTTGCAGCCGCCGAAGCAATTTATCAAAAGGCATTGGTATTAAATCCCCAACAGGCAAAACTATACAATAACCTGGGTCAAGTTTTTCAGCTTCAAGGCAAACAAGATCTGGCTTTAAAATATTTTCGTCAAGCCATTGAGTTAGATCCGAACATGGAAATAGCTCATTATAATCTCGGGCGGATCTGGTGGCAAAAGCAAAATTACCTAGTTGCAGCAGCTAGTTTCCAAAAAGTGATTGCCCGCAAACCAGAAAATATCATGGCTTATGTGGACTGCGGTACAGTCTTAATGGCTTATGGGCAGATCGAGGAAGCTTTAGGATATTTCCGTGAAGCGATCGCCAGAGAAAGAGCTTTTATCACAATTTATTGTAACAGAGCGCAACAAATAGCACCAAAAGACTTATTAGATTTAGCACAAATCTCCATTGCCAAATTTCTGGTAGCACTGCTAGAAAAGCAGGACTTCTCAGTAGTTTGCCAGCATCTGTGGCAGTCATATTTATATTTAGGAGATGTGGCCTTTGAATATGGGAAAAATAAGCAAGCAGCAAGATATTATCAAAATGCCTTAAAGATTAACCATCAAAACCCAGAACTTTATTTGCGTCTCGGTAACTGTTTAGCCCTACAGGAGCGAACAGCAGCAGCGGTCATTGTCTATCATCTGGGGTTAAAACTACAACCCCACCAGCCACAAATTCTCTTACAATTAGGCAAACTCCTAGAACAGCAAAAGCAACTCTTACAGGCGATTGAGTACTATGAGAAGTTATTTGAGTTACAACTAACAGGAAAAGCCAGCTTAACTCCCACACCTCGAGGGAATCCACCACCACAACTGCGAGGCATTTATTTAGCCACAAAAGACTGGTTCAACGCCACTGCATTAGAAGGGGTGAAATATATTGAAGTATGTTGGGGAACAAAAGACCCAAAATCTTATGAAAACCAGTCTCCCAAGGAAACTAGGGGGGAGGATAGCACTTTGATCCCTATCGTCTCCCACTCCACCAGCAAACAGGAATTATCCCAGTGTGGCGGAGTCATCTGTGGAACTTGTATGAATAACCTATGTAAATCCTTTGAGGCAACCCAGGTTCAACCAGGAGTACATTTGTGTTCAGAGAACAAAAGGTTGACAGTTGAAGACCCCCGCACTTTTGTAGTAGAAATACCAGCAGGCAGAGCGTGGATTGCGCCCCAAACCAACTCCTATCTAATTTGTAAAGAAATTGCCATAGTAACCCCAGATAATTACTTATTAGGAGAATTATCTAGATTTTATCCCTGGTATTTACCAGGATGCCAAAAACACGACCCAAGTAATCATCCATTATTAAGAGTAGAATTACTTCCCGAACCAGAAAAAATTTATGGAAATGTAGCCATTTGCGCCTCACTGTCCGCGCAAGTCTATTATCATTGGGTGATCGATGTTTTACCAAGAATTGGAATTTTGCAGCAAAGTGGGATCAAACTAAAAGAGATTGATTGGTGGGTGGTAAATAGTATAGAGAAAAAATATCAAATAGAAACCTTAAAAGCACTAGGTATTCCCCTAGAAAAAGTGATCGCCAGCGATCGCCACCCCCATCTGGTAGCTCAAAACTTAATTGTCCCCTCATTTGCTGGACATTTAGACTGGCCAGGATGGGGAACCATCCAATTTCTCCGCGAGAACTTTTTAGGAGGGAAAGCAGGAAATTATCCCGAAAAGATTTATATTAGTAGAGCCAAGGCAAAATATCGGCAAGTAATTAATGAAGCAGAAGTGTTAGAAATTTTGAGGGAAAATGGGTTTACCACAGTTTTGCTAGAAGAAATGACATTTGCCGAACAAGTAGGCCTGTTTGCCGCTGCGAAAATCATCGTAACACCCCACGGAGCAGGGATGACAAATCTCGTTTTTTGTAGTCAGGGAACCCAGGTAGTAGAATTTTTTTCCCCCCGTTATCTAAGAACTGACTATTGGATTATTACCCAACAATTGGGATTAAAACATTATTATTTAATCGGTGAAAACTTTCAGTGTCATCCTATCAGACAACTAATGTATCGCAGTCCATTGACTGAAGATATTTTAGTTCCCCTGAACAGCCTCAAAGCAGTTTTAAAATTGTTATAATATTAGTCAACCAAATTTAAGTAATCGAGAATGATACCTAACTATTTGAAGAAAGCCCTAGTAGCTTGTGAAATAGCCTTAGAAAAAGAGTCAGACTGGCACAGTGCTAGCCAAACCTTGGGAAATATCCTCCAGTCAATGGCATGGTTTGAAGAAGCAGCATTTTGGCAAGCTCAAGCTCTCGAAGAAGAGCGGGACTTAGTAGCAGGATATGCTTCCCTGGGAAAAATCTGGGTGCAACATGGAATGTTAAAAGAAGCGCGAGTTAACTTAGAGCGTGCTGTAAAACTTGACCCCCAACTGTTTGAAGGGCACTGGTACTTAGCGCAGATATATGAACATCTGGGTCAAAAAGAAGAAGAAATCGAATCATGGACAAAAACATTCAGGTTAAGACCTGACAAAGCAACAGCAGAGCGTCTGTATAAATTAGGCAAAGACTTAGGAGAGCGGGGAGAAATAGAAAAGGCGATCGCCTGCTATCGCAGGGTAGTTAAGCAACAACCAAAATTCATACCAGTATATTACGATTTAGGAGAAATTTTTCAAGCAGAAGGAGACAAAGAAAGAGCCAGGGAGTGTTATAATAGGATTATAAAGATCGACGAAAACCAAGCATTAGCCCACCATAAACTCGGGACAATGTTTTTAGAAGAAAAACAATTTGAAGAAGCGATCGCCGCATTGAGAGAAAGTATAAAAATAGATCCAAAACAGCCCTGGGCATACCGTAGCCTAGTAAAAACATTTATGGTAATGGGAAGATGGGACGAAGCGATCGCCACTTGTAAAGCGATCCTCTCCCTAGTGGCTGAATATCCCTGGGTGTACATCCAACTAGGGAGGTCATTAGTAGCAAAAGGGGAAATAGAGACAGCAGGGGTTTATTTTCACAAAGCCAGCCAAATTAGAGGATGGCAGCAAATGAACGAGAAAAATTATCAATTTACAAAAAATTCTTTGATTAATAAAATCCCAATTTGGGAAGAAAATTTGCAAGAATTAGCCAATCAACCAATTCAGGCATTAGAAATAGGCAGTGAACAAGGGATGGTAGCTTGCTGGTTATTGGATCATATTCTGACCCATCCAACAGCGAAGCTGATATGTATTGAACAACAATTCTCAGAAGAATTTGCTGAGAATATAGAAAAAACAGGCGCAGCAGACAAAGTGGAAAAATTAGAAGGGGATCTAGATAAGCTGTTAGAATCACTAGAAAAAAATGCCTACGACCTGGTAAATATAGGATATAAAATCACCAACAAGACAAGTATAGAAGAAAAAGCAGCAATTTCCTGGGAAAGACTAAAAGTAGGAGGGGTAATAATTTTAAATAGCCCGAAATCTCGTAACAAACAAGAAAAATTAGCACCAGGAATTAAGAAATTTATGACATCAATAGAAGATAAAGGAAAGATAATGCATCAATCCAAACAGCAAGTAATGATGAAAAAAATAGCCTCCTAAGCCAAATGTTAGAAAGGAAAGTAGTTGAAGAAGAGAATGCCCAAGAATATGCAAAACTGGGGACAGAATATGCCAGAGAAAAAAAATGGCAGTCGGCAGTGGCTTGTTACCAAAAAGCCATTAAAATTGACCCAAATTTTGCAGAAGCTTATGGGAATTTAGCATGGGTATTAACCCAGATAGGGGAGGAAAAAGCAGCGGCAGCATATTGGGAGCAAGCACTGAAATTAGAGCCAAATTGGGCAGGAGCATATGAGCAAGCCAGAGAAATAAAACCAGAGTTTTGGAGAGCTTATCTAGAATTGGGAAGGGCATGGGCACAAACAGAAAACAAGCAAAAAGAAGCAGTGGAAGCCTATGAGCAAGTAATCAAGTTACAGCCACCAACAGCAGGAGATGATTGGCCCAAAGCACAACAAGAAGCTTATCACCAATTGGGGTTAATTTTAATTAAACAGGGGAAATTTGAAGCAGCGGTAGAATATGTGGAGAAAGCATTAGCAGGGGCAGCAAATACTAGAGAAATCATCGAAAGTTATAGCTTGGCACTAGGAAATAATCCCAAGACAAATCCAAAAGATTATTTTCAGTTAGGGAAAATTTTGAAAAGCAAAGGTAGGTATGATGAAGCAATAGATTGTTTTATCGCAGCCTTGAAAATTAAACCAACATTTTACGCAGCTTATGGCGCAATTCAATATACAAAACCCGTAGATAAAACTAAGCAACTAGAGAAATTAGTTACTTGTTATCGGGAGATTTTAGCAAAGCAACCAGACTTAGCAATTGTCTGGGGGAATTTAGGGGATGCGCTGACTCAACAGGGGCAAATAGAAGAAGCAATCAAATGTTATCGCCTTGGTTGTTATCAGCAGACTATTGCCATGAAGCCTCAACTGGGGGAAAGAGAGTGGAAAGAGAAAAAAGAAAACCCACCAGACTTTGTGATTATCGGTTGCGCACGCTGCGGTACAACCTCATTACACAATTATTTGGGGCAGCATCCTGATGTGTTATTACCCCATAAAAAAGAAATCAAATTTTTTGATGAGCAGTATAATTTGGGGAAAGAGTGGTATTTAGCTCACTTTCCCTCAATTACAGATAGCCCAGGATGGGTGAGTGGAGAAGCAAGTCCGAGTTATTTTGAATACACGTATGTTGCTCCACGAATGTTAACATTATTTCCCCAGATCAAATTAATAGTGTTGTTGCGCAACCCAGTAGAGCGAGCAGTTTCGTGGTATTATCACCAAAAGGAAAGAGGAAAAAGAAATCAAACACTAGAAGAATCAATAGAATGGGAAATTAAGCAATTAGAAAGATTTTCAGAGCCAGCTTTGTTTAATAAGAGAAGGAGGTCAGAGCCGAATAATTTATTGGGGAGTATGTATATATATAAATTGGATCAGTGGATGAGGATTTTTCCCAGAGAACAATTCTTGATTTTGCAGAGTGAACAGTTGTATAGTAATCCAGAGCAGGTAATGGAACAGGTGTATGAGTTTTTGGGGATAGCTAAATATAAGGGAAGGGAATACCCAGCATATAACGGAAGAAAATACTCACCTATTAGTAAAGAGCTGCGGAACAGATTAACAGAATATTTACGTCCCCATAATCAGAAATTAGAAAAGTATTTGGGGATGGAATTTAATTGGGAAGAAGAAACAAGCTGATGTATGATAAAATCTGAATCATCCCTAGAAAGAGAAAATGTCACCAAAAGCAGCAGAATTATTGGAAAAAGTGAAGCAACATTCAAGTAAAGGAGAGTGGGAAAAAGCGATCGCAACAGGTGAGCGAGCTTTAAACTACTTTCAATATCAATTATTGCTTCAAAAAGAAGGGAAAGTGTTGCCAAAAGAATATCTCAAATTGGGAGAAAAACTAGAGCAGCAAGGAGAAATAGCAGAAGCGATCGCCTGTTACCGCAAGGCAATAGAGTTAAATCCTCGATGGCAAAAAGCATATCACAATTTAGCCGAAGTCTTGAAACGGGAAAAAAAGTGGGAAGAGGCTGTATTTTATTTGGAAAAGTTGGTTGAAATTAAAGAAAAAGAAGAGGAAAAAATAACTGAAGAGACTGGAGAAGAGAGTTTTGATGCTTATACAAAGCAAGGACATCTGTGTTTAAGGCAGGGAAAAGTAGAAGAGGCGATAAACTGGTATGAAAAAGCCCGCGCATTAAAGCCAGACTCACCCAATATATATGCCAATATAGGCAGCGGGTATGCAGAACAGAAAAAATGGACTGAAGCAATTCAATGGTATCAAGCAGCCATCAAACTCAACCCAAATTTTGCAGGAGCATATCGCAACTTGGCGCGAGTGTTAACCCAGACAGGGCAAGAAAGAGCAGCAGCAGAATGTTGGTATCGAGCATTAGCAATAGAGCCGAGCTGGGCAAATGCAGAAGAATATTTAAATTTAGGTAATAAGTTAAAAGAGCTTGAAAAATTAGGGTTGGCGGCAAATTGTTATCAGCAGGCGCTGAAATTAAAACCAGATTTTGCCGCCGCTTACGAGGGGATGGGGGAAGTAGAGGCGCGACAGGAGCAATGGGAAGAGGCGGTGAGCTACTATGAAAAAGCTATTCAACTGCAACCAGATCAGTGGGAAGTTGAGTTGAAATTAGGCAAAATTTTAGCAGAGCTCGAAAGATGGGAAGCAGCAGAAAAAGCTTACCAACGCGCTAGAAAATTAAATCCCAATGAGGAGTTGGCAGAGTATTATTTAGGTTTAATTAAGTTAAAACAGGGGAAAGATGAAGAGGCGATCGCCCATTTTCAGAGGGCAACTCAAATTAATCCTCACTCAGCAAGTAGTTATTATCAATTAGCCAAAGCATTAAGAAAGCAAGGAAATTATAACCAAGCAATTGATTGTTATTTGCAAACTCTAGAATTAGAGCCAGAGTTTCAAGCAGCTTATATAGATTTACAATACACGCGCATAGAAACTGAAGCCCAGTTAGAGAAAATCATCAGGTTTTATCGCCAAGTAATTCAGAAAAAAGACATTCCCCTGGCTTGGGGAAACTTGGGAGATGCTTTAACAGAGCAGGGGCAAATAGAAGAGGCAATTAAATGTTATCAAATTAGCAGTTATAAGCAGACTGTAGCCGTGGAGCCTCAATTAGGCAAAATAGCATGGAAACCGCAAAAAGAACTACCACCAGACTTTATTATTATTGGTGGGGGAAAATGCGGCACAACCTCATTGTACCAATATTTAGGGAGTCATCCCCAGGTACTATTGCCCCATAAAAAAGAGTTAAACTTCTTTACGAAAAACTTTAAGTATGGAGAAGAGTGGTATTTGGCACAATTTCCCTCAATTACAGACAGAGAAGATTATTATACGGGAGAAGCAAGTACGAGCTATTTAGAATTGCCAATGGTGCCGCCAAGAGTTTGGCAAATGTTTCCTGAAGTGAAGTTAATTGTGTTGTTAAGAAATCCAATAGACAGGGCAGTTTCTTGGCACTATCAAGTGAAAAGTTTGGGGATGGACAAAAAACAATCCTTAGAAGTAGCAATAGCAGAGGAAATGGAGTTTCTTGAGCAAGTAAGCGAGTCAGAGTTAATGAAAATGGGAAGAAAATATCCAAACAATTTGTTGGCGGGTTTGTATTTATATAAATTGCAACGCTGGTTGAAATTGTTTGGGCGAGAAAAAATATTGATTCTACAAAGCGAAGAGTTGTATGAGCAACCAGCTCAGGTAATGGAGCAAGTATTCCAGTTTTTGGGGCTGCCTCCCCATCAAGCAACTAACTACCCACTTTGTAACACTGGAGATTATCCACCGATTAGCGAAGAGTTGCGAAGTAGGTTAGCAGACTACTTTCGCCCTTATAACCAAAAATTAGAGGCAGCCCTGGGGGTAAAATTTAATTGGGATTAGGGATTTACAAAAGTTAATCGGGGTGGTAGAATGGCAACCGAACCAGGAAGCAAAAATAAAATAAAGAAAAATAAGCTGGAGAAAAAGCAAAATGGCAACGAAAAAAATTATTACAAAAGTCAAAGAAAGTTTGGCAGAGGGAAATGAACTGAAAGAGCAAGGAAAGTTAGAAGAATCAATTGAAAGTTATCAAAAAGCAATTAAGCTAAAGCCAGATTATTACCCCGCTTTAAGCAAGTTGGCAAGTATCTATGAGACTCAAGAAAATTGGGAAGAAGCAGAGAAATGTTATGTACGGCAAATAGGGAGTAATCCAGAAGATGCCAAAGCATATCTGAATTTAGCCAGGGTATTGAAAAAACAAAACAAAAATTGGGGAGCCAAAGCAGCATATCAAAAAGCAGTAGAATTGAAAGAAGATTGGGGAGGGAAGATATATAAAGAAGCGGGGGATGCTTTGTTGGTAGAAGAAGATCTGGAAACAGAGGCGATCGCTCTCTATCAAAAAGCAGCAGCCAACCAAGCTCTTTCAGTCAAAGGTTATTACAAATTGGGCAAACTCTTAGAGAAAAAAGAACGACTGGATGAAGCAAGTGGTTGTTATGAAAAAGCCGTAGAATTGAAACCAGATAGTTCAATCTACTATCTATCTTTAGGGGGAGTGCAAGTCAAGCAAGGAAAATTAGAAGAGGCAGTAAAAATCTACAAAAAAGCCATAGAAGTAAATAATCAAGCCGTAGGAGCTTATGAAGCATTAGGTAAGATTTTAAAAGAAAAAGGAAAGTTGGATAAATCCTTAGAATTTTATCAGAAAGCTTTGGAGTTTAGTCCAGATTCCCGTAGAATTAATCGCGGCATTGGGGATATACTTAAGGAGCAGGGCAAAGAGTCAGAAGCTCAAGCCTATTATGAAAAAGCAGAAGTGTAGGTAGTTAGCTGTTGCCCCTTTTTGGGGTGACAGAATTTTAAGGTGAAAGGAGAAATTATGGCAAAGAAAAATTCAGCACCAAAACCTTCTACAGGGCGGCGGATAGAAACACCTAGTGTAAAAAAGGAGGCTCCAAGTGTAACTAGGGGTAGAGGGAAAATTAGTGATTATGACTATACCAAGTATATTAATTGGACACCAAAGCGTATAATAATTGCTACTGCCATGGTTAGTATCCCTTATGTGATAGCAGTGATTGGCACATATATGGCAGGAGTCAAAATTGTAACAGCTCTGCTGATTAGTATGTTGCTTTTTGCTTTAGGGACATATTACTTATTAAGGTGGATAGATAAAAACCTATAAGAAAAATTTCGGGGTAAATAATGATGTTAGAAGAAAAAATAGAAGAGACAGCAGCAGGATACATAGAGAAAGGAGAGCGACTAGGGAATGAAGGGAATTTAAATGAAGCGGCTGCATGCTACCGTCAAGCCATAAAAATAGAGCCAAAAGAGGCATTGGGTTATCAAAAACTGGCTGAAGTATTGAAACAGCAAGGAGACTTAGAAGGAGCAGCTTTATATTTACGCTTGGCAAACTTGAGAAAAGCCAATGAAATTGCAACCGAAAAAAATCTAAACACAGAGCAGGAATTGGGGGGAGAGGCAAATTGGGGCAGCACAAATGATTTGGCCCAAAGATATTTAGCACAAGGAGAGGAGTATTATAGTAAAAATCAATGGGACGAGGCAAAAGCAGCTTGTCAGGAAGCCTTAAAAATAAATCCCAGTTTAGCTGATGCTTATAAATTGTGGGGCAATGCTCTGGTTAAACAAGGAGAAATTGACGCAGGGATTAAGTGCTATAGCAAAGCTTTAACAATTAAAGCAGATTATGTAGAAGTATATGCAAATTTGGGGAGTTTGCACGCCAAACAAGGGCAGTGGCAAGAAGCAGTTGAGTATTATCAAACAGCGCTAAAATATGATCCGAAATTTGTAGGCGCTTACCGTAATTTGGAGAAAGTGTGGACAAAACTGGGGGAAAAAGAAAAGGCAGCAGAGTGCAGAAAACAACTGTTAGTCTTGGAGCCAAAAGAGGGAACAGGTGAGGAATTTTATCACCTGGGAGAAAAAATGTGGCAAGAGGGGAAAGGGAAAGAAGCAATTGAATATTATCAAAAAGCGATCGAGTTAAAGCCAGACTCGGGAGAAGCCTATCAGAAAATAGGAGAAATTTTAGAGCAGCAGGGAGCATGGGAAGAAGCGGCAAATTACTATCGCCAAGCAATGATCATGGCAGGGAAAAACCAATCATTGTTAGTACAGGAAGGAAATCAAGGGGTTACAGGGGGGGGAGTCGCTGAAGGGATTAGGAAGGCTGGAGTAAGCCAAAGTATTACAAAGCGAGGGGGGGAGGCAGAAAAGACAAAAGAAATAGTTAGACCAGGGGTTACGAAGGAACAGCAGAGTGCAGAAGACCTGGTAAATTTGGGGAATATGCACGGAGAAAGAGGGCAGTGGGGAGAAGCGATCGCCTGCTACCAAAAAGCAATTATGATCAACCCCAAATTTGCCGCCGCCTTCCGTAATCTAGCTAGAGTATTAACACATACAGGGCAAACAGAAAAAGCAGCAGACTATTGGTATCAAGCACTGAGTTTAGAGCCAAACTGGGCAAAGGCAGAAGAACATTTAAATTTAGGCAAAACACTAGAAAAACAGGGAAAATTAGAACAGGCGTTGAATTGCTATCGCAGAGCAATTCAGTTAGAGCCAAGTTTAGCCGAAGCATATCTGCAGTTGGGAGAATTGTTAGCCAAGCAAGGAAAAGAAGGAGCAGCAGTTTCCTGTTGGCGACAAGGATTGGTAGAAAGCCCCGCATCACCAGAGTTAAACTATCGAGTAGCTTTAGCATTAACAGCCCAGAAACAGTGGGAAGAAGCGATCAGCTATTATGAAAAAACCATTGCCTTGCAACCAAATTATTGGGAAGCATACCATAATTTGGGCAATGCTTTGCAAGAACAGCAAAGATGGAGAGAGGCAGTAGGAGCATATCAACAGGTAATAAAATTAAAACCCGAATTTTCCTGGGCATATAATAATATGGGGGATGCCCTGAGGGAATTGCAACTGTGGGAGGAAGCGGCAAAAGCATTTAGAGAGACAACAAGGCTAAACCCAGAATTTCCCTGGGCTCATTATAATTTAGGGGATGTATTGGGAGAATTGGGAGATGTGGATGGGGCGATCGCCGCATACACACAGGCTTTGGTAGTACAAACAGATTTTCCCCAGGCAGAAGAAAAGTTAAATCAAACCCTGCTGCAACGGATTAAGTCGGGGTTTAGAATAGCTTTGGAATATTATCAACAACAAATTCAGCAAGACCCTACAGACATAGAAAGCTATGAGCGAGCAGTGCAGATAGAGCCTGATAACTTTGACTTAGTATTAGGGCTAGGAAATGCGCTGATGGAAGAAGAGCGGTTGTCAGAAGCAGTGGGGGTGATGGAAAAGGCAGTAGCTCTGAAACCAGACTTTGGCTTGGGGTATCAGCATCTGGCAAATATGTTGCGAGAATTGGGGGATGAAGAAAAAGCAACAGACTATTGGTTTCAAACTCTAAGTTTAGAGTCTGAGTGGGGAAGTGCAGCAGATTATTTAGCACTAGGGAATAAATTAAGGGAACAGGAGAAGCTGGGGCGAGCGGTTATTTGTTATCGCCGCGTATTAGAGTTGGAAAACACACCCGAGGCAGAAGTTTATCTCAGTCTCGGAGCAGTGTTGCGGGAGCAGCAAGAATGGAAAGCAGCCATTGAAGTTTATCAAAAAGGTCTAGAGCTGCATCTGCAAAACCCAGAATTATACTATCATTTAGGGGAAACTTGGGCAAGTCGAGGCCAATGGGAAAAAGCAGTTAAATGTTATAAGCAGGCAGTAAAATATAATCGAAATTATTGGCAAGCATATGAACAGTGGGGAGCAGCCTTAGCCCAACTAGAGCAGTGGGAACAAGCAGTAATAGTGATGGAGCGATCGCTGCAACTGAACCAAGAAATTTCAGCCAATTCCTATCATAATTTAGGCACAGCCCTGTGTCATCTACAACGGTGGGAAGAAGCCTATAAAAATTATCAAAAAGTAGGGCAAGTAGAACCAGATTTTTGGGAAGTAAAGGACAAGAAACTCCCAGAAGAAATACTAGATTACTTAGAACAGTTACTCCCCGATGGTTGGGGAGAAATATTCCCCTTGGTGTTAGGGGTAGGGAGCAATGGGGAATTAGGAAAATCTCCTAAATTTCGCCAATTTTGTCGCCATCTGCAGGAAAGTATCAAAGCTAATAAACTCACTCTAACCTATGGAAAATGGCTAACACCAAGTATTATATATTTAGAATGTAAAGTACAGAATTGTTGGGTATTTGGGGAAGCTAAAGTATTAGGAGTTGCCGATAATAATTGTGGGGTTGGGGTGGCTAATTTTTTTCAGATCTCCCCCGAAGAAATAGCAGCAGCAATAATTTTTTCTCGACCAATTTATACAATGGAAGGAGATGCTTACTCCCTGACAGTTTGGTGGAATAATTTACCAGTTTTAATAGAAGGAATTTTAGGAGAAAAAGCCTACGGGTTGGAATTTGTGCAGCGAATAAATCAAATGTCAGAGCATCAAAAGCATTTAATTCGAGACAAATTCAATCGGGCTCTAGTGGAACTTACACCTCAACAAATTAAGCAGGAAGCAGGGGAGTTACTGAATAAAATTCAATACTATGTTCAAGAAGTTCCTATTACCCCTATCGATTATAACTTACCATTTAATATATTTATTGACCAGGTAATTCCTGTGGAATGGGAGGGATTATTTATTGCAGGTTGGATGCAAGATCCCTATGGATTATTAGAAGAAATAGAAGCTATTTCGAGTTTAGGATTTTCTTTAGTTTTCCGAGAGAAAATATATTTCTATGAACGGCGGGATGTAAACGAACATATCCAGAATACCCGTTATGGAAAATTTGAAGGCAAATTAGGATTTTGCACCTATGAACAGATAGAGCCAGAAATTAGGAAAAAAATCAAAGATTTTGTGCAACTTCACGGTTGGCGATTTAAAATTAAACTGAAAGGCGGGGTGATGATAGAAAATACTCCTGACTTAAAATATCATGAGGTGAGTTGGGCGCGGGAGTTGCTCGTCAAACTTGTACCAGTACCACAAGTATCTGATGAAATGTTAGATAATTGTCTCGGGCCTGCTGCTTATAAGTTACAAGAACTCTGTATGGAACAGGTAAGAGCTAAGGAAGTAAAAGTGATTGGGGAGCCTGTGGAAAATCCTTTAGTTTCCCTTGTAATTCCTTTATATAAAAGGCTGGATTTTCTGAAAGTGCAGTTTGCAACAATGGCCAATGACCCGACAATTAAAGAGCAATGTGAGTTAATTTATGTGTTAGATTCCCCAGAGCAAGAAGAGGAGCTCAAAGACTTTTTACTTGACCATTGCGCCTTGTATGAATTGCCAGTTACATTAGTGGTGATGCAGCGCAATAGCGGTTATGCAGCAGCAACCAATACAGGAGCAGCCCAAGCAAGGGGGAATTATATAGTGCTATTAAATTCCGACGTTTTTCCCAAGACAAAAGGCTGGGCAGTGAAAATGGCAGAATTTTATGCAGCCGCCCCAAAAATCGGCGCACTAGCACCAAAATTAATATATGAAGACCAATCCTTGCAACACGCAGGAATGTTTTTTAGCAAAACCAAGTTTCCCTTCTGGATTACCCTTCATTATTACAAAGGATTTCCCAACAGTTATGCCCAGGCACAAATCAGTCGAGCAGTACCAGCAGTAACGGGAGCTTGTTTAATGATGAGTAAAGAGCTGTATGAAGAAGTGGGAGGGTTATCTACAGACTATGTAATTGGGGATTTTGAAGACAGTGATTTATGTCTAAAATGTGCTAAATTGGGCTATGAAAGTTGGTATTATGCAGATGCAGAGCTATATCACTTAGAGAGGCAATCTGTACCATTAAATAGCGTCTATGTTGACAGTTTAGCATGGCGGTACAATGCTCGCCTACACACCCGTCGCTGGGGGAACTTAATTGAGGAGTTAATGAATGGAGAATAACAACTTATGGCTGAGAATAAACGATAAACGATAAACTGAAATGGCATTATTACAAGCAGAGAGAAAAAAAACGCAGAAAAAAACCAAAAAGGTGCTGATCATTGCACATAACCACCCGTTGTTTTTTCCTGGGGGAGCAGAGATATTTGCTTATGACTTATTTAAAACCATGGGGGAGACAACCCATTATCAACCATTTTTCCTGGGTGCAGCAGCAGGAATAAACCGCCAAGTGCATACGGGTACACCATTTCAAATGCTCGTGGATAGCCCAGATGAGGCATTATTTTGGGGAGATGCCTATGATTATTTTTACAATTCCCAGAAAATACTTAATTTTATTTATGTTGATTTTAAGGGATTTCTGGAAGAATTAAACCCTGACGTAATACATTTTCATCATACAATGCGCATCGGGCTAGAGGCGATTCAAGTAGCGCGTCAAACCCTGCGGGCGGTAAAAATAGTTTATACTATTCACGAGTTCATATTGATGTGTAATCGGGACGGACAGATGATTCGCAAACACAATAACGAGTTATGCGAATATGCAGCGCCAGATAGATGCCATCAATGTTTTCCCGAAATTAGCCCCCAACAGTTTAAAATGCGGGAGGCGTTTATTAAAGCGCATTTGGACTTGGTGGATTTATTTATTTCTCCGAGCCATTTTTTGGCAAATCGATTTATCGACTGGGGGATTCCCGCAGAAAAAATGGTAGTTATGGAAAATGGGCGGCAGATTTCAGGGCCGGCACCCCACAGGGTAATGGAATCAGGGAAAAGTCGCAATGTGTTTGGTTTTTTTGGACAGATAAATCCCTATAAAGGGGTGATCTTGTTGCTCGAGGCAGTGATATATTTAGTGAAAAATGATTTTACTGATTTGCGGGTGGAGATTTTTGGGAATGTGGCAGAAGGGTTTCCCGACTTGAAAGAGAAATTTTTTGAGCTGATCGAGGAATATCAGGAGAATGTGACCTATCATGGGAAATACAAACAAGAAGAGATTGGGGAGTTGATTGAGGGAATTGACTGGGTGGTAGTGCCTTCCACTTGGTGGGAAAATTCACCTTTAGTAATTCAAGAGGTATTTATGCACAAAAGACCCATTATCTGTAGTAATATTGGGGGGATGGCAGAGAAAGTGGAAGACGATTTTACGGGCTTGCATTTTCGAGCCAGGAGTCAGGTAAGTTTAGCGAATACGATGAAAAAAGCCTGTACTGAGGAAGGTTTGTGGGAGAGACTGGTGGGGAATATTGGCCCACGTCTTTCCTTAGAAGAATCAGCAAACCAGCACGTGGCACTTTATGATAAGTTATGAAATTGGAGAGATGTGAGTAAAGAAAGTAGATGAAAGACCCAATTATTATTTTAGGCCCAGGAAGATGTGGCAGTACCCTATTGCAGCGGATATTGAATACCTCCGCCGACATGACTATCTGGGGAGAACATGGGGGGTTTATGAAAGGATTGGCACAATCTTACTTTATGCTAACAGAAAGCGAATTGCTGAAAAGAAATATATACGGACGTGAAAGAATAACTCCTTCAATGGTAATAGGAGCTTTTACAGATTATGGAGAATCAATTAATTGGGTAAATTCATTTAATAACGAGATTGTTAGGGAAAGATATACAGAATTAATCGTCAAATTACTGAATAATGGACTGGATGTTGAAAAAACTAGCTGGGGGTTTAAGGAGATTCTTTATAATAAAAATGATAGGACGATGGATATGTGGTTAGAATTGTTTCCCAAAACTAAAGTTGTGTTTTCTTTGAGACATCCTTATGATGTGATTAGAAGCATGATTGTTAGTTGGGAAAATCCTAAACTACTGAAAGAGCAATTAGAGACGAATAATTTAAATGAGATAAAAGAATCATCTCTTAGATATGCAGCCAGATGGAATAACGTTGTGTCTAGTTTTCAGTACTGGATCAATGAGAAAGAGATTATTTATAAAGTTGAAAAATACGAAGATTTAATGGAAAAACCAAAAAAATCTATTAAAGATATATTTCAGTTTATAGAGATAGAAATGCCTGCAACAGCATTAGAGCCAATGAGTGTTAGGGTGGAGGCATCCCAGAAGTTAGATTATGAAAAAGAAGTGCGGCGAATTGTATATGAAATGGGGCAAGAGATTTGGCAAATTGTGGGCAGTACGGCAGAATATTTTGGCTATGAAGAGAAAGAGATATAAAGAGAAAAATTATGGGAAAAGTTGAGATTGAGATGTTAAAGAGTGAGGAATAGAAAGGAAGAAAATGGAAGACAGAAGTGAAAGGAAAACGGAAAAAAAGCCAATATTTGTGATAGGTTCAGCAAGGTCGGGAACAAGTATTATAAGTAAGGCAATCAAATTAGGAGCTGGGATTTATGGGTATAATGAGGGTCATTTATTGCCAATAGTAGCGGTGTTAGTAAAAGAAATAGAAAAGGAATATGAGAAAAAAAAACATATACTGGATAAAAAAGGCTATATGATAGCTCACACAAATCAGAAAGAGATAGAGGAGAGAATAATTAATGTTTTTAAAGATGTATGTGAAGGAATTTATAAGGATGAAGTGTGGATAGATAAAACTCCAGATCTGGGGATGATTGCAGCTACCCCATACATATTAAGGGCGTGGCCGCAGTCTAAGTTGATCTTTGCAAAAAGGCGGGGGGTAGAATGTATTATATCCAGAACCAGAAAGTTTCAAAATGTATCTTTTGAGAATCACTGCAAGTTCTGGAAGCAATGTATGGAAGAGTGGTTAAAGGTAAGGGAAAGCTTGAAGGGACACTATATTGAAATAGATCAGAGAGAAATATCACTAAATCCAGAAAAAGTAGCAAAGGAAATAGGGAACTTATTGAAAATAGAAGAAGAAAAAATTAAAAGAATTAAAGAAGTTTTTGTAAATCAAAGACCAGAATTTACAGGTGGAACAGAGAAAACTGAAGCAATAGAGATTAAAGAAACAGGTTGGACAGATGAACAAATAGAGATTTTTAGGAAGCATTGTGGAGAGGTGAGTGAAAAGTTTGGGTATAGTGAAACATCAGATTATTATATGTAAATAAGGAAGTATAGGCAAAGCAAAAAGCAGGAAATAAGCATGATGGGTTTACGGGGAATAGTTTAATAAAGTTTGTTAAGAATGCTGTAGGAAAAAGGAGATAAAAATGCCAAGCATAGAAGAAAATATCCAAGCATGGGGAAACAATAAAAGATGGTCACAAGAATTAGCTCAGGGAGATCAGTGGTCTACAGCTTGGGGCAGTGTGGATATGCAATGGTAAGGAACAATTTGGCCATTTACGCAATAACAATAAGGAATATTTTGGGGGTGGGAACAATTTTAGAGATTGCTCCTGGTTATGGAAGGTGGACTCAATATTTACAAGCTCTATGTCAAAAATTGTAGTAGATTTAAACACAAATTGCATTGAAGCTTGTAAAGATTTTCAGGATTAAATCATCTTGAATATCACATAAATGATGGGAAGGATTTATCAATGATTCCTGATGATTCAATAGATTTGGTCTTTAGCAATGACTCATTAGTTCATGCTGAGGCTGATGTAATTGAGTCATATTTAGCGCAATTATCATTGAAGTTGAAAGTTAATGGGGTAGGGTTTATTCAACATTCTAATTTAGGAAATCATCTTGAAGAAGTAGATAAGATGGTGAAGGAGTATTTATGGATAAGAATCAAGAGACTATAAAAGCTTACCTAGCTGATGGAAAAAAACTAAAGCAAGAAGGAAACATAAATGGTGCAAAAGAGAAATACTTATTAGCCCTTGAGTTAAATCCTAATAATGTTTCAGCCCTTTTGCAGTTAGCGGTAGTTTACGAAAATCAAGGGGAATTAGAAACAGCAGCTAAATATAGTCAGCGTGCAATCAAAATTGCTCCAGAAAATGGTTTAGCACAGGGAACGCTAGGGAGTATATTAATTAGAGAAGGAAAGATTGAGGAAGCAATTATTGCCTTGGAAAAATCAGAAAAATTACTGCCAGAAAAATCACCAGTATGGGTGTACCTGAGATGGGGAGAAGCGCTAGAAAAAAAAGGTAAAATAGAGGAGGCGATCGCAGTTTATGAAAAAGCAGTAGAAAAGAAAACAGAAAAGAAAGAGGAATGCCTACAAATACTATGGATTAAACTAGGAGATGCTTATCAACAGCAAAAAAGGTGGGATGAAGCAATCATGGTTTATAAAAAAGTTGAAAAAATTAATCCAGATTTGGGAAAGAAACTGACAAGTGAACTTCAATATGCCAAGCTAAAGCAACAAAGTAAGAAACAAGATGATCCAGCTTGGTATCTTAATTTAGGTAAATTGGAGCTAGAGAAAGGAAATTTAGAAGAAGGGATAGCTAACTACCAGAAAGCAATTGAGATAAATCCTGAACAACCTGCATGGGTTTATAAAAATTTAGGGGATGCCTTTTTTGAGCAATATAAATTTGATGAAGCTATAATTACTTACCAAAAGGTACTTGAGAGGAAAGAACAGCGCAGTGTTGTTTTTTGTACTAAACTGGGGAATGCTTACCACAAACAGGGGCGATGGGAGGAAGCAATTGCATCATATAAAAAGGTATTGGAGATTAAACCAAACTATGATAGCGAGAAATTTTATCTAGAGCTAAGATCTGCCCAGATCAAGCAAGGTCAGAATGAAGAAGCAACAAGAAGCTATCAAAAAGCTCTTGCCAGAAATTGTTTGATAAATCATGCTGACAAAATAGTCTATTGTCCAATTGCTAAGAATGCTTGTACACTCTTTAAGAGGATGATGTTAGACATAAGTGGTGAACAAGGAAAATATGAAGAATCAAATTGTAATCTTCATCAGTATGTAAGTGAGAATTTTAATATCTTAAAAGATACTGGATGGGGATTAAGTGACTTTTTTGGGTCAGGCAAGCAAGAATACTTTAAATTTATCATATTGAGAAATCCATTTTCTAGAATAGTAAGTGCTTATTTGAATAAGGTAGCAAAAAACCCCAGGAACTATGAAAAATTTGTGCTTCCAGTCATCAAAGATGTGTATAAAGCATTAGGAGAAGAAATGGATTTGAAAAAGTCGATAACATTTAGCCAATTTGTAGATTATTTAAATAGAACTGAAGATTGTTATTTAGATAAACACTGGCGTCCACAGCATATTTGTTTTGGAGAGGGGATAATCAAGTTTGACTATGTAGGTCAGTTTGAAAAACTGGATGAAGTTATAGAAAAGATAGAGAAAAAGATTGGCAGAAAGCTGACACAAGAAGTCTCAAAGAATCGCACAAAATATGGAAATTATTCAAAGGATGAAAAGTTCCATGATAAATATCCTCATGAGTTGCGAGAGCTAGATGGTTTACCAAGAGCAGAAAACTTCTATACCCCAGAATTGGAAGAAATAGTAAGAAAAAGATATGCTGAGGATATAAAAATATATGAAAGAGAATTTAATGTAAAGTTAGGTAGGATAGGATAAGCAATTAGTTAATGGATAAAAAAAGAAAAACCTGGAGGAATAGTGACGAAGAATATGTAAATGCTGGGAATCTGCTGAGAAAAGAAGGAAAAATTGAAGAGGCAAAAGAAAAGTACTTATTAGCCCTTGAAATAGATAAAAATAATTTTCAATCACTTGTGCAGTTAGGAGGTATTTATGAGCAATTAAAGGAATTTGAAGAAGCAAGAAAATACTATGAGAGAGGATTAAAATTAAAGCCTGAGCCAAGTAATATCCAAGCAAAAGTTGGGAAAGTGCTCATGGAGCAAGGGAATGTTCAGCAAGCAATAATAGGTTATCAAAAAGCGATCGCTCTTTCTGCTGAACAACCAGTATGGGTAGATCAGGGTTTGGGAGATGCTTTAAAGAAAAATGGTCAAGTAGATGAGGCGATCGCAGTTTATGAAAAAGCAATTGCAATCAAACCAGATAATCCTCATTTTCACCTCAATTTAGCAAAACTTTATTTTGAAAGGACCGATTTAGATAATGTAATCAAAAATTACCAGAAGGCGATCAAAGTTAAGCCAGATTTACCCTTTAATGTCTATCAAAGTCTAGGAGAGGCACTAAAAAAGCAAGGCACTCGCACCGCAATCAAATCAGCACCAGAAATCAAGCATGGGCAATACTACTCAAATATATGGAATGCCTTGAATCAAACAAACATTGAAACTCTAGATTCTGATATCTCTAATTATATAACAGCTTATTTTTGATAATTATATTCATCTTTTTTGTTCAATCAATCTGTTTCTGGATTTTTTGCCCTTTATAAAAAATTACTTGATATTTGTATGACTATTTGATGATTTAATTCTGATTCGATTATTTCATCTCAAGTTCTTTTTTCATAACCCCTTCCAATGATTATATTGGGATATAATTCTTTTGAGTGGATTTCTTAATGCAACAATTAACTTAGTATTGAAATTATTGAAATAATCAAAAACTATTTTTTCCGTCCCTGAAGTCCAAATTAAGTTAGTACTTGCGTCCCCCTCATCTTTTTTCTGGCAGTGGAAGATGAACAATTTGGTCAAGATATTCCTCTATCATTGCCGCTGAAGCAATTAAAATCAACTCATCAAGAGTTTCACCAACAGTTAAATTGAGATTCAGAATTAAAATACCTGGTACATGACGACCTTGCTCGAGATGTTCTGCTAAATGAACTGGCATTGATTTACGGTTATTGGTAACAAGCAAAAAGCCATATTCTTCACACCAGCAGAGAATTTCAGGATCCAGGGTGCCTTTAGGAGGTGCGCCAGGATCGCCAACTGCCCACATTACATAATTGGGATTTTTTTGAAGAAATTGATTCTGATAGACTAAATCAACATTTTCATCAAGTAGATATTTCAGTGTCATTTATTTCAGGCTCGCCTCTCGCTCTGCTTTGAGTTCCATTAGTTTAACTACCACAGATGGAGGATTATGCCGTTGTTCTTCCTGCATTTTATGACTCCACTCTAGCCAGTCAGCTAAATAAGCACTAACTGCTTCTTGGTTATGCAAATAATAAAGAATCGTGGCGTAAACTTGCTCTAAAGTAATGGTACGATAGCTTTGAGCAATTTGCTCAGGTGTTCGCTGACGATGAATAAAATCATACAGGATGGTTTCTATTCCTACTCTGGTTCCTTTGAGACGAATATCGTCAGCAGCATTGAACACAAAATAATCTTCTAATTCCATTGCTATTTTAGCCTCCTCATTAGTTAATTTCATGTCTATTTTATCATCTAAATATTAACTCTCAATTATACTAACCATCTGTGCAAGTTTGCCTAAAATTGGCTCTACTGGTGGTAAGAAATACTCACTCAAGTCAATGGTTACTGTTTTATTTTCCAGCTTTAGAAAACGCCAGAGAGTTCCTGTAGTAATAACTCCGTAAATAAGAGGAATATTATTCTCAGCTTGCTCATTAAATCTCCAAGCAGCTAGCATTTCTGCAATACACTGTCCTAAACCTGTTTTTAAATCCTCTTTTTTCGCCTCCACTACCACCATAACTGGAGCTTCAATATATAACTGCTCTGGTGACAGACTCAACAAATAATCGCAAGTTCCATTTAATCCTAATTCTGGCTCTACATTAAATTCTTCTCCTGAAAATAAACTTATTTTTCCATTGCCGATTTCTTTGACAGCAATAAGTAGGGGACATATTAATAATTCTGACCTTGCCTTTTCTGTATTTAAAGCAATTGCCAATTGTAAATTTCTGCTGATAAATTCTGCTAGATATGGACTGGGAGCTATTTCTTGACTTTCCTCAAAAAAATTCCCCCCTTCAACTAAAGTTAAATCAAAAGTCTCTCTCACACTTTTAAGGGTAAACTGACTATATGACATCTTATCCTTCTGCTCCTAAAATCTCTGATGCAGTCAAATTCAACTCTGGAAAAATATCAGACTCAAGAAGCTCATCACCCCGATAGGATTTACCTTCATATAAACCATCCACCAGCTTCAAAACCGTAACCTTGGGGCTATTTGCAATAAAATCAACTAGCCAGTATTCAGGAATCCCAATCCCATTATACTCAGCCCGCTTGCGACGATGGTCAATTAATACAGTTCCCTCACTTACCACTTCCACCACCAGTAGAGGAACAGAGTCAGTTAAAACTGCTGAAATATCCAATATGCTACGCCATTGGACTTGCGTCACCACTGCCACATCTGGCACTCTAGAAGTTGCACCTCTACCTACCTGGGGGATTTTAACACCAATATCTCCTTTTTTAGACACCCAATCTAGTTTTAGGCGTTTAATTTCTGCCCTGAAAGCATCATTAATTAATTCAGAAATTGCCCCATGTTTCCCTCTTCCCAATGTCATTGGTATTAGTTCCCTATCCTGAAGTTCATAGCAGGTATCTGTGTCATCGGAATAGGTCAAATATTCCTCAAAAGTTAGCAGTTGTTTAGTTGTAGTCATTATCCTATCTTCTCCCTCACCCAAGCTCTTACTGCTCTTCTAATTGCCCTTCTACCTTCACCACGATTTAACTCAATTAAACTAGGTATTTCCTCAATGGGAAGATTGGGGAATATCAGACTATTTTCTGCTATTAAATACCTTTCTCCCTCCAGTAAATAAATAGTTAATTCTCCATTTTCATAACACCAAATTTCAGGCACTCCCAACCGTGCATAAATAGGAAAACGCGCAAGAGACTTGCTACTCAAATCAATTTCTAAAGCTAAATCTGGGGGTGGATCTTGATTTAAATCAAACTCTAATTGACCGCGAATAACAGGTTCGTTTTGGAAATAAAAGCAATTATCTGGTTCTACCCCAGCTTCTCTAATTGCTCGTCGCCAAGTAGTCGAACCAAAACTTTCATAATCTAAGTCAAGTTCCTCTGCTAAATCTTGGATCAAAACCCCAATCACTTCTTTATAATATTCGTGTTCAGGTAAAGGAGTCATAATTTCTAAAGTCCCAAAATCATAAGCTAAACGAACACCACTGCGATCGCCTAAATCTAACAACAAATTTTCAAACATCTCCCAACTAATATTATTTAATAATACTCTATCAGCTCTAGGTTTTGTCAGCAACATCAGTCAAAATCTCCTATAATATTATTATCCTAAAAAAAAAGAACCAACAGCCATGAAAAATCAATTACCAAATAAATCTCTTTATGAAGAAGACTTTTATTTGTGGGTAAAAACAACAGCCAAACAGTTACGAGAAAGAAATATAAATCAGCTTGACTGGCAACACTTAATTGAGGAGATAGAAGCATTGGGCAATGAACAGCGACACAAGGTAGAAAGCTATACTAAACAACTTTTGATTCATTTACTACTCTACAAATATTGGGAGCAGGAAAGAGCTAATTGTGGTAAAGGTTGGCAAAATGAAATAGCTAATTTTCGTGATGAATTGGAGTTATTACTAGACTCAAAAACTCTTTATAACTATTGGCAACAAAAGTTTGATAAAATTTATCCCAAGGCAAGAAAGCGAGTCCTCCTTAAAACAGAATTGCCCTCAGAAATAATACCTTTAACCTCACCTTTCACCCTTGAAGAAGTGCTAAATGAAGATTACTTACCTGAGTAAATTAATCTGCCATTTTCTCCCTCACCCAAGCTCTTACTACTCTTCTAATTGCTCTTCTCCCCTCATGCCGATTTAACTCAATTAAACTAGGTAACTCCTGAATAGGAAGCTGGGGAAATATTAAACTATTTTCTGCTTTTATATACTCTTCTTTTTCCAGTAAATAGATAGTTATTTCCCCATCCTCATAACACCAAATTTCAGGAAAACCCAAACGCACATAAATAGGAAAACGACTCAAAGACTTACTACTCAAATCAATTTCTAAAGCTAAATCTGGGGGTGGATCTTGATTTAAATCAAACTCTAATTGACCACGAATAATAGGGAAGTTTTGGAAATAAAAACAGTTATCTGGTTCTACCCCCGCCTCTTTAATTGCTCGTCGCCAAGTAGTCGAACCAAAACTTTCATAATCTAAGTCAAGTTCCTCTGCTAAATCTTTAACCAAATCGCCAATCACTTCTTTATAATATTCGTGTTCAGGTAAAGGAGTCATAATTTCTAAAGTACCAAAATTATAAGCTAAACGAACACCAGGGCGATCGCCTAAATCTAACAACAAATTTTCAAACATCTCCCAACTAATATTATTTAATAATACTCGAGCGGCTCTAGGTTTTGTTAACAACATCGGTTAAAATCTCCCCATAAAAATAATATAAGAAACTATTATAACAACTCTAGAAAATAGCAAAGAAGAGGTTTACCCACTGGAGTAGATATAATTATAGATACATTCACCAAATTAGTCTTAAAGTAAGAAAAAAGAGGACAGAAAAATGCAGCTAAAAGGGCCAAAAACTCCTAATCTATTACAGAAAATTCAATGGGTTGCCGATCCAGTAGGATATATGGAAACCGCTACCCAAGAATATCCTGAGATGTTTGTCGCTAAAGTAGTGGGTTTGGGAGATTCTCTCATATTCGTCAATAATCCCCAGGCAATTCAGGAAATTTTAACCAATGATCGCCAAAAATATACTGCTCCAGGTGAATTTAATAAAATTTTGACACCTTTAATTGGGGACTACTCGGTGATTATGTTAGAAGGCGATCGCCATAAGGAGCGCAGAAAACTGATTATGCCTTCTTTTCATGGCGATCGCATGAAAAACTACGGTGAGTTAATCATTAGATTAACAGAGAAAGTTATCAGTGAATTACCAACAGATCAACCTTTTTCTGCCAGGACTGCGATGCAGGAAATTTCCCTGCAAGTTATTTTAGAGGCGGTTTTTGGGCTGCATGAGGGAGAGTTGTGTCAAAAACTCAAGCATTTTGTGGCTTTAATGTCCGATTTATTTCAATCTCCTTTAACTTCTGCTTTCCTTTTTTTCCCATTCCTGCAAAAAGATTTAGGTGCGTGGAGTCCCTGGGGCTACTTTGTACGTCAAAGGCAACAAATTGATGAACTGCTCTATGCTGAAATAGAAACTCGCCGTTCTCAACCAGATCCAAATCGCACAGATATCCTCTCACTCCTAATGTCAGCCAGGGATGAAGCGGGAAACCCCATGACTGATCGGGAGTTGCGCGATGAGTTAATGACTCTCCTATTTGCTGGACACGAAACCACCGCCACCGCAATGGCTTGGGGATTATACTGGACGCATCATGTACCAGGAGTTAGGGAAAAACTCCTTGAAGAGTTGGATACTTTGGGTGAATCACCAGATCCTATGAGCATTTTCCGACTCCCCTATCTTACTGCTGTGTGTAACGAAACCCTGCGCATTCATCCAGTGGGGATGTTAACTTTTCCGAGATTAGTGAAAGAAAAAATAGAGCTACTGGGGCAGGAGTTGGAAGCAGGTCAAATCCTGGTGGGCTGTATTTATTTGTTGCATCAGCGAGAAGATTTATACCCCAATCCAAAACAGTTTAAACCAGAGAGGTTTTTAGAGCGGCAATTTTCCCCTTATGAATTTATGCCTTTTGGCGGGGGAGTGCGTCGTTGTATGGGGGAAGCTTTGGCAATATTTGAAATGAAGTTGGTGTTGGCAACAATTTTATCCCATTATCAACTAGCTTTAGCTGACAAAAAACCAGAAAAACCCCAACGTCGTGGTGTAACTCTTGCTCAAGCTAATGGAGTAAAGATGGTGCTAAAGGGGGAAAGAATTGCGCAAAAACAACCTGTTGCTAGTGTTGTTTAAAGCCAGGTGTTTGATTAATTAGAAAATCCATTGATAAATAGTAGGTTGCAAAAATTACTCCGAATAAACCTACTATTTATTACTCGAGGGGTGGAAAAAGGCGTAGGTCAAAGCTCTAATCAAAAGACAAATTTTTTGCCAAAAATTAATACTATGAAAACACAACTTTATGAAACAGATTTTTATGCTTGGACTTTGGAGCAAGTAAAGATTTTACAAGAAGGCAAACTAAATCAACTTGATGTTTTAAATTTAATTGAGGAGATTGAATCTTTGGGTAAGCAAGAAAGGCAAGAGTTGAGAAACCGACTGGGGATTTTGATTAGCCATCTCTTAAAATGGGAATATCAAAAACATAAACAGAGTAATAGTTGGAAAGCAACAATTAGAGAACAACGCCGTCGGATTAAAGAACATCTTGAAGATAATCCCAGTTTAAAATCATATTTATCTGAAGCAATTGTTTCTGCATATCAAGATGGTAGAGATTTAGCAATTCAGGAAACTAACTTACCTGATGAAACTTTCCCCGCCGAAAATCCCTATAGTATTTCCCAAATTCTCGATCCTGCTGTTTTACCTCTTCAATAATAACTATAATATTGGCTCTTCGGGCGATCGCTTGAGTAAAAAAAAGGCTTTGACTAATTAGCTTACATTCATTCAAATTAAAAACAAAATGGAAATTTATCTTGTCAGAATTTGTCAGAAAACTCATCTTAAAGAACAAAAAAGCGATTTCGCTTATTGGCAAACCCAATCCTATCAAACACGACTTGACACAACCCTTAAAAATCCGTCAAGAATATCATCAATGGAAAAATAATAATGCTGAATCAAGAATTAAAAGAGTTTATACAGTTACCTAAACTATCTGCTTTCTCATAAGATATAATGAGATTCAAGAATGGCAAAGAAATAACAGGGAGTCAGCTATGCAAGTCATCCTTTTAAGTCGCGAAGAGGTTGCACGGCGTGCAAAACATTTGTATGAGAGCGCTATTCCTCAGCAAGTGGAAACAGAAGATAACATCGGTAAAATGGTAATTATTGATATTGAAACAGGTGACTATGAAATTGACGCAACTGGATTGAAAGCAGCACGAAATCTAAGTAAAAAGCATCCAAATGCCAGGTTATTCGGTATTCGTATTGGATACAATGTTGCTGTTTCTTTTGGTAGTGTTATGGAGCGTGTTTATAAGTGATTTCTAGAGTTGTACCTAATAATAATTTATTCGTAAATTTGACATTCCTACTCCCAAATGGAGCGAGTTTATCCATTGAGTTTGTCATAGATACAGGGTTTACTGACCATCTCTGTTTACCTCCAGAAACTGTTTCATTGCCGCTCAAAATATTATCCCGCAAGATTTGCTCAAAAAACAGTTATTATTACTAATAAAAGTGACAATGAGTTAAATATGAAGATTAATATTTCATTATCCCCTGAACAAGAAAAGTTTATTCAAACACAAGTGAATAGTGGCAGCTTTACTTCCCCCAATGAAGTAATTAGTGAAGCTCTAGAGTTTTTTGCAGCATATCAACGTCAGAACCAGCAATTTTATTTATTGCAAAAATAACTTAATTCAAAAGATTGCTACAAGCTCCTATGACAATAACTATTAAGCTAATTTTCATTGACAGTGCCGCTTATCATGCTGCTTTATTACTACGCGAACAGGTATTGAGAAAGCCTCTGGGACTTGAATTAAACGAAAGTGACCTGGCTAATGAGATTAATGAGTACCATTTAGCTGCTTTTGATCAGGAAAAACTGGTGGGCTGCGTCTCCCTTCGACCAATTAACTCATCTATAATCAAGCTAAGACAAATGGCTGTTGAGCCTACTTATCAGCGTAAAGGCATTGGTCGCCAACTGCTTGACTATGCAGAGAAAATTACCCTCTCCCAAGGTTTTAGAGAGATTGAACTGCACGCGAGGTATGAGGCAAAAGGTTTTTATGAAAAACTAGGTTATCAAGCACATGGAAAATTCTTCATCGAGGTCACAATTCCCCATATTTTAATGAAGAAAACCATTCATAAGAGTAAGTAGGTAAGCAGACAAGGAGCCCCGCGCCCCTTGTCTCAATTAATAGACCAATGAGCGAAATTACGAAAAGCTGTGATCTTGAGCGCAAGCGTTGGATCTCGGAGATCCTTTGCTGGCGCTCAGATTTTCCCTTGAGGTCTAATACAAAAAAAACCTAAATGGTGCGTTACGGCGATCAGTGAGCGTCGCAATTTCGCATTACAACATACTTTATGAACGGATAATTTCCCCAGTGAGAAATACAGAATTTTCTTGTCTGATTTGTGCCGACTCATCATCATACAAAAAGGGCAGAAAAGCATAGCGAGTCCCTTTGGTCACTGGCGTAGCTTCATGTAAAAGTGAACAAGAAAACACAACCGCTCCCCCTGTTGGCGCTCTGTAGGTAGCTCGTCCAAATTCTGGAAATCGCAGATCTCCGCCTTCATATTCTTCAGTATTCAAATTGATTGTACAAGCAAAACGACGGTGAGCAGTCCCTTTTGTTGTATTATCCCGATGTGGACGGAAGAAACCACCAATTTCCCCATCGTAACAAGCGATCACATATCGTTCCATTCGAGTCACCTTATATTGATAAGCTTTCTCAATTTCTGGAACTAGCCTGCGGACAATTTTGGCTCGGATAGCGGCACAGATTTCATCATTAACTGAGTCATGGTCAAGGTAATAGTCTTGGCGACGCTTGAAACTATAATCGACGACTCCCACTGTGTTGCCGTCTTTTTCCCGCATAAACCCAGATTCACTACCACCATTTTTTTCATAAAGCTCTATCAGTTGACGGCAAAATGACCGCTCGAATATTCTCGGAACAATCAAAACAGGGGCATGAAGCGGTACACCAGCATAATCATTTACTGGTGGCAGTTCTGAGAGAATTTTTGAGATTGTTTCATTGTGCCTGTCGGGGTCAGTTAAGGGAATGTTTGCCATCACCCGCAACAGAGGACTAAGGACTAAAGTAAACGAATTGTAGGCAATTTGACCCTGGGTTAACTCTTGTTCAGGAGCGATCGCCCCATAAAGTAAGCTTACCTGACCATTAAAATCCCAAAAATAGCGAATGCCAGGTAAAATTTGACTTACCCTGGCAAGTTGTTCATCTTGATTGTCTATGCTAACGCCAAAAAATGCGATTTTTTCATCATCGAAAAAATGACGCAGCTCTTTTGTCAAATAATTTATGACACGAGCGTTTTTCCTAATTGATGCCGATCCATAAAAGCACAAAACCAGATATCTACCTGCTGTTGTCCCAAAATGAAATTCGCTGCTATTAGAAGAACGGCAACTAAACCAAGGAGCAGGATCTCCTACGGTGAATATGCGTCTAGTCATGGCAGTAATCTTTTAAAAAGATTGAACAGTTACATTTTTACTTTAGCCTATTCTTCCCCTTTTGTCTTGAGTTGCTCAAACTTTCAGCTACTGTAGTTTTCTGTTATTTTTTTGCTTTTATTGAGTTATTCAAAATAAGTAGGTAAGTGGTCGCACTTTCATTAATTACCGCAGGTTCGGGCGGGTTTTGATTTAAAGATCAATTGCTCACAAAGATCAAGGCTAAACCCGCCCCTACAGAAATTGTGTAAATAATTTTGCTTAAGCAAAATTAATGGAGGCTTGAGGCGGTATCGCCCCTTGTCTGTGAAAATATAAATAAGAAAAAAAAAATTTTTTGTATAAAAAAATTCAAAAACTTGCGGTATTGCCCCTTTTTTTGGAAAAAAACAATAGACCAATGAGCGAAACCGTTTTAAAAAAATTTCAGCAGTTGCTGGGTAATTGAAGCTTGCCGCGCTTTGTTATAAAATAACTAAAAGTGCCAATGAGTTTTGCACTAAGGCATGATCGCTCGCTTTGGGTTTAAACCCAAAGCTAATAGCTGTAGGGTTTTGATTCCCAAACCCCTAGGAAGAGGATTAAATTTTTACATAATAATTTTAGTCCGTTAAAACGGACTTTTGCCCGACGCCAGGGATTAAAACCCCTGGCGTACTTTTGATGTAGGAATCAGATGTTTCTTGCTTTTATGCAGCAATCTAAGTCTATCACTTCTTTTTAAGTAACTCTTTGTGAATTAACATTAAATATAAATCTACTATCAACGAAGGGCGATCGCAGTTAGTAGAGTTTGAAGTAAAAGAGGCGATGCCTGCGGCGGGCTACGCCTAATACTTTACCCCATCTTCTTAACTGGTTTCCAAGTTTCTAAAGACTGCTATATAAAACTGAACTTTCCTTGAATAATCAGGTTTATTCTTTAACAAGGCTACTGCCTTGAGAGTTTATTTCCTGCTTCATCCAGACGAGTCGGCTCGCTACTGTCCACAGGCGTTGATTCGGGTGTAGCCCACCCTATCCACTACTACTTTATCTGGGGCTTTTTCTAATCGCACTGAAGCATTTAAATCTCTGTCAATGGTTAAACCACATTCATTACACCTAAAAATGCGGTCAGATAAAGTTAAATCTGCTTTGATTGCTCCACAATTGCTACAACTTTTACTACTTGGATACAATTGGTCAATTACATCCACTTTTGTTGCAAAAAACTCCGCTTTATATAGT
>JADQBC010000034.1 GCA_016903655.1 Gomphosphaeria aponina SAG 52.96 = DSM 107014
TCACAGGAAATAGTGGGAATAACACTCTCACAGGAAAAGCAGGGAACGATGTTTATACAGTAGGTCAAACGGGAGATGTGGTAGTAGAGGCTGCCAATGAAGGGACAGATACAGTCAACACCAATATCACCCAAACCCTAGGTAATAATGTAGAAAACCTGGTTCAGACGGGTACAGCCAATATAAATGGAAATGGAAATACTCTAGATAATTCCCTCACAGGAAATAATGGGAACAACATTCTGGACGGGAAAACAGGGAACGATCAAATGGCAGGTGGAGCAGGAGATGATACCTATATCGTAACTGAAACCGCTGATGTGGTTGTAGAGACAGCAGACTCTGGTACAGATACAATCAACACCAATATCACCCAAACCCTAGGTAATAATGTAGAAAACCTGGTTCAGACTGGCTCAGACAACATAAATGGAACAGGAAATACTTTAAACAATTCCCTCACAGGAAATAGTGGGAACAACATTCTGGACGGGAAAACAGGGAACGATAGTATGGCAGGAGGGGCAGGAAACGATACCTATATCGTAGGGCAAACCGCTGACGTAGTAGAAGAAGCAACAGACTCTGGTACAGATACAGTCAATACCAATATCGCCCAAACCCTAGCCAATAATGTAGAAAACCTGGTTCAGACTGGCACAGCCAACATAAATGGAACAGGAAATGCTTTAGACAATTCCCTTACAGGAAATAGTGGGAGTAACAGTCTCAATGGTGCTGCAGGAAACGATAACCTCCTTGGTGGAAATGGAAATGACCAGCTTACTGGGAGTGGAGGAAACGATATCCTTACAGGGGGCGCTGGAGCAGATTGGTTTATTTTCAACGCCACCACAGACATGCTAGATACTATTACAGACTTTAATGGTACTCAAAAAGACCAGCTCCGCATTAGTGCTGGCGGTTTTGGAGGTGGACTTGTACCAGGAGCAACTCTACCCAGTAGTCAGTTTGTCTTAGGTGCTGCTGCATTAGATACCAGCGATCGCTTTATCTATAACACTGGAGCATTATTCTACGATGTAGATGGGTTAGGAGGAACAGCTCAGGTGCAGATAGCTACTTTTACAGGCGCTCCCACTTTAGCTGCTGGTAACATTTTCATCTTCTAAGTTTTGTAGGTGGGGGGAGAGGCTGCAATGCCCTCCCTTTAACTATGATTGTTATTTAATAGCTATATATATGGGGCGCATCTTTTCCCATTTTAATAGTAGCATACAACTCCGCCCAATGTCAACCCCAAAAGAGAAATTTTTTTTTTCCGCTCTGGTGTTGATTTTCCCCAGAGAATAATTGCAATATTTTTTGCCTCTTAATTTTGCTCATTTTCAACACCCCAGTTTCAACCCCTTGTCGCTCATTTCTTTATAAAAATGCTATTAGGTCATTTTAGCCAGTCGGGTCGGGGTAAGTTCCGTCGTAACCCACTATAATAGACTAATTCAGTTTAATTAGAGACAATGGAGAGTTGTATGACAGTTAGTATAGAAATGGACATTAAGGAGCTTCTTGTAAAAATAGAGCAGAAAATTGATAATCTCGACCCAAAAATAGACCAAAAAATAGAGCATCTCGACCAAAAAATCAACCAAAAAATAGAGCATCTCGACCGAAAATTTGAGCAGAAATTTGATATTTTAAATAAAGAGTTGCAAGATACTAAAGCTAGTCAAATTCGCTTAGAAGAGAAAGGAATAGTTATAGAAAAAGAAATAATTGATGTAAAAACTCGCCTAAACACCTTTACCATTGGCTTTTTAGGCATTATTGGTGTGTTAGTAACAGGCATTCTTGCTGCTATCTGGAATTTAATTCTTACCAATAAAATTTAACATCTCACCTAAAACAATTGATAATTGTTAACAGGTTGCGGAAGAAATTTAGACCAAAATTTGTTTAAAATGTTCAGAGCGACTGGGAAAATCACTACCTTTACTAATATTAAAAGCCATCCCTCTTGTTTCTACTGTAATAAAAATTATTATATGAATAATATGATGATATTATGGGTTAGGTAGTCCTCTAAAAACTGTCAGATTTTTATACTTAAAAAACAATATTGCTATACCGAGTCTTCTGTTTGCTAGTTCCCGTCCTATTTGTAGAGGATTAAAATCCAAATGACCTAGCAGACAATGGTTGCTGTTGTCAACCCCTAAAGATAAAATTTTGGTAAAATTTTATGTATCAGATTATACAAAAAAACTAAGAGCCGAAAAAAGATGGTAAGAACCAACTCATGTTAGGATGGATGACAAAGAAGAAAACCGAGTTAAGAAGGAAGAGAGATAGATGGAAGCAGCAATGCTATTGGCAGATTTGCCAGAAGCTTACTCAATGTTCGATCCCCTAATTGATGTTCTCCCCATCATCCCCGTATTTTTCTTGTTGCTGGCTTTCGTATGGCAAGCAGCAGTTGGGTTTAGATAAAAGGGAACGTCCCGAAAAAAAAAGGCATCCGCGTTAATGGATGCCCTTTTTATGTATTATGCAGAACGTTTACCAATAGTTTTTTGAAAAGCAGGGCGATCGCCCATTCGTTGAATATAATCCACCACGGCGGGATAGTCACTCAAATCCACAGGAAGCATCATAGGTATATAAGCCAAAATGGATCCAACTGCCACATCAGCCACAGAAAACTCATCACCGAGTAAAAACGGTTGGCTTCCCAAAATTGCATTCAGAGGAGACAATAACTTAGGCATTTCCCGATCGCGACTAGATTCCACAAAAATGCCCACCCCCAAAGTAGCATTAGCAAACAAAACCCATTGAGTAATCACACTCCGCTCTGGCAAAGAAACAGGCATTCCGCCATATTTTTCAGCCAGGTACAACAAAATTGCCCCAGACTCCCACAGTTGAAAATCCCCATCCACAATAGCAGGAACCTTGCCCATGGGATTAATAGCCAAAAAATCAGATTTTCGGTGTTCTCCCGCCTGCATATCGAGTAAGACAAAATCATAGGGAATCCCCAACTCTTCGAGATACCATTGAACAATAGAAGCGCGACTCCGAAGACCACCGTAAAGTTTCAACATAGTTAACCCTGCTTATAAAACCTTGTGAGTATATTCATGCTGTTTAACATTATCCTCAGTACTGACCATATTCACAGCATTCAGCACCCGTTTCTTTGCCAGAGAAAAATTAAAATCATCCTTAATCCTATTCAAAGGAATGTGAACCTGAGCTTCAGGGCGACTCTTGTAGGTACGAGCCGCTGCAACCGTGCGCTCAGTAAAATTATCACACAAATGAGCATCATTAGGAAACTCAGCAGGTATTTGAGGAGTATTCCCAGCAAAAACCTCCCCCAAAATTTTAGCACAAGCAAACTGATAAGAAGTAGGAATACCCTGAAGTAGAGCTTCAAGAGCAGCAGAAGGAATAGGTTCTACAACCTGGACTTCAGTAACTTCCCCCTCCTGCTTAAGAAAACAGGTAGCCAAACCAAACAAACAGTAGTCATCCTGAGATATATTTAACGATTCAAATAAGTTAGCAGTTGCCATAAATAATTTTATTGAAATTATAAAATTAATCTTACCAGACAACAGTAGAGATTGGTAAAAGCAAGAAAGCAAACCCTATCTAGTGCCACATAAGTAGATAAGCTTGCATTATTTACACAATTTCTTACGGGGCGGGTTTAGCCTTGATCGAGCTGAGCAACTGATCTTTAAATCAAAACCCGCCCGAACCTGCGGTAATTAATGAAAGTGCGACCACATAAAGCAGAAGTCAGGGAAGAAAGAGGAGAATTTTGTTAAAAAGCTTGTAGAGTATAGAAAGTGATTTCTGCCGAGATGAATGTATATCTGGTTTAATTTCCTTTCCTCAAACTTCCATCCATTACTAGCTACAGAAACAGAAGGGGGAAGCCCTTCCCTGATTCTAGCAGGAGTGCTGCTGAGTTTAGTTGTCATTTATTTTGCCAGCAAACTAGGTGGCGAAATTTGCGTCAGAATCAACTTACCCCCTGTATTAGGAGAACTCGTAGGCGGGGTAGTCATTGGCATTTCAGCCTTCGGACTCCTAGTATTCCCAGAAAGCGGCTCAACTGCAAGTAACTCCCTAATTATGAGTTTACTGCAGTTAACTTCCAGTTTAACTCCCGAAGCAGCCAGTAGTGTTTTTGCCAGTCAAAGCGAAGTAATTTCCCTGCTCTCAGAATTAGGAGTAATTATTCTGTTATTTGAAATTGGCCTTGAGTCTGACTTAAAAGAATTAATTCGCGTCGGGCCAACGGCTGCAGTTGTTGCAGTGGTGGGAGTTGTAGCCCCATTTGCCGCAGGAACAGCGGGATTAGTCTATTTATTTCATCTGCCTCTTGTCCCTGCAATTTTTGCAGGTGCAGCCCTAACCGCAACCAGTATTGGCATTACCGCCAAAGTACTAGCAGAATTAGGACAACTCTCTTCCAAAGAAGGGCAAATTATCATTGGGGCAGCAGTACTTGATGATGTTTTGGGTATTATTATTTTAGCAGTAGTTGCTTCTCTCGCAAAAACTGGTGAAATCCAAATAAGTAACGTTATTTACTTGATTATTAGTGCTGGTGTTTTTCTGGTGGGAGCAATTTTAATTGGTCGTTTGCTGACTCCCTATTTAGTAGGGCTGGTCAACAACATGAAAACTCGTGGTCAACTATTAATTACCAGCTTAATTTTTTGCTTTACCCTCTCTTACATCGCTAATGTCATTCAATTAGAAGCAATTTTAGGAGCCTTTGCCGCTGGTTTAGTTTTAGCAGAAACAGAAAAACGGCAAGAATTAGAACAACAAGTAATTCCTGTAGCTGACATTTTTGTTCCCATTTTCTTTGTCTCTGTAGGGGCAAAAACAGACCTGAGTGTATTAAATCCAGCAATTCCGAGTAACCGTGAAGGTTTAATTATTGCTACTTTTTTAATTGTAGTAGCAATTCTAGGCAAAGTAATTACAGGTTTTACTGTTTTTGGTCAACCGCACATCAACAAACTGGCGATTGGTGTAGGGATGATTCCTAGAGGTGAGGTAGGATTGGTATTTGCTGGAGTAGGTTCTGCGAGTGGCGCACTGTCAGAAGCAACAGATGCTGCAATCATTATGATGGTCATCATCACAACTTTTGTTGCTCCACCTATGTTAAGGTTTGTGTTTAAAGAAACAGTATCCTCTTCTGATTTGCCAAAGAATCTGAAAACAGAAGAAACTGTGAAACAAGACTAAGCTCAGAGCCAATGAAACTTAGGCAGCCTGCGGGCCGTCTTTGTCTGCTTAAATCAGTTATCAGTTATCAATTGTATTTTTTTTTAGTCTAAATTATTACAAATAATCATGATGGGGGTTTTGAGATATTTGTTCTCGTTTTCAGTAATAGGTTATTCCGCCTGATCGCCCCTACCAATGACTAATGACCAACACTCATATGCGCCCTTCGTCCCTTCGACTGCACTAACCGCGTAGTCGCAGGACTTTTCGAGCGTGCGAGCGAGCTTAGACCAATGACCAATGACTAATGACTTTTCATTTAATCTATCAAGTAAAATGGTTGGCACTAACCATAACTGTGATGTTGTTTGATTGGGATTTAAGTTAGGAGGCTTATTTTCATCCCCTACAAATACACAGAGCAAGTGTTAGAGGAAAAAACCCATGTATGTGAGGAGTAACAATGGCGAGATTTCACTGGGTACCCTTAAGTTTTGTAAGTGTTTGTCTTTTTTCATCTCCCGCTGAAGCAGCAAAATTAATGTCTTGGCGGTTTGAGTCGAGTCAAAATCAACTATCTTTTACCACGAATGGGGGAGTACAGCCAAAGGCCAAGCTAATTACAAATCCTACCCGTTTAGTGATCGATTTACCAAAAACAAAGTTGGATCGGCCAACAGTGGAAGAAAGCTTTGGCGGGATGGTTAAAAGTGTAAGAGTGGGACAGTTTGATGCTGAGACTACTAGAATAGTGGTGGAATTGGCAGGGGGATACACAATTGACCCAGAACAGATAAATATTAGAGGCGCTTCCCCGACTCAGTGGACAGTAAAGCTACCCGAGCCAAAGCCAGATACATTGCCTTTGCCTCAAAATGAGCAAAATGAGCAATCTAGAGTAAGCGATGCCAGTAGCAGGCCTAGCCAACGCCGCCGAGTAACGCGGGAAAATCCCCCCCCCAGTTTGCCTGAGCAGCAAGAGTCTGTCTCTGAGGAAAATACTAATGCTGCTGTCTCTTTTAAGGCTAATGAGGAACCATCTTTAGATTTGCAGATGACAAGTAATGGTTTATTTGTCCGCTTTGATGGGGGAGAAGGGGAAAATATTAAGATGAAACGCAGTAGCGATCGCCGTTTAATTGAGTTTGAACTCGATGGTGTTGTTCTTCCTGCTAGTTTGGCTTCCCAAAAGTTGGCGGTGAATAACTACGGGGTGAGTGAGATTGAATTTACTCAAAGTTCCAATTCCCGAGGGAAAGCTACTATCGTTTTAAAGGTGACAGAAGATAGCCCAGACTGGCAGGCATCTTTTAGCAGATCAGGTGGTTTAGTTCTCTGGCCTGTGGGTGGCATGGCTTCTGTGGATACAGGTAATTCTTCTGGCCTTTCTATCAGCAGCGCTCCACAGGAAAATAAAAAACCGACAATTAAATCAGTAAGACTTGGGGAGAATAATGAGCAGCTTTTGATTGAAGCTGATCAGGAATTAGCAGCTACAGGGAATTGGAATGCTAGTGAGGGAGTGTATGAAATAACTATCCCTGATGCTCAACTCGACGAGAGATTTCAAAATCCTGAGCTAGATGTTAACAGTCCGATTTATCAGTTGCGCATCTGGGAGTCAGACTCTAATACGGTGATGGTTCAAGTGCAGCCTGCTTTAGGGGTACGCATTGAAGAACTAAATCAACCGAGTGCTCAGTTTTTAGCTCTACAGTTAAGAGGTTTGATCGGAGAAACCTCGGTTCGTAGTACTAATACTTCTAATGCGACTAGGGCAGTTGAACCGCCACCAAAACCCTTACCTCCCAACAGAGTGCAACCACCGAGGCAATTATCTAGTCTTCCCAATGAAAGAATTAGTGTAATGATCGACCCAGGACATGGAGGGAAAGATCCAGGGGCTAGAGGTATTGGTGGTATCCAAGAAAAAGATATCATTCTCCCCATCTCCCAACAGGTGGCTCAGATTTTGGAAAGAAATGGGGTGCAAGTTATTTTAACTCGCTCGGCGGATTATTTTGTCAGTCTCGAAGGCAGAGCAAATATGGCAAATCGAGCAAATGCTGATATTTTTGTGAGTATCCACGCTAATTCTATGGGGATGAGTCGCCCTGATGTGAATGGTTTGGAGACTTATTACTACGAAACTGGCAAAGAGCTAGCCGCTACAATTCACAGAAATATATTGGGAGAGGTGGATGTTAACGATCGCCGTGTTCGCCGTGCGCGGTTTTACGTCCTCAGAAAAACCTCTATGCCTGCTGTGCTGGTGGAGGTGGGTTTCCTTACTGGGAATGAGGATGCTGCTAAACTAGCCAATTCTGCTTATCGCCAAGATATGGCAGAAGCCCTCGCTAACGGTATATTACAATACATTCGGCAAAGATAACCTGTCAGTATATTTATTAGAGTAAAAATAAGTATTGCAAGCTGATTTCTCGTTATTGTTTATTGCTCAAGGGCAAAACTAAGAGACTACCCAGGGTAGTCTCTTAATCTAATGATCAGCAATCCTAGATTATAACTTGTCAAAATCTAAAACCTTTTGTTATAATGGTTAGGTTTGATTAAAATTTAACGCAGGCTACTTGCTTGACCCACAGCACGAGAAGTTACTTGCGTCGTTATTTTCAGCAGACGAGGGACAAAGGTTAACAACAAATAGATTGTGAATAAATAAATAGCGGCCAGTAGTACTATCAACATCGACATATCTCCATCAGTAATAAGGTGAACAAAAGCAGAGCAGAAAAAATTTTTGCCAGCTCAAAACAGCAGCAAGCAATAGTCATCGCCAACTTGAAGAGATTAAATTAAATTCAAATCCTCAAGTACAAGGCGATCAGGGGAATAGAAAAGATAACAGGCAACAAAAACCCATCTATGCTCTCATAGAGGTGCGACTAGATAGCAAAATAGTTTACTAAACCTTACTAAAGTTTACTAAACTTCACTAAAAGCGTAAGAGTACCCATCGGGAGCAAATACCTTTTTTAGTTATTAATAATACAAGCTCTCCAGTTTTCCAACCTTCAAAAGGCTTTTGTTTAGCTTGGGAGCGGGGAAACCCGTATTTAGTTACATTTGTAACCTGAATCGAGAACAAATACAAAATTACTCATTACTGAAAACTCCGATAAACGGGTTAAAGTATCCTGATGCTCGGTTATTCTGGCTTGTTAGGCTAATAGCACTGGCTTAAAAAACCTTAGCTTCTCACCTGTTTAACTATTAGCAACAGATCTACAAGCTGGCATCATGTACCTGTAGGTGTTATGACCAAAATAACGTTAAATGAGCTGGTGCAAGTGAAGGGTTGCTAAAGTTTACTAAACTTTAGTGAGGTTTTTGCTTGCACTTATAGAGTAGATCTTTTGATTGAGAAAGATCTTTTGTCTGAGAAAATAGATCAACAATTTGGTTACAAAGGCCCCTGAGAATAGTCCGATGTATTAGCACAAGCATTACCCACTTGGGTAAGGGTTTAGGAACCAACCCCCTAGAAATAAACACAATTGAAGGCAAAAAAATACTTTTGCCAAATGGTGAATGAGTGGAGGGAATTATGAGAACCCTTACTATTAAACTAACACAAAATTGGAGATTAGCTTAAAATAAATCTAAGAATATGTAAACTTTCTTAACTATATTGCCAGACTGGGCTAATCGATGATTTCAGTAACATCCCTCTTTGCTCCTGTAGATAACGATCTGCGTATTTTGACAGACAACCTTAAAAAACTCATTGGCGCACGTCATCCCATTCTGGGGGCGGCGGCGGAACACTTGTTCGGGGCCAGGGGAAAGCGGGTTAGACCTGCTATTGTCCTGCTGGTTTCACGGGCAACCATGTTAGATCACGATATCACGCCACGCCATCGGCGTTTAGCAGAAATCACAGAAATGATTCACACTGCCAGTTTGGTTCACGATGATGTGGTGGATGAAGCGGACTTGCGCCGTAATGTTGCCACAGTCAATAGTATATTCGATAACCGTATCGCTGTACTAGCTGGTGATTTTTTGTTTGCTCAGTCTTCTTGGTATTTAGCTAATCTGGATAATCTTCAGGTAGTTAAATTACTTTCTGAGGTCATTCGGGACTTTGCTGAGGGAGAAATTCAGCAAGGGATGAGTAAGTTTGAAACTAGCTTATCTCTGGAAGCTTACCTAGAAAAGAGTTATTACAAAACAGCGTCATTAATTGCCAACAGTGCTAAAGCTGCTGGGGTATTAAGCGGTGTTTCTCTAGAAGTGGCTGAAAATCTATATGACTACGGCAAAAATGTGGGTTTAGCTTTTCAAATTGTGGATGATATTTTGGATTTCACTGCTTCTACGGAGGTCTTGGGTAAACCTGCTGGTTCGGATTTGGTGAGTGGGAATCTGACAGCTCCAGTTTTATATGCCATGGAAGAAAAACCACTTTTAGAAGTGTTGATTGAACGGGAATTTAGCGAGGATGGAGATTTAGAACTTGCACTTAGTTTAGTCAAAGAAAGTACTGGTATCCAACGCGCTCGTTCTTTAGCCGCTGACCATGGGCAAAAAGCTGTGCAGAACCTCAACTGTCTCAAACCCTCAGCTTCTGCTCAAGCTCTCCTTGATTTACCAGACTATGTTATTAGCCGTATGTATTAAGTGGCATTTTAGTTAGGTACAGCTAGGGAGTTTAATTAGTTGGGGAAATGTGACATTTACAATATAAATGGAGTCAGAAGCTTAAAACTACATCCCATTGTGAGTATATTTCACGGAGAACGCCTTCTTTTTACACCAGCTTCCCTTGAAGCTGACCCTATCCCCACCATTTTTGCTTTTCCCAATGAGTATAGTGTGGGGATTACTAGCTTGGGGTATCAAATTGTCTGGGCGACTTTGGCAATGCGCTCAGACTTGCTGGTGAGTCGAATGTTTACTGATATTGGGGAAACTTTACCCCTAAATCCTGAATTGCTGGGATTTTCTTTTTCTTGGGAATTGGACTATGTTAATATTCTCAATCTTTTGGCAAGTTTAAATATTCCTCTCCAAGGAAAAAAACGGGATATTTCTCAGCCGTTGGTTTTTGGTGGTGGCCCTGTTTTAACTGCTAACCCTGAACCTTTTGCTGATTTTTTTGACCTAATTTTATTGGGAGATGGGGAAAATCTCCTGGATGATTTTATTGATGCTTATCAGGAAGTAAGAGGGGCTCAACGTCAAGTTAAATTACGTCATTTGGCTCAAGTTCCTGGGATTTATGTTCCTAGTTTATATGAGGTATCTTATCACAGTTTGACTGGGGACATTAAGTCTATTCAACCGCTAGATAAAACTATTCCTGCTACGGTGCAAAAACAAACTTATCGGGGGAATATTCTTTCTGCTTCTACTGTGGTTACAGAAAAGGCTGCCTGGGAAAATATTTACATGGTGGAAGTGGTGCGCAGTTGTCCCGAAATGTGCCGTTTTTGTTTGGCTAGTTATCTCACTTTGCCTTTTCGCTCTGCTAGTTTAGAAGCTGCTTTAATTCCTGCTATTGAAAAGGGTTTGAAGGTAACAGATCGGATTGGTTTATTGGGTGCATCGGTGACTCAGCATCCAGAGTTTGAATGTTTGTTAGATTATTTGTCTCGTCCTGAATATGATCATGTGCGGTTGAGTATTGCTTCGGTGCGGACAAATACAGTTACTGAAAAGTTGGCTGCAACTCTGGCTAAAAGGGATACTCGCTCTGTTACTATTGCTGTGGAAAGTGGTTCGGAAAAATTGCGCCAAATTGTGAATAAAAAGTTACAAAATGAGGAGATTATTCGGGCGGTAATTAATGCGAAAATTGGGGGTTTAAAGGGGATTAAGTTTTATGGGATGGTGGGCATACCTGGGGAAGATGAGGGGGATCTTGAGGCAACTGTAAAGATGATGCAAGATGTGAAAAAAGCTGCTCCTGGTTTACGATTGACTTTTGGGTGCAGTACTTTCGTGCCCAAGTCTCATACACCATTTCAATGGTTTGGGGTGAAAAGGGAAGGGGAAAAAAGATTAAAATGGTTGGCGAAACAAATGCGATCGCACGGGATTGAGTTTCGACCAGAAAGTTATAATTGGTCGGTGATCCAGGGGTTGATATCCAGAGGCGATCGCCGTCTTTCCCAATTATTAGAATTAACTCGCTATTATGGGGATACTGTTGGTAGTTATAAACGGGCGTTTAAAGAATTGCGAGGACAGTTACCAGAGTTAGATTATTATGTCTATAGTGATTGGAAAACTGACCAAGTATTGCCCTGGAGTCATTTAAAAGGGCCATTACCCCAGGAGACATTAATTAAGCATTTAGAAGAGGCTACCAGTTATTTTAAATCTTGAAATTATTAGTTAAGAAAAACCAGGAAGTGAAATATTTAGCCAAATTTGACATCCGTACAATTATTGACTCGGAGCTGAAGGAATAAAATATGGAAACAACGGCTGAATATATGTGTGCATTTTGCGGGGAAACTAACGTTACTTTTGTGGATCTGAGTGCGGGAATGGAGCAATCATATATAGAAGATTGTCAAGTTTGTTGCCGTCCGAATAAATTATATTTGCGGGTGGATGAAGCAACTCTTGATGTTGAGATTGAAAGTGATTATGAAAGTTAATCAACAATCAACAATTAATCATTAACCAAATCAAGACTTAAATAAACCTAATTTAGCAAAAAAACTTAGATAACCGATTGTTTTTTGCAGATTGGTTTTTTCTAAAATAGCTTCTTGAAGACAAGCTTTGGTTAAATTGGCTCTATCTAGCAAAGTTTCTGTGAGGTTAGCTTTGGTTAAATTGGCTTCTGTTAAGTTAGCGGCAGTAAAATTAGAGCGAGTTAGGTTAGCTTTTTCTAGGTTAGCTGCTGTCAGATTAGATCCAGTTAAATTAGCCTTTTCTAGGTTAGCTGCTGTCAGATTAGTTTTAGTTAAGTTAGCGCCCATTAAATTAGCTTTTTCTAGGTTAGCGCCTTTGAGGTTAGCGCCTTCTAGGTTAGCGCCTTTCAAGTTAACTTCTTTGAGGTTTACTCCTTGTAAGTTGACTCGACTGAGGTTAGTTTCTGTGAAGTTAACTCCTTCTAAATTAACTTGAGTGAGGTTTGTCCAACTTAAGTTAGCTCCTTCGAGGTTAACGCTTTTGAGGTTAACTCCTTTGAGGTTTGTCCAACTGAGGTCAGCTTTGATGAGTTTGGCTCCTTCTAAGTTAGCATTTTCTAGGTTGGCTTCATTTAGTTTTGCTCTCAAAAGATCTGCTTGGAGGAGGTTGGTTTCACTAAGATTAGCTTTGAGCAATGCTCCTCGGAGGTTAGCTTTTTCTAGGTTAGCTCCTGTTAAGTCTGCTTCATTTAAGTTTACTTTCATGAGTTGTGCTTCTTTGAGGGAAGTTTTGCTCAGGTTTACGCCAGATAAGTTAGCTCTACTTAGGTTAATTCCTTCTAAGTTGATTTCACTAAGATTTACTCTAGTTAAGTTGATCTCAACATCACAATGGTTTTTGCGCCAATTATTCCATTTGTTGGGGTTTTGTTTGAGTAGTTGCGGAAAATATTTCTTGAGCTGTCGTTTGCCATTTTCATCTGCTGTTTGCCAGAGTAATTCCCATTTCTCCCACTCTACCTCATCTGTACATAAGGTGACTCTATTGACTATTTCAGGATTTTTATAGTTATTCATATTTTTGGCACAGGTAGAAACTGGGACTTTGGGGGTTTACAATGTCGCCGCCAGGAAATTGCACTTTTGCTATATATTTTATCTGGTTCATCTGAGGAAAGCTCAAACTCTATGAAATTAGTTCTCCTTGGTTGATGTTAGAATCATAAAACTAAGATCCAACTTACTTTTGTTATTTGTTAAAATTGATTCAGGGGATAATTGTATTATTTTAACATAGCCTTTTTCCTCTTCTGAGTTGTTTAAGTTTTCTCAAGAGCAAGAAAATATGTTGGCTTCTAGAGTACAATTGACTGGCTGCCAATCAAGGATTCAAAGGTTTTATGAAATTTAACTGTAGCAAGACTGATTTGAATATCAACCTCTCCCGAGTTAGTCGTGTAGTTCCTTCTCGTCCAACACATCCTGTATTAGGTAATGTTTTATTAGTGGCGGATGCAGAAAAGGGCAGGGTAAGCTTAACGGCTTTCGATCTTAGCTTGGGCATTCGTACCAGCTTTCATGCTTCAGTGATCGAAGGGGGGATGATTACTTTACCTGCAAAACTCCTCGGTGATATTGTTTCTCGTCTGCCTGAAGGGGAAATTACTATTGCTTATGAGGATAACTCGGGTGAGGATAATGCTCTTACTACTTTAACTTCTGCCTCTGGTCGTTTCCAAATTAGAGCGATGAGTGCGGAAGAATTTCCACCTTTGCCTGTGGTTGAAAATGGTTCACTGGTAATGCTGCCCAAGTCAGCTTTGACGGAAGGTTTGCGAGGGGCTGCTTTTGCAGCAAGTACGGATGAAACTAAACAGGTATTAACTGGGGTGCATTTGATTTGCTCCCATTACAGTCTGGAATTTGCTGCTACAGATGGACACCGCTTGGCGATGGTGGAAACTGCATTAGATGAAGATTCTGTTACCTCATCTGAATTAGAAGATTTTGAAGTTACTATTCCTGCAAGAGCTTTACGGGAACTGGAAAAGATGCTCTCCATGGCTCAAGATACTGAGTTAGTGGGTTTGAATTTTGATGAAGGTCAAATGGTATTTGAGTTGGGTGATCAAATTTTAACCTGTCGCAAATTAGAAGGGGTTTATCCAGACTATCGCAAATTGATTCCCACTGAGTTTACGAGAACAGCAACTCTTGAGCGCAAAAGGCTGTTGAGTGGTTTAGAATTGGTGGCAGTATTGGCTGATCAAAAGAATAATCTGGTGAAGTTTACTATTAATGGTGAGGAGTCAGAAGTTTCTCTGTCGGTAGAAGCGGCTGATGTGGGGAGTGCTAAGGAATCTTTGCCTGGTCAGATTACTGGATTGGATCTCGAAATTGGTTTTAATGTTAAGTATTTTATGGAGGGTTTAAAGACTATTTCAGCAGCAGAAATTAAAATGCACTTGAATGAGTGCAATCAGCCTGTAATTCTTACGCCGATGAGTGGGGTGAAAGTGACCTATCTGTTAATGCCTGTTCAGCTTAGAAATTAAAGTGAATTAACTCCTGGGGGTTGGAAAATAAACCCCTAGGGATTTGGGTTTATTTTTTTTGTAATTATATGTCTTCAAATGTTACTATTGTGCTGAATAAGTTACGTCAACCAAATAATATGGCGATCGCTGTTTCTGTTGTGCTCCATTTTTTGGTGCTGGGAATAGCTCTACCGATTTTTAAGCTTTCTCATGGAGAAGAAATAAAGGGCGATTGCCCAAGGGGCAAGGCCTGCGGCCATCGCTTTGTGCAACTTATGGATTTGAATGTTGTTGATTTGACTCGTTTGCCTTTTTCTTCTAATCCCTCACAAAATCTCAATTCTTCGATTAATAGTCTTTCCTCTCCTCGGGAAAATCCCTCTGTTCAAATTCCTTTACTATTGCCATCTGCTGTAAATCCTCCCCAAAATTTTAATCCTGCTCTTGTTAATCCTTTTCCTACAACTTCCAATAATCATCAATCTGGTTCAGCTCTTTTTCCCAATTTACCACTTCTTCCTTTACCACCTTTGACAATAACTCCGTCATCAGGGTCGGCAAATAATCCTCAAATAAATAGTAATTTATTATCTCCTCCTCCTCCTCCTCCTGTTGTTGTCAATGAAAAAGAGTCTGTTTTTCCCCTCACTCCAGCTCAAGTTGAATTTTCTCAAAACCCAATAATTCTTTCTAAGAAACCGAAGTCAGATAATTCTTCTTTGGAAATTTTGGCGACGGAAGAAAATCTGCAGGTTGCTGTCCATGCACAGGCGAATTTAGTTAAATTTGACCCGATTAATACGACTGAGGAAGAGGGGATGAAAAATTATGCTGATTGGCTGGCATCAGTGCCAAAAAAAACCCCAATAGAGTTTAATTTTACTGGTATTTATCCTCAAGATGCTTGTTTGCGACAGATTGAAGGAACAACTGTTTATGGGGTTTTGGTTGATACCAATGGGAAAGTTACTGATGCTAAGTTGCTGCAAAGTTCGGGTTATCTTTTACTCAATCAGCAAGCACTTCAGGAGATTAATGCTAGTACTTGGCTCAATACTGCTCCCCAATCCCCATCTTATCGTGTTAGTGTTAATTTTGAATATAAATCACAGATTTGTCCCTCTCTTACTGTTCCTTAAGCTCTAAAGGAAGCTATTAATTTGTGATTGCATGGAGTAAAACTTCACTCAAGGTTCTCTCATCTATGTTTTCTAGTTTAATTGTATCACAAATGTCAAACTTTGCTCCTATTTCTACTAAATGGTCATCTAAGGTTTGGAGCAGTTTTCCGAGGTGTTTGTCTGTCCCTACTTGAATAAATGTAATGCCTAATTCGTCTTCGTGAATCATTTGTTGAGAAGCTTCAATAATAGTTTGTTTGACTGCTGCTTCATCTTCTGGTTCACTAGCTGTTATAATCACAATTGTTTCTCCATTTGGTTTAGTTAATCCTTGGAAACGCCTTTGAAAATAATGTTCAACTGCATCTTTTAAGGCTAATGTTAATCTCGCTTTCCCTGATGGTTTTTGCGTTAAGAAGATATCAGCCAGTTGATGGACTGTTACTCGTTCAAATTTGTCAAAATTATCAGCATAGAGATAAATTGTTAAACCATCAAAGTCAAATTCTTCACATTTGGTGGCAATGGCAAAAGTGGCTTCTTTGACTATATTCCAAAAACTTCTTTCTCCATCTGTGGTAAAATTTTCTGTTAACATGATTTCACTTTTGTCGATAATTATGCTATAGTCCCGTTCTAGTAACAGGCCACCACCTTCTGTTAAAATATCCATCTGATTAATCAGTCCTTGCTAACATTCTTGATGGAAGATTCTATCACATGAATGATTTTCTGTCCAGCTTTTTTGAGATTTTGAGAGGATAAGAAATGTAATGTTGGGAAAAATTGAGCTAAAAGTTACAATAATTTAATGAAATTAATCAAATCATATATGTCTGATTTTTTAAACCAATTAGCTACGGCCACCCCCAAATTGGTGAAAATTTTAGATAATTTTGCTAGGGCACGGGTGTTAGTTATTGGCGATTTAACTTTGGATGAGTTTTTGACAGGCAAAGTGGAAAGAATTTCTCGGGAAGCACCTGTATTAATTTTGCGCCATGAAAATACTAGACAAATTCCTGGAGGTGGGGCAAATGCTGTTTATAATTTAGCTAAGTTGGGAGCAAAGGTGAAGGTTGCTGGGTTGGTGGGAGATGATCCACAAGGGGAAGCTTTGTTGAGCATATTTGCAGCAGTAGGAATAGATACAAAAGGAATTTTGAGGGAAAGCGATCGCCCGACTGTTACTAAAACTCGCATTTCTGGCCATGCGCGTCAGTCTGTAACTCAACAAATTGTTCGCCTTGATCGCAAGTCTGACCAATTACCACCTCTAGAGTTACAAATGCAGTTAGCAGCCTATATTCAGGAGCATTTTACTGAGGTGGATGGGGTAGTTTGTTCAGATTATGGGGATGGTGTATTTACTAACCCAGTCATTGAAGCTGCTTTATCCCATGAGCGGGTAATTGTGGATACTCAAAAAGACTTACCTAGATATGCAGGTGCAACTCTATTTACTCCTAACCTCCCTGAAGCAGAGTTAGCGGTGGGTTATCCTATTAATAATGCTGAAAAGTTACAAAAAGCTGGGGAAGATTTACTCAGGCTAACAGAAGCGCAACATATACTAATTACGCGGGGGGAAGAGGGGATGAGTTTATTTGAAAAGAAGGATGGGGGGATAAAAACTTTTGATATTCCTGCTTTTAATCGCGTGGAAGTTTTTGATGTCACGGGGGCGGGGGATACGGTGGTAGCAGCACTGACTTTAAGTTTATGTGTGGGGGCATCTTTTTGGGAAGCTGCGGTTTTGGGGAATTTGGCGGCTAGTATCGTTGTACGTCAGTTTGGGACAGCAACGACTACGATTGCAGAGATGAAAGAAGCTTTGCAGTTATTATTAGAAGCTGATTATTGAAAGCATCAACAGCGATTGCCCAAGGGGCAAGGCCTGCGGCCATCGCAAATATTCCTACCTCAGAGGAAAGACTAACAATTAGTTATTCCTTGTTTTAAGTGTTGTTTGTTTCCTGAATATAAATAGGTAATTTAAAAGTGTGATAATTTGCCCTTGCCAAGTTGAGTGAAGATGAGCCAAACAGATCTTGACTGATGTTAACTGCGATGTGGTTTAATGGAATAAATGTTAAAAAAAAAATACAGAGCTGAGTCTAGAGCCATGACCCTAATAGAGGGAAGTGTGTAAAGAAAAAAAACGATTAGGAGACAAGCAAATGAGTGTAGAAACAATAGAAGCTAACGGTAATCAAGTTGAGGAACCTGATCATCAAACTGGGGAAGAAAATGGGAATGAAAATAAGGTGATGGCTTTATCAGTAAATGATCAGGAAAAAAAATCTTCACTCCAACTCGCAGTTAATCCAATTGGTGGCATTCGTGGACAACGCCCCATTGAAGCTAGCCATCTCAAAATAGTTAGTACCTATTCTTCTGTGGGCAGTATCCGCCCAGTGGTTGCCAGTGGGATGCATTTCAAAGGTAATTTGACGGTTGCGGGCAACCGCCCTATTGCTCTGAGTAATCTGAAAATTAGTGAAAATTATACAGTGATGGGCAATCGGCCTGTTGCTTCTAATGAAATTGATGATCCTGTCAATCTTATGGGTTTTATCGATTAATTGGGCAAAAAACTTTCCTCTGAAGGCCTTCAGAGGAGGTTTTTCAAGATCATAAATTATGGTAGGAGAATGGAAAATTGCTCACCCTGGGTGTAAATATTGACCACATTGCGACGATTAGACAGGCACGACGGACGGTAGAACCAGAGCCAGTGGCGGCAGCAGTATTGGCAGAATTGGCAGGGGCAGATGGGATTACAGTGCATTTACGGGAAGATCGCCGTCATATTCAAGACCGAGATGTGCGGCTTTTGCGAGAAACTGTAAGAACTCATTTGAATTTGGAAATGGCACCGACAGAGGAAATGGTGGCGATCGCTTGCCAACTGAAACCAGATTATGTTACTTTAGTCCCAGAAAAACGGGAGGAAGTAACTACAGAAGGGGGTTTGGATCTTGTAGGGAATTTGCCTCGCCTTGGTGGAGTGGTGGAACAGTTACAAGGGGCGGATATTCCTGTAAGTTGGTTTATTGATGCGGATGCTGTTCAGATTGAAGCAGCAGCAAAGACAAAGGCAATGTTTATAGAACTCCATACGGGAAAATATGCTGATGCTCCTGATGGGAAAACAAGAGAGTTGGAACTAGCAGCACTACAAGAAGGAGCAAAACAGGCGATCGCTGCTGGGTTACGGGTGAATGCTGGTCATGGTTTGACTTATTGGAATGTTTATCCTGTGGCTTGTATTCCTGGGATGGAAGAACTAAATATCGGTCATAGTATCATTAGTCGGGCTGTTTTGGTGGGAATGGAGCGGGCGGTGCGTGAAATGAAACTGGCAATGTGGGGCAAACTTTAACAGTTGTCACCATCAACAATGAACAATGAACAATGTGTTAAGATTTGTGAAAAATAGTTGAGAGAAACCTTTACCCAACTCTATTGTCTATGAAAGTTGCAAGCAGGCCATCAGTCGAACAACTAAAAACATCTGAGTTTTGGCTGCTAGGAATAGCAGTAGGTTTGGCTGTAATTCACATAAGTTTAGTATTGAAGGCGGATGACTCAAACCTTCAGGGAATGAGTGCGGTATTTTGGTTAGCCGCTGGGTCAGTTTTATGGGGAAAAAAAGATAGTTTACAACTGGAAAGTGATGTTTTTTCTAGCTTTTTCGGGGGAACTTTGATTGTTTTGCTCCTCATCAAAAGTATAACCTTGACTGGGGATGATCCTTTTCTGAAAATAGCTCCTTTAATTTCTGCTGTTGCAGTGGGTTTGCTGGCTTCGGGTTTTCGAGGTTTGAAACAATATTGGCAGGAAATACTTTGTTTGGGGTTACTGGCTATTCCTTCGGGTCCCATCGGGGTTGTGTTTGATCCTTCTCCAATTACAGCTAAGTTGTCTGCTTTGATGATGTTATTGGGGGGTTTTGATGTTCAAGCTCAAGGCACTACTATTCTCTTGAATGGCAAGCCTGTGGTGGAGGTATTGGAGGCTTGTTCTGGTTTGGAATCTATGATATATTTACTCAAACTCGGAATTGTTTCTCTGTTTATGTTTCCGATGTCAAGGGGGTGGAAAAAAGCACTTGTGCCAATTTTGGCTGTTTTGATGGCCTTTGTGATCAATTGTTTTCGGGTTATTGTTTTGACTTTAATTGTGGCAGGAGACCAGCAGGAGGCTTTTGACTACTGGCATACAGGGGATGGATCTCTCGTTTTTACGATGATTGCTGTTTTCTGTTTGGGAGGCTTGTGTATGTTTCTTAGCCGCTCGGAGGCAGCAGAATGTTTATAATAACAATCAGGTTGGGGGAAAAGTTGCGTCTCCCATTTCTAATTCTGGTTTTTGGGGGCGTTTTCTTGTCTCTTGGGAAGATTTTTTTGAACCCAGTTTCAGAAAAATATACGGTTAGTCCTTCGGTTTTGGCATCCGAGGTACAGATAGCTGGATGGGAGTTACAAAAAACAGCTCTTCTTCCTCAACAGGAAATTGATCAGGAGCTAAATATGGCTGTTGGAAGACTCTATCAATATACTCAGGATAACCAAATTCTGGATGTTGAGCTGCGTTATTTTTATCCAGAAACCAGTGCCAATGTTCAAGCTTATATCAAAAGATATAGTCTGGGCTCACGTACAAAAGAAATACGTGAGCTGCCAGGAATGGGTTATTATACAGTTTTAACTGATGGTAAACGGGCTTTTTTGAGTAGTTGTATTAACCCGAGAGGTGGCAGTACGGTGACAATGAAGCAGTTCTTTCAAAATCGCTATGCTCATGATTTACAGTTGAGTCGTTTAGGGCCTTGGTTACTCAGTCGGGAAGAAATTTTGGATCGGCGTTGTCTTTGGGCCCATTTGTCTATTCCTTTGGAAAATTATTCGCCTGAAGCTGCTTATCAAGTGTTGGAAAATGCTTGGTTTTCTTTGTATGAACAGTGGCAGGAGCAATTTCCGCCAACAATGTGATGGTGGTGGCCACTGAATGGTAATTTTATTAACACAATTGCTTGAAAATAAAATAATTAAATTATGATAGAATCACAAAAAAAAGTAGAAATCAACAATAATACGGTAAATAGTTTATGGAAGTTTAAAGGGAGTTTATCAAATTCGATAGTTTTATTGCGGGTGGTGGGTTATGGCTTGTTAATCTTGACGTTGTTTGATTTTGTAGATGTATTTATTCCGTTAAAGATAATGAACGCTGGTTGGCAGTTTCAGACTATCGGTCAGTTGGTGGAAAGGGCTGCAGTTCCTTTAATTGGTCTGGTGTTTGTTTTTTTTGGTGAGAGGCATGACAGAAAGGAGTGGGAGTTACCTACTTTGCGGATTTTGTCTTTTTTCTCTCTGGTAGTTGGAGTGTTATATTTTTTGCTGGTTCCTTTGGCTTTTATGAATACTATCCGCCTTTATGTGGAAAATAGCAGAACGGTGGAGGCTCAATTGTTACAGGAAAAACAACAAATTGAGCGATTTCAGGGGCAGCTCCAAGGAGTGAGTTCAATGAGCCAGATGAATACAGTAGTTAATCGCATGGTACAGCAAGGAATGCCAGAGGCGATCGCTCAAGCTCCGACTTTGAAGGGAAAAAAGGACGGGGTTTTAAATTTCGTGGTGAAACAACAGAACATTAAAGAGTTACAAGTTAAGGCAACTTTGCGGTCTAGACAAATAGGTTTACTGAAAAATTCTCTCAAATGGATTTTGGGGGCGGTGGTTTCTGGGGTTTTGTTTATTATTCTGAAACGGAATACTGTTTGGACTCGCAAGATTTAATAATTATCAATTGACTAGGTTAGTTATTGCTCCTCTCAGCTCATTAGTCCCCAGTTAGTAAAATTACCAACGACTAATAAGCTACTAAAAGTTATATACGCGAGCGTGCAGGTGACACAAGACCAATGACTAATGTTATCTCTTGCTCATAACATTATAACTGCTATTTAGCTTCGAGCCAATTTTCTGCTCCATGAACATCAACCACTAAAGGTACGGTTAACTCTACTGCATTTTCCATTGTTTGTTTAATTTGCGGTTCTAATTCTTCCCACTCATCTGGGGGTATTTCAAACACTAATTCATCATGGACTTGCAATAATAAAGCAGCTTGATAGTTTGGCAGAATTTTGTGCAGTTGTACCATTGCTATTTTTATAATATCAGCACTTGAACCTTGAATGGGAGCATTAGCAGCAGCTCTTAATAATTGAGAATCTGCATAGTTATATTTTATTTGCTCTAAATTAATTTTGTCTGGGGGAGTACCTTGGAGTTTACGGAAAGTGTCGCTCGTAAAATCAAAATAGCGTCTTCTTCCTAAAATAGTGGTGACGTACCCAGAGGCGATCGCCTGTTTTTTCGTCTTTTCTAAATAAGCAAATACCCGCCCATATCTTTGCCGATATTTCTCTATAAATTCTTTTCCTTCTGCTACACTTACCCCTGCTTCTCTGGCAAATCTTTGCGCTCCCATTCCATATATTACCCCAAAATTAATTATTTTTCCTAACCGTCTTTCTGCTGGTGTTATTGTCTCTTTCTCAAACAAAAGTTTTGCAGTCACACTATGGACATCATCACCATTTCTATAAGCTTCCTGTAAAACTTCTTCCCCACTCAAATGGGTTAAAATGCGTAACTCTATTTGGGAATAGTCTGCAGATACTAATAACCAACCTTTTTGAGGAATAAATGCCTGACGTATTTTGCGGGAAAACTCTGTGCGGATGGGTATATTTTGTAAATTGGGATTAGAAGAAGATAACCTTCCCGTACCAGTTACCGTCTGATTAAAATCCGTATGTAACCGTTGCGTTTCTGGAGAAACCAAAGCGGGAAGTGCATCCACATAAGTTGATTTTAACTTAGCCAGAGTGCGATATTCCAAAATTTTCTCTATTACTGGGTGTTCTCCTTCCAGCTTTTCTAAAGTTCCATGGTCAGTAGAATAACCTGTTTTTATTTTCCGCGACTTCCTCCTATCTAAACCCAGTTTTTCAAACAAGATCTCACTTAATTGTTGCGGGGAATCTAAATTAAATACTTCTCCTGCATCTGCATAAGTTTGTTTTTCTAGTTCCGCTAAAGTTACTGCTAACTGTTGAGATAATTCTTGCAGATAAGCTGTATCTAGACAAATTCCTTTATCTTCCATCTCGGCTAAAACTACTTCTAAAGGTTGTTCCACCTCCAATAATAGTTTATTTAATGCTGGTATTTTTTCTAATTCCCCTCGCAGGGGAGCAACTAATTTAAAAGTCCCATAAGCATCCATTCCACAATATTCTGCTACTGTTTTAATATCCAAGTCGGCGATAGTTTTATCTTTGGGAATCCCTAACTCTTTGTAGCTTTGACTGGGAAGATTTAAATAGCGCTGAGATAAATCTTTTAAGTTATGACTTCTTTCGGGATGGAGAACATAACTAGCTAACATGGTATCGAAAACCACTCCTGCTAATTTAATCCCATGATGCCATAAAATCACTCTATCATATTTTGTATTTTGCAGAACTTTGGGGTATTCTTCTCCTGTTAAAATCGGACTGAGGGAAGATAAAACCAGTTCTTTGTCTAGGTTATTTCCCTGGGTATGATTGATGGGAATATAAGCAACTGAAGTAGGTTCATTTCCCCAACAACAACCTATTCCTACTAATTTAGCTTCACGGGGATTTAAGGATGTGGTTTCTGTATCCCAGGCGACAGGTTTGGTGGGGTTGGTGTAGGTTTTGAGAAGATTTATTAACTCAGTAAGTTTTTCTGGAGTATTAATTATTTGTGGAGTAATGGGGCTTTTGGGTTCGTCAAATAAAGAGAGTTGTTTTGTTTCAAAAACCGAACCACCCAAAAGGTTTTGTAACTGGTTGATGTCCTTAATAAATGACTTCAGTTCTAATTTTTCTAGCCAGGGAATAACTTGGTTTACCTCAAATCCTTGTAATTTGCAATCTTCTATTTTTAATTCTGTGGGAGCATCTGCCGCTAACTGGGCGAGAAATTGGGAATGTTTGGCATCGTCTTTTCCTGTTGCTAATTTGGTTTTGACTGCACCCTTAATTTTGTCTAAGTTTTGATAAATTCCTTCCAGTGTGTTATATTCAAGTAATAGTTTGAATGCTGTTTTTTCCCCTATTCCTTTTACACCTGGGATATTATCAGAAGCATCCCCACAAAGAGCTTTATAGTCTGCAACTTGTTCTGGTGTTATGCCTAATTTTTCTTGCACTGCTTGGCGATTAATTTCGGTATAAAGACTGTTAGAAGATTTAATTGCCTTTTGATTGATATATAGGATAGAGATTTGTTGTTGATCATCAACCAATTGGAATAAATCGCGATCGCCACTGAGGATTTTTACCTGGTATCCCCCTGCACTTCCTTGACGAGCTAAATTAGCAATAACATCATCTGCTTCATATCCAGCAACAGTAACTATTTTTAGGTTGAGTGCTGTTAGTAATTGTTGCAGGTTTTTGAGATCGGGGATAAAATCTTCTGGAGTTTCCTTGCGAGTTGCTTTATAATTTGGGTCACTTTCATGGCGAAAAGTGGGTGTATCTAAGTCAAAAGCGATCGCCAGATATTGAGGTTGCTGGGACTTAATAATGGGTAGTAGGGAGTTGATAAAACCAAAACAGACACTGGTGGGAATACCAGTTGAGGTCATTAGAGGTCCCTTGCGGGATTTTGCGAAAGCATAATAAGCGTTGAATGCGAGAGAGTGACCATCAACGAGAATTAATAGGGGAGGGGTAGTTGGGGTTAAATTTTGTTGATTCATGAGGAGCAGAGAGCGCAATTGGTGGTAATTGTTTAATATTAATATAAATCCGCTTTGGGTTGAAACCCAAAGCTAATAGCTAAAGTCCGTTAAAACGGACTAAATTTACCAGTCGGTTAAAACCGAAGTAGGGGCACGACATGTCGTGCCCCTACTTTAAAAAAATTATAACAGAGCAGGAAAAGTTGCCAGAGGATGAACAACAGGCGATATTAGAGGGCGAACAGATGAAGCCAAAAATCAGGTTGTTTAGATGATATAATTAATTTAGTAGATGAATGGTTGGCAGAAGATTCTGAATACGATCAAGAGGTTTATCCTCAGCTAAAAGTTGCCTTATCAAATCATCCAATATCTATAGCTGCACGGACTAAATTTACCAGTCGGTTAAAACCGACCTAGGGGCACGACATGTCGTGCCCCTACTTTAAAAAAATTATAACAGAGCAGGAAAAGCTACCAAAAGATGAACAGCAGGCGATATTAGAGGGGGAAAAGATCGAGCAAAAACAGGGTTGTTTAGATGATGTAATTAATTTAGTAGATGAATGGTTGGCAGAAGATTCTGAATACGATCAAGAGGTTTATCCTCAGCTAAAAGTTGCCTTAGCAAATCATCCAATATCTATAGCTGCTTTGAATGCAGATTTAGCTGCAGGTTTGAGTTTTAAAGAGTTGAGGAAACAATCCAAAGGATGGTGAAAAATGCAGTGGAAAGAAGTGTGCGAAAATAAGCAATTAGAAGACTTACCTTTCAAGATTGAGACAAATAAATGGGGACAAATTGTGATGAGTCCAGCAAAATTTAAACATTCTTTTTATCAAGGAAGAATTATTAGCATTCTAGCAGAATTAATGGACACAGGACAACCTATCCCAGAGGCGGCGATCCAAACTACTGATGGTGTTAAAGTAGCAGATGTTGTTTGGTGTTCTGATGGGCGACTGGTTCAGATCCTTGAAGAAGATGCAGCTTCAATTGCTCCAGAGATTTGCGTGGAAGTTAAATCAGGTAGTAATACTCTTAAAGAGATGGAAGAAAAGAAAAATTTATATTTAGAAGCAGGAGCAGTAGAAGTTTGGCTGTGCAATGAAGCAGGAGATATCAGATTTTATAATCAACAAGGTGAGTTGAAAAATTCTTTGTTAGTACCTGATTTTCCCAATAAAATTGTCATTTGACAACAGCATGATGCGATCGCCACTAATGACTAAGTTTAAAGGCACTTACTGGCACATCATCCCAAGAATTAACAGTTCTTAAAACAGCAGTCCATCCTGCTTTTTTTTGTTCTTCTGTCAAATTTTGCTGCCAAGACTCGTGACAATCTTTTGCTACTACTTCATCCTGACAAGCGATACAAGAATATACTATTCCACAAGGATCTATTTGTTCGTTTACCCAAATTTTCATCTTTATTTTCCTTCATTCAACAACTCTAAATAATACCCCAACTTTTCAATCTATTGCTAACTACTTCAATGGGAAAAGCAATCCCGCAACTAATATCTGGATTGATTTCAATAGCCGTATGACACAAGAGTTTAATTCCTACTGCAAGACCAACCACCTGATCTTTTTCATTTAACACTGGACTCCCAGAACTACCGAAAGCTATCGATGCAGACAATTCTAACTTTTGAGCAGTTTTTCCCGTAATTTTGCCCTCAGAAATTGACCATTCAGTTTGATTATAAGGATGTCCAATAACAAGAATAGAGGTATTTATTTCCTCAAAAGTTGAGGAAATAGTTAAAGGCTGAATATCTTTTGGTACTCCTGTTATTTCCAACACTGCTAAATCCAACCAATCATTAGTAGAGGTCTTATGCACAATTTTAGCTGTTTGTCGTTTGCGAAACTGACCTGGGGGTGGTGTACTATAAAATTCTATTTCAATTGTCTCATTTTCTTGCTGCTCTTCTTTTTTTACCACCACATGACGATTTGTCACCACCCAAGCTTTATTTCCTTCTCGTTTCACTATCCAACCAGTACCTATTCCCCACCCATCTTCACTTTTGAGAATAATTTTTACAATAGAGCGCTTAAGCTTAAATAAAGGTTCATTAATTAAACGCTCTGGGTAGGTAAATAACTTTGGATTGCGTTTGAAAGCAAGTTGACGGGGAACTTCTGCCAAATAGAATTTTACTTCCCGTAAACCAGGATTTAATTTTAATGCTTGGTTACATTTTTGCATAGCCGCGTCATATTTTCCTTGGTTGTGCAAGGCAAAACAAATATTTTTGTAAGCAGCGGCATTTTGTGGGTCAAGTTTAAGCGCTTTTTCCGCGTAAGAAATTGCCTCATCTAAGTTTCCCTGTTTGTAGAATGTTTCTGCCAAACCACTGTAAGCTTGAGCAAAATTAGGGTCAGATTGAATAGCATTGCGGTAAGCAGAGGCAGCTCGATAAACTTGCTCTTTTTCTAACAGAGCGTTCCCCAAGTTATAGGAAAAATAACTATCATCTGGGTTTAAAACAACGGCTTTTTCCAAAGCAGCGATCGCCTCATCTAATTTTCCCTGTTTTTGCAGAGTCAACCCCAAATTCTGATAAATTTCCCCATTATAATAGTCCAACCTAATAGCTTTTCTGTAATTATTTATTGCTTCATCTAAATTACCAATTTGATTCTGAGCAACTCCCAAATTATAATAAGCACTAGCATCATAGGGATTAATGGCAATAGCTTGACCATAGGCACTAATAGCTTCATAATATTTTCCTTTCTCACTCAAAGCCCCACCCAAATCCTTAAAAATCTGGGCATATTCATCTCCTGCTTTGCGGTCATTTTCTACGGCTTTTTGATAAGCTGAAAAAGCAATTAAATAGTTCCCCTGAGCTTTCAGAGCTTTCCCCAAACCCAAGTATGCTTGAGGAAAATTCTCATCTAACTCCACAGCCTTTTGGTAAGCCTTAATTGCCTCATCAAGTCGATCAGCATTACTCAAAGCTGTCCCTAATTTATAATAAGCAGAAGCAGAATTAGGTTCAAACTGAACCGCTTGTTGGTAGGAGGCGATCGCCTTTCCCTCATCTTCAGCATAACTTCCTTGAATTTGATAAACAGTAGAAATGATTCTCCCACCAAATAAAGATAAAGATATACCTATCAATAGAAACAGACTTAACAAAAGAATAACTAATTTAGGAGAGACTTTTTTCCTTTTGCCCTGCACAGACGAGGGAGTCACTATTACTTGAGAATAACCTCCCCCTCGCCTGTACCTTTTTTTATGATTTTCATATTTCATTAACCATCAACCATTTAAATTATTTTTTGCTTCCACAGCAACTTGTTCAATTGCATCCGTTGCCAACTTTTCTAGAGTAGAATAAGCTTGTGAACCCCCCAACCTTCCCAGAGCTTGTGCTAGACGATAGCGCACCTGCCAATCTGGATCTGTCACCAAAGGAGTAAGTAGAGGAATAGCACGCTCATCCCCCAACTCCCCAAAAGAGCCGATCGCCGCTGTTTTCATCAGATTATTCTCTGAAGTGAGAGCTTCTGCGAGTAAAGTAAAACTCCGAGTATCCCCCAATTCTCCCAATGCCGCCACAATACTAAATTGAAGTAACCAATCACTTGTCTCATAATAAACTTTTTCCAAATCTGCAAAAGCCACAGAAAGCTTCAGACCTCCGAGCGCATCTGCTGCTGCTGCTTGTACATCAGGTTCCGAGTCATGAAAAAGGCGATCGCGCAACAACGCCAATGACTGCTCTAAATTTTCCTTTCCGAGAGTATCCAACTGACTCACCGCCGCATAGCGCACACGAGTATTTGTATCCGTCAGCAAAGGTTGCACCAGCTCAAAAGCGATCGCTCTTTCCAAGTGACGTAATTGATTTATTCCCTTAATGCGATCGCCAAAATCTTCTGAAGTAAGTAACTCTTTAACCGACTCAGGAGTAATAGTCATATTTTTTTCCTTTGTAGTTTAAAACCAATTTTTCTCTAACCCATCGCCATCGTGCGAATAATATCTCCCCGTGTAAGAATACCAATCACTGTACCTTGTTCATCGACCACAGGTAAGCGGCGAATTTTCTTTTCGTGCATTAAATGAGCAGCTTCGCGGAGCCCCTGTTCAGGTTTAATAGTAATCGGATGGTCACTCATCACTTCCCCCACAGTTTGTCCGAGAGCTTTATGGATCTCCTTCTCGTAGCGGGCGGGATTTTGCAGATAAATCACACTATCAAGAATCATAATATAGGGTGGCGGTTCCACCCCCGTCTCCTGCCACATCAAATCACTTTCTGAGATTACACCCACCAATTTTCCTGCCTCATTAACCACTGGCATTCCCCCGATCCTGTTTTCCGCCATAATTTTTATTGCTTCGGGGAGAGCAGTTTCTGGTTTCACCATAATCGGGTTCTGTGTCATTACATCAGCAACAGTTTTAAGCATCTTTGACAAGCATTGTTTTAATTGGTTAATTAATTTAATTGTAGAGAATCATGGCTATTCAACCAAAGTGATTTATTATCATATCTGGCTTTACCCCAATTTCCCCATTAAGTCAAGCTCATGGTACAAAATTTAACAATTGAACGATAACTCAACTCATAACCTCCCCTTAACCTACCTCAAGCGCTTAAACTTAGATGAAGTCGGCGAGTTTTGTTCACAAGAAAGATTCTAGTTTAGAGTCCCAAATTATCCTTAAACTCGCCCCTACAGTTTGTATATGTTTTGAAATCAAAAAGATTAAATTATGAGAAAAATTATCATTGCTGGTAACTGGAAAATGCACAAAACCCAAGCAGAGTCACTGGAATTTCTCCAAAGTTTCATCCCGAAGCTAGAAAAAAACCCCCCTGGCAGGGAAGTAGTTCTCTGTGTTCCTTTTACCAGTTTAGGGATAATGACCAAAAATCTAGCAACCAGTCTAGTCAAACTGGGCGCTCAAAATATCCATTGGGAAGATAAGGGGGCATACACTGGGGAAATTGCAGGGTCGATGCTCACAGAAATAGGGATAAATTATGTAATTGTGGGTCACAGTGAGCGTCGCGAATATTTTGGCGATACAGATGAAACCGTGAATTTGCGTTTATTAGCTGCTCAACGTCACAGTTTAACCCCCATCCTTTGTGTTGGGGAAACTAAGTCTCAACGAGCTGCTCAGGAAACAGAAAAAGTAATTATTAACCAGATCAAAAAAGGTATGGTAGATGTGGATCAGCACAATTTAGTAATTGCTTATGAACCTATTTGGGCAATTGGTACTGGGGAAACCTGTGAAGCAACAGAAGCCAATCGGGTTATTGGGGTAATTCGCGAGCAATTGGAAAATAAAGATATCCCAATTCAATATGGTGGTTCTGTTAAACCAGATAACATCGATGAAATTATGGCTCAATCAGAAATTGATGGTGTACTCGTAGGAGGCGCTAGTTTAGATCCTGTCGGTTTTGCTCGCATTGTCAATTATCAATAAAATTAATTGTGTGCGTTGGGGCGGGTGGGGAATTGAAAATTTCGGGCTGCTCCTCGCAGTTATCCTTCAACCCGCCTGGAGAAAAGGAAAAATGGCTTTAAATTTTGTCTGGGGAAAGCGTACTTATTTAATGGGAATTTTAAATGTCACTCCCGATAGTTTTAGTGATGGGGGTGAGTTTAATTCTCTAGAAACTGCTTTACAACAAGCAAAACAATTGGTTGGAGGTGGAGCAGATATTATTGATGTAGGCGGTCAGTCAACTCGACCTGGAGCGGAGCAAATATCCCAAGAAGAAGAATTAAACAGGGTTATCCCAGTTATAGAAGCATTGGGTCAAGAGTTATCTGTAACTATTTCTGTGGATACCACCAGGGCGAAAGTGGCGGCAGCGGCGCTTCGTGCTGGGGCAAATTGGGTAAATGATATTTCTGGGGCTACTTTTGATGGGGCAATGTTGTCTGTGGTAAGTGAGTTAGGAGTACCAATTGTGTTAATGCACATTCGGGGAACCCCCCAAACCATGCAGCAACAGACAGACTATGAAGATGTGGTAACAGAAGTTTATCAGTTTCTCGAAAGTAGAATTAATGCTGCCATAAGTGCAGGAATAAAGCGATCGCATCTCATTATTGACCCAGGTATTGGTTTTGCTAAAACCCACTCCCAAAACCTAGAACTCTTGAGACGACTGGGGGAATTTTCTGCCCTTGGTGTTCCTCTTTTAGTGGGTCCCTCCCGTAAAAGTTTTCTTGGTCACATTCTAAACCAAAATGACCCTAAACTAAGGGTTTGGGGAACCGCTGCTGCTTGTTGTGGGGCGATCGCCGCTGGAGCAGATATCCTGCGAGTTCATGATGTTTCGCAAATGTATGATGTTATGCGGGTTGCTGATGCTATTTGGCGTAATTCTCCCTTCTCCATTGTCTCCAACCCCTAAATTTATATAGCAAAGAATCAGGTTAAGATTTGGATAGCATAACTTTCTCCTGATGACTACCTCACCCATAATCTAATCATAGTCCTCATTTAATTATGAGTATTACAGTATATTATTAATAATGGACAAGGGGATGGGCGTCCATTGTCTTGTGCTCAGGAGCCCGAAAAGATTGTCCGAAAAAACATCATCTTTGCTATATTTTTAAAGAAATATTGAGGAGTGAGAGGCATGAAGCCTCCGCCAAACAAGTTATGAAAAAAACAATTAGTATTTTAGCCTGTGCTGTAGCCACCCTAGTAGGAGCTAATCCACCTTTAGTAGTCCAAGCAAGTCAAACTGTAACGCAAAACGAAAAAGAACTAAATGATTTACTGCGTCAGGGAAGGGAATACGTCGCTGCTGAAGATTATAATCAGGCAATAGAAGTATATAAAAAAGCAGCTTCATTAGATCGGAAAAACCCAAAGATTTTTTCTGGGATCGGGTATGTGTATGCGAGTCAGGGAAATTACCGAGCAGCAGTGAAAGCTTATGAAATTGCCATCGCCCTAGAGCCAAATAATGCAGATTTTTATTATGCCCTGGGCTACACTCTAGCCAATGGAGGGGATAATGTTAAAGCTGCCAATGCCTATGAGCGTGCTGTAGAATTAAACCCAAATAATCTTGAGCATTATTTAGCTTGGGGAGTGGTTCTACTGCGCATTGGTGACTATAACCGAGCAATAGATGCAAGTCAAAAGGTATTAGCAGTTGAACCAGACAACAAAAAAGCTTATGAAATTAAAAGCACAGCCTTGTTGAAGTTAGGACAGTTTGAAGAGGCAGTTCAGTTACTCAAAGGAGCATCAAAGCTGTTTCCCGATAATAAAGAACTGAAAATACAATTAGCCAACGCCTTCCTGAATGAGGGAGATATGTACCAAGGGTTAGCAACTTTAGAAGAGGTACATAGAATAGAACCAGATAATCCCTTAGTTCAGTTACAAATTGCCAGAATTTTGGAAGCAAAACAAGATTTACCTAGAGCATTAGCAGCTTATGAAGAAATTGTAGTAATAAAACCAGACTCAGTAGAAGCGATGGCAGGAATTGGGAGGATTCAACTAGCACAACATGATTATTTAATGGCGATTATTGCCATGCGTCGTTTATTGGAATTGACTCCCCAAAACCCAACTGCTTATTATAATTTAGGATTAGCCCTGCAAAAAAGGGGAAGGGAAGAAGAGGCGATGGCAGTATTTAATCAAGCTCGCACCTTTTACCAGCTTCAGGGAAATACCGCAGGAGTGGAGCAGGTAGAAGCTTTATTAGAGGAGTAGAGTTGTTGTGGGGGGTGACAGGGGGTTGGGAAACCAAACCCCAACCCTAATCGTGGTTGGGACTTGACAAAAGAAAAAAAAATGTACTAATGGATTAGATAAGAAAAGCTTGAAACCCAAGAAGTGATCCAAGATGAAATGGTTTTTTACCCTGAGTGAGTCAAGCCCTTCATGGTTGGAGGATGGGAAGTTGGCACAGGTTGCGGTTTATACGGCTAAAAAAAACACGTCCCTAGAACCATTTTGTCTTTATGATGGCAGGGAAAATGAGCTGACTAACTGGCTAAGGAGTCAAAGGGTAAAAGTGATTCATCATCGCACTGCTATATAAAACTGAACTTTCCTTGAATAATCAGGTTTATTCTTTAACAAGGCTACTGCCTTGAGAGTTTATTTCCTGCTTCATCCAGACGAGTCGGCTCGCTACTGTCCACAGGCGTT
>JADQBC010000121.1 GCA_016903655.1 Gomphosphaeria aponina SAG 52.96 = DSM 107014
GATAACCACCAAGTCCTTTAAAAAACCTAGAAAAGGCATTTTTTAAAGCTCTAAAAGCATTTTGATATACTCTCGATGAAAGTTTATTACACCATTGATATTCCTTTTCTTTTTTTGTGTAATTAGTGAATAGCTTTTTGATAGTATCTAGTTTTTTCGATGTACTGAATTTATATTCCTTGTGATCGATCTGATTATATCAAGCTAAAGCATAGTTATAGACAAAGCGACTATAACCAGCGTGTTGTGCTAATTTGGTTCGTTCCTTGTTATTGAGTTTGAGTTCTATTTTAATGGCATACACGTTCAAATATATCTCCAAATACTTGTTGACTAATATTATAGCAGATCATTAATTGAGGTGAGATTCCTTCTTTGTCACTTTTACTTAATTTTACTTATTTATTCAAGTTTGTTCAGCAAATTCCTATTAAATAGCAACTCTAAGTAGCTAATTTTTTTCGGCGTTATTGAGTTATGAATTATATTTTTACAAAAACTACTAACCCAACTCAAACCCTCTGGCTACTCCCTACTCCCTACTTTTAGGTTTCATACTTCAATTCAGCAACGCCTTTTTTCTTGTGGCATTTGTTTTTCTCTGCTAAAACTAAGACTTAGAATAGAGATAAAGGTTTTGGGGATTTACCAAAAGAGAAAATGTTAGTTATTTTTACACAAGAACAAATACTTAACCCGACTCAAGTGTGTCAAAGTTGTTTATTGGCTGATCGTGGGGGAAAACCCCGTTGGCATCATGGAAAACTGGGGTGTGGTCATGCTCTCAGAGAATCAGAAAACAACAAACCTGCTCTTTTTGAGTGTGAGATGGGCTTCCAAATTGTTAATCTTGAACCAAATACGTCTGTGGGTTGAGTATCATCTGCTATGGTGGAATTGGTAATGTGATCAATCCCCCTCAAGAGGAGATAGTAAGATGGCTTGGCGTGGTTCAATTGATACTAAAGATAAGGTTTTTGGCGCTCTTATCTATATTCTGCCTCTAATTTATGTTTTGCCTTATGGTATGTTTCTAATAGAGCAGTTTCCCATTCTGGGCATTATTTATGCGCCTCTCGCTCCTATAATCTCAATTTACTACGGGTTTCCCTTTGCGGGCTTAATTATTTTCTTTGTTTTGTTTTTGGCGGTGGTAAGAAATCAGAACATAAGTCATTTTATTCGTTTTAATACCTTACAGGCAATTCTTTTGGATATTTTTTTGATTCTTGTGGGGTTGGTTTTGGGAATTGTGAGTGGAGGTCTGGGAAATGGGAATTTTCTGGTAGTTACCCTCAATAATGCGATCTTTTTGGGAATTTTAATGGCTTCTTTTTATGGGATATTTCAATCAGCGAAAGGGGAGTATGCGGAAATTCCCATCATCTCTGAGGCTGTATATTCCCAATTGCCTGATTAAGCTTGAGTCTGACTGGGTAAGGTGTTACTTGCGAGTAAGACGGGGTTTTCTATGTCACCGATGCCTTCGATTTCTATCCGAAGGCGATCGCCTATTTCTATTGGCCCTACTCCTGATGGTGTCCCTGTTAAAATTATGTCTCCTGGTAATAAGGTCATGATTTGGGAAATGTAGGCAACGAGAACTTCTGGTGAAAATACCATCTCGCTGATTAATGCTGATTGTCGGGGTGTTTTTTCATCGTTGATAAAGGTCTGTAACTTCGCTCCTGCATTTAATTCTCTCACAATCCAGGGTCCGAGGGGACAAAAACTATCAAATCCTTTTGCCCTCGTCCATTGAGGGTCTTTTTTTTGTAAATCTCTGGCGGTTACATCGTTGGCGATGGTGTAACCCCAGATTTTACTTCTAGCTTCTTCCTGGGTGCAGTTTTTGGTTTTACTCCCAATTACTAGAGCTAATTCTCCTTCATATTCTACTTGGGTTGACTGTTGTGGATAATAAATTGGTTGACCTGGCCCTGTTACTGTTGTGGGGGGTTTGAGGAATAATAGTGGTTCTTTGGGTACTGCTGTTCCCATTTCTGCTGCGTGGGCGGGATAATTTTTGCCTACTGCTAGGATTTTTGAGGGGAGGGTGGGGGATAGTAGTTGATAACTTTCTGGTTCTAATTTTAAGTCTGTTGCTTGCCCTCCTAACCAGGGTGGTGCGTCTAAAATTTCTACTTCTCTACTGATTTGTAGGATTCCGTAATGGGTTTTTCCTTGGTTTGTTTTGATTCTGACGTAACGTTGTGCCATAATGCTCTTCTTTCGCTTGAGATTCCAATAGGAGGATTCCATTTTCTGGGAAATTTTTCTTTCCTCAGTTTACCAAAAATTTGGGTATAAAGCCCCGTCCTGAGCGCGAGGGTTGCGGCGGCTTTTTTAACCGATAGTTGCCAAATCAGTTTTTATGTGCTAGAACAATTTTATCCAAAGCCAATCACCGTAAAATATTTGTTCTAGAATTTAAAGTAAAAGCTAAAACAAAACAATATACGGCGATTGGGTGGATAATCGAGGAACGAATAACTATGATCTCTCTAAATACTGTAAAGTTTTAGCCCAGGATTTTCGCGGCAAGTAAGTGCCCAACGGGCTTGGACTTCTATTATTCAAGTTTATTCAGTTTTATCTAGCAGTGTCAATAGGTCATTTTGATTCGTGCTAAGATTTTATTACCTTGTTTCTTTGTTTTGGCTGGTTATAATCCATCGCCAACAAAGAGGCCTTTTTGTCCAAAAGGAGTGGATTTGATGATGACGAATTACGAAATGGTTTATATTGTGCGCCCTGATCTTGGGGAAGAGCTGGTTTCTCAGCAAATTAACAAGTATCGCGATTTCCTTAACCAGTATGGCGCTCAGGATCTTCAAATTAAGGTTTGGGGTAAGCGCCGACTTGCTTATCCCATTGAAAATTTTCAAGATGGCATTTATGTCCAAATGAATTACAGTGCTGATGGTAAGCAGGTTGCTCCTCTTGAGCGGGATATGCGTCTGAGTGAGGAGATTATTCGCTATTTGACTATTAAGCTGAAAGCTTCTGTATCTGTGTCTGAGGAGTCTGATGTGGCTGAGGTGTCTGCGGTGCCTGAAAAGCCTCATGTCTCTCCTCCATTGCCTAAGTTTCAGGAGTCTGTACCATCTGCTCCTGTACCATCTGCTCCTGTACCATCTGCTCCTGAGCCATCTGCTCCTGAGCCATCTGCTCCTGTTGAAGTTTAAAATATCTTTAGAACCAAATATCTTTTTAGTTCGTAGTTGGGTTTGAGCGCAACTATAGACCAATGAGCGAAAGTAGTGTTAACCCCCCCTACCCCCCCGCGGGCTCGGGGGGGAGAAATGCTTGGAATGTAGGGCTCCCTCCCCTTGCCAAGGGGAGGGTTGGGGTGGGGTTTTTTAGAGTTTCGCAACAGGTCTTATAGCAGAAGGCAGAAGGCAGAGGGCAGAAGGCAGAAGGAAAACCCTTACTATTATTAAGTTTTAGATTTTGATAATGTCAATACTATTCCCATCTTTGCTATATGAACTATTCTATTTGAGGATTTTAATTTGGTCGCCAATACGCACAATTCCTGTGTTTTGGGGAATCATATTTTCTCCAAACATTATTCCTTGATTCCCAATTTGTCTAAATTTACTTAGGGTTTTTAATGGCTCTCCTTGTTCATTTCTGGCTCCTGTAAGTTGGTTGGTGGTAGTTACAATACAACGGCTACAGGGCTTGACTAGGGTAAATTTTACTTCGCCAATTTGAATTAGTTTCCACTCTCCTTCAATAAATGGCTCTTTGGTATTGATGACAATATTGGGCCGAAATCGATTCATTGGTACTGTTTGATTTTGTTCTGGATAATTTTCGCTAAGTCTTCTATTTAATTCCTGTAATGATGCTTCAGTGGTGAGTAAAAATGGGTAGCCATCTGCAAAACTTACTGGTTGGTTTTCTGTCTCTGCATATTTGGGATCAATGGGTCTAATATATTTGGGAGATTGTTTCACTAAATGGCATTTTTCCTCTGGTTTTAGTTCTAGTGCTGCTTTGAACCATTCGGCTACTTCTTCTCCCTGATCTATTCCTCTAGTGTGGTCTCGCCATATTTCGACTTCTATTTCTCTTCCTGTGAGGAGGGGTTTAAAGCTGAAGGTTTCTCGGTTATCTGTGGTTAGGGAAATCATTTCATCGGAGATTTTTACTTGAATTTTGGCGAGGTTGGGATGTTTTCTTTGGGTGAGGAATTTTCCTTGGTTGTCTGTTAACATAAATTGGCGATCGCTTTTAAATCCTTTTGGGGTTACTTCTGCTTCTTCTACTTCTATTCCTCTACAGGATTTTATGGGATAAATAAATAGGTCAGTTACTTTCATCTTTTTTCTTTTATTGTTTGTTTGTAATCATATAAATTTATTGTTGGGGTGAGGGCGGGTTTTGATTTAAGTAGGTAGGCAAAATTAATGGCATATTGGTTTGAAAAAAAGTTAATAAGACAAGGGGCTTAAGCCCCTTGTCCTAAAGATAATAATTTTGCACAAGTACTTAATAATTTTGGTGGTGAAATATTATGTTGTCCCTCAACCCGCCCCTAGGGTAAGGGTGGGTTTTGATTTAAATAATTTTCTACTACTTGATTGATTTCTTTCATAAATTTTTCCGTTGAAAACATTGCTTGCTTTTGTTTGAGGGAGTTGAGTAATTTTTTTTGTTTATTCCGATCTTGTAGGATTATGACTATTTTCTCTACAGCTTCTTCATCTTGGTCAAATAAAAGTTCTTGATTTTCTTTTCCTACTATTTCTACTTGTCCGCCTTCACTCCTAACAAATGGTATTGCTCCTGCTTTGAGCATTTCAGCAATTACTATGCCAAATGGTTCTTTTTTGTAATGGATTCCATATTTACATTGCTTAAGTATTTGAGCATATTCTTCAGAACTGAGGTTTTCATACATTTTAACCCAATTAGAGTTTTCTGCTACTATTTTTTTAAGGAAGTTTTTATATTTCCATTGAGCAACTCCTCCTCCTCCTCCAGTAAGATATAACTTAATGTCTAAGTCTTTTTCTCGTACTGCTTTCAGGATGTTAATTACTTTATGGGGTTGTTTGGCTTGTACTAATCTGCCGCTACAAATAAAGGCGTTTTCTTTGTTTTCCCAGGAAGTTTCTTCAAGGTTAATTACTACTGGAGGATAAATTACTGCTGCTTTTATTCCATAGGTTTTTTTGATTGTTTCGGCTACGATAGATGAGTTGGTGAGGGAAATGTTTTCTTTGAGTTTTTCTGGGGAAAAATTGGAGATTTGATTGTAAATTTGTTTGCCGCCTTCGATTACTTTTACCCAGTGAATGTACTGGATGCCTTTTTTGCCTAGATCTGCTGCATTGTAAGCGGATAAAACTAGGTCATATTCCTGGGATTTGGCTTTAAATTTACGGAGGATAAGGTGAATAATTATTTTCCTTATGTCTTGATTGTTGGCGATTAACCATGTTCCTATATTACTCAGATTTGGCGGGAAGATTGGGTGAATTTTGATTAATTGGTTTGATAAGTTAGTGCGGTACATGGTATTGAGTAAATGGAAATTTGGGGGGGTAAAGGTAAATAAGGTTAGGTCATATTTGGTTTTTAAGGCTTCTAAAATCCACAAGACTACTGCTTCTGCTCCGCCGCCTAGAAAATAGGGATAATAAATTGCTATTCTTTTCATGATTTTTGAGTTTGTCTCTGAGAGTTATACTATTTTTATAATGATATGATAGTCTCATAGGCTTTTTAGGATGGGGTGTTGAGGAGCAAAAAATATGGCGTTGATGAATGGGTTTGGGCGCTATAGTTGAAAATTGACCCAGCCTTCGAGAAATGCAGGGTAAACAAGTGGAACTGGGGTCACTGAGGGACAGTTCGACTACGCTCACGGACGGTTGAAGTGTAGGGGAAACAAGTCGAAATGTAAAGACCAATCCCAGCACTGCTAGAGAAAGCACCAGCAAGAAGGGGATGGGGGGAATGGATTTTGAGCTGGTTGGTTTCTCAGAATTGAAAAAAAATATGTTGACATAGGCCCAGAGCTGCGCCATAATGTGCATGGTGGATTTTGAGCTAGAGGGCTTAAAAAAAAAATATGTTGACATAGGCCCAGAGCTGTGCTAGATTATCTGGAGTTGGCTTGGGGGGGCGATGAAAGCAAGAGATTGAGCAAGTGATAATAAGATGAGTGAGAAAAAAGAGTACAAAAAAAGCTGGGAAGAATATGCAATTTTAGGGAGGGAGCAAGCAGAGGCAGGGGAGCTGCAGGAGGCTATAGTTAACTATGAAAAGGCGATCGAGTTGGGGTGCGATCGCGATTGGGTGTATATAAAATTGGGGGGAATATATAGTAAGGTAGGGGAAAACCAGCTAGCTTTGGCGCGGTTGGCTCGGGGGATGGAGTTGGATCAGAGTAATGTTTGGGGTTATATAGGGATGGCGAAGGTTTTAAGGGAAGAGGGGAAGTTTGAGGAGGCGTTGGAGAAATGTGAGGCGGGGTTAGAGGAGAAGTCGGGGAATTTGGAGTTGGAGTTGTTAAAAGGAGAAATAGGGGAGTTATTGGGTTTAGGTGATTGTCTGGAGTATGCAAGGTTGGGGCAGAAAAAGGCGGAAGCAGGGAAGATAGAAGAGGCGATCGCTCTTTATGAGCGGGCGATCGCTTTGGGATGTGATGAGGAGTGGGTGTATATAAAGTTAGGGGGAATATATAATAATGTTGGGAAATATCAGCGCGCTTTGGCGAGGTTTACTCGGGCGCTTGAGTTGAATAAGGGAAATGTTTGGGGTTATATTGGGGCGGTTAATGCTTTGGGGGCTGCAGGGGATTTGGAGGGAGCTTGGGAGCAATGTGAGGCGGGGTTAGGGTTGCATCCAGGGAATAAGGATTTGGAGTTTTTACAAGCGAGAATTAGGGAAATTTTACCAGAGAAAGAAACTGGTAACTGGTTGGATTGTGCAAGGTTGGGGCAGGAAAAGGCGGAAGCTGGGGAGATAGAAGAGGCGATCGGGCTTTATGAAAAGGCGATCGCTTTGGGATGTGATGAGGAGTGGGTTTATATAAAGTTGGGGGGAATATATAGTCAAGTTGGGGAAAACCAGCTAGCTGGGGAGAGGTTTACTCGGGCGCTCGAGTTGAATAAGAGTAATGTTTGGGGATATATAGGGGCGGCGCAGGTTTTACAAAAAGAGGGGAAGTTAGAAGAAGCACTTTTAAAATGTGCAGCTGGGTTAGAGGTTAATGCTGGGAATAAGGAGTTAGAGTTATTAGAAGGGGAAATTAGGGAATTATTACCAGAAAAACCCCAGGGTAACTGGTTGGAGTGTGCAATGTTGGCGCAGGAAAAGGCAGAAGCTGGGGAAAAAGAAGAGGCGATCGAGCTTTATGAAAAGGCGATCGGTTTACAACCAGATGAAGCTTGGCCCTATTTGAAGTTAGCTGAGTTGGTGGGAAGGGAGAAACAGTTAGGGTTGTATGAAAAGGCGATCGAGGTTGAAGGAAAAAATCCCTGGGGATATATTGGGATTGTGAAGTTGTTAAAAGAAGAGAATAGGTTAGAAGAAGCGTTAGAGAAATGTGAAGTGGGGTTAACGGTAAATCCTAATGATGAAAATCTGCAAAAATTAAAACAAACCATAGAAGAAGAAAAAGCACCTGTTCGTTTGATTGCATTTTTTCTACCTCAATATCATCCCATACCAGAAAATGATGAATGGTGGGGTAAAGGTTTTACAGAATGGACAAATGTAACTAAAGCTAAACCCTTGTTTGAAGGACATTATCAACCAAAACTACCAGCAGATTTAGGTTTTTATGATTTACGATTACCAGAAGTGAGAGACGCACAAGCAAGACTGGCTAAAAAATATGGTGTTTATGGCTTTTGTTACTATTACTACTGGTTTGCAGGTAAACGACTCTTAGATCGTCCTGTGGATGAAATTTTAAAGAGTAAACATCCAGATTTTCCTTTTTGTTTATGTTGGGCTAATGAAAACTGGAGTCGTCGTTGGGATGGTTCAGAAAATGATATTTTGATTGCTCAAGATCATAGTTTTGAAAATAATAAGGCTTTTGCTGAAAGTTTAGTGCCTTTTCTCAAAGATGAACGATACATAAGAGTTAATGGTAAACCCATCATGCTTATTTATCGGGCTAATATTCTTCCTGATATTGAAGAAACTGTAAAATTATGGCGGGATGTTTGGCGCAAAAATGATGTTGGGGAAGTTTATCTATGTGGATGTTTGACTTTTGGGCTGCAACCAAAACAAGTTATTGAATGGGGTTTTGATGCTGGGGTTCAATTTCCGCCCCATGGTGTCCCTGCTAAAGTTATAGATCCCACTACTTTAAAAGCACCTGATTATCAAGGTTACATATATGACTTTCATTCCGTTGTGGAAAATTCTTTAAAAATGCCCTTACCATCAGAAAAAGAGATATTATCAGTAATTACAGCTTGGGACAATACAGCAAGAAAGGGAAAAGCAGGTAATGCTTATGTTTATGCTAGTCCTGAAATATATCAATTGTGGTTGAGTGGAGTTATTGAAAAAACTAAACAAATTTATTTGGGAGATGAGAGATTAGTTTTTATTAATGCTTGGAATGAGTGGGCTGAAGGAACTTATTTAGAACCAGATAGGAAATATGGACATCAATATTTGCAGGCTACCAGTAAGGCATTAAATAGCACTTATTCTCTTAAAGTATCTATAAATTTGTTGCGTTATTTACCTATCCAAACTGGAGAACATTTGAATCATTTAATAAGCGAATTAAAGTTAAGAGTTCACAATTTAGAGAGAGTGTTAGATTTAATGATTGATCAAGCAAAAATAGCTAAACAGCAATATTTATTGTTTGAAGATGTGCAATTGGTTGGTTGGAGGAGTAACCCTACTTATTTGGATAGTCCGACTAAAGATGGAAAATATGATTTGCTAGATTATATAACCTTTTCTGGTTGGTCTTTTAATAACAATGGTGTTGATGTAGTTAAAATTAAACTTTTTGACAATGACAAAGAAATAGCAACAATACCCGTCAAAGAAAATCGTTCTGACGTTTATGATTATTATTCAGAATGTAAGCAGGTGAATATTGGTTTATCAGGCAAAATTAAAGCTAAAAATTTGTTTAAAAACAATAATAAATCATATAACATAGATTTGTACTCTATCCTCAAAAATGGCGAAAAAGTCAAAGCAATAACTATGGTTGTAAAAATAATTGAGGAAGAGAAAAAAGTGAGTGGCAAAATAAAAACTGGGATAAAATGGTACTATATTTACAAAAAGAATATTGAGGATATATTCCATAGGCTTATTGAAACTCATACTCATTCAATGGAATTTAAGCATTTATTGGATGAATTAGAAGAAATGGTTGATAATTTCTTAAAATTGCTAGAAACTTTGAGTGATTTTGTTGTTTCTGAAAGCAAATAAATTGCGCTCTCCAAAACTGGCTATGATAGGTTATTATCTTAATGATGTCTCAAATGCTTGTCAAATGAAGAAATATGACCTCAATAAAATGAATGGGTTTGAGAGTTGATTTTTTACTAATTTCTCATAATCAAACTCGAAAAGCAATAAATCTCAGTATTTTAAAAAAGTTAACAAGAAAAATTAACAGTTCACTTTCCAAAAAAAACTCAATTATGGACAAAAAGCTAAGTAAAAAACCTTTGGTATCCGTGGTAATACCGTATTATAATCACAAGCTTTACATAGAAAAATGCATTAATTCAATTGCTGAACAAACCTATGAAAATCTAGAAGTCATCATAATAGATGATTGTTCCCCAGATGGTTCAGGAGAGTATGTTGGCCAAATGATTAAAAATAAGAATTGGGTTAAGCGGTTTTCTGACAAAATTTACTTTACTCATTTTCAAAAAAATCAAGGTGCTCATGCTGCGATAAATTATGGTATAAATAAAGCTCACGGAGAAGTAATTGCGGTTGTCAATTCCGATGACACATACCATCCAGAAAGGATACAGGTCATGGTTGAATGTATGCAGAAAGAACAGAAAGAGTTTGCATTTAGTCAAGTTGGTTATATAGATGATAACGAAGAAGATATAGGCGAATCTGATGATTGGGCTCAAGCTTATACTCAAATTCAAGAAAAAATAGAAGAGTTGCCAACATTAGGTTTTGTTGCTCTTACTGGCAATCCTGGGATCAGTACAGGTAATTTTGTTTTTACCAAAAACGTCTATCAATGTACATTAGGTTTTAGGAATATTCGATATTGTCACGATTGGGATTTTTTGCTGCAATGCGTATTTTACACAGAACCTTTATTTGTTCAAGAGAAACTTTACTATTATCGAATACACGATACAAACACTTTTAAATCTTTACAGGAAGAAGGTGTTCATATTGATGACACAAATTATGTTCTTCAGAATTATTTTGATTCTGTAAGATGTAGAAAAACTGTTAACCCTTTAGCCCCTTCTCCTTTTAACTGGCCTGGTTACTTTGAATTATTCTTAAAGCTCAATAATTATGAAGAACATTATAAAAAATCCGTTTATGTAAATACATAACTTTTTTCAATGCAAACAAAACATTAAATCTTAAAAGGATCAAATACGATATGAAAGTTGAAAAGCTGCTTTTTGTTCATATACCTAAAACTGCGGGACTGTCACTTCACTCCGCCTTGGTGGATTATTTCGGTGAATCAAATTCAATAAGATTTGGAGATTCCTCTTCATTTCAAAAATTTCACAAGTTATCCGATAACGAACTGAAGGAATTTAATTACATTACAGGTCATCTTCGTTTAAATGGGTTTCGTAGTAGAGGTATTGACTATCCTGCAATAACAATTGTCAGAAATCCCATAGACAGATTATTGTCTATGTATAAATATCTTAATCAAAGTGATCATCCAGATCATGTAAATTTAAAATTTTCAAACATACACAACTTTATCCAGTATATATTGAAAAATCAAGGCAACGATAACTGCCAATGTATATTTATAGGAAATGATAGAAAACATACTAAATCAATTGAAGTAATCAATAATGATTTAATTTATGTTGCTCCTTTAGAATATTTTGATGATGTGATAAAAACTTGGGGACAACTTTTAGCCAAACAGTTAAAGATAAACAACAGAAATAAAAGCAATAAAACATCAAAAGATACAGAAGATCGATTAGTTATTCAGAAAGAACTGGAAAAATATTGGGAGGAAGACATGAAATTGTATGAATTTGTCAAAAAAAATTATGTTGATTTAAAAAGAAATTTTATTGAACAACTAAATGCAAAAACATCTATAAAAAATCAAAAAATTGGCAATTAAAGAAGCAGCCTTAAATGCTTGTGTTAACCTTTTTAAAGAAGATGTTAGCAAACTCCAACAAATAGTAGATTTCAAAGATGTAAAATGGGATTTGTTAATGTGAAAAAGTTCAATTGTTTATTTGGTTTAATTAATATTTTTGTGGTTCTTAGTGTATAAAATTTTAAAAAAATTATGCCAGTTTTAAATCTTGAGTACGGCTTTCTCTTTGCGTGTAATCCAGGTACAGGTTCAACTTCTGTATCGAAGGTTCTTATTAATCAACTTAATTCTCAATGGTTTCCAGAAAAATCTATCACAAGTTGTGATGTTGTGATGGGCTTTAAACACGTTCCATTGCGCTATATAAAACAAAATAACTTAATCGATTCTACAACTTTTAATAAATTATTTAAGTTTTGTTTTGTGCGTAATCCTTATACCTTTCTGGTTTCAGATTACATTAGACATAAACAATGGAAAGAATTATTAGATAAGCCAGATTCTTGGATTCAAAATCAACCTCAAGCTCAAGAAAGAGTAAAAATAGCAAATAGTTGTTCCTTTCAAGAATATTTAGAATTCAAAAATAGACATAGAAAAGAGAATACAACAATTGAGTTATTTGCTCATCAGGTAGAATGTACTGATAAATTTTATAAATTAGAGGAGATGGATGAATTTATTAGGGATTTTTATGATAGGTTTAAAGTCCAATTAAAAATGGTTACAATAAATAAAACCAGGAAATCAACAAAATTAGAAGATAATCAAGAATTATTAACAAAAGAGGTTTGTGAATATATCAATAAAATTTATGAACCGAGTTTTACGAGATATAATTATTCTCAAGAGATTTGAGCATATAGATTGTCAACTAACTAAGAAGAATTGATTTCATAAATAATGACAAATAAAAAAAACAACAGTCAATAAAAATTTTTACAAAAAAAACATAATAAACCAATGAAGATTTTGATTTGTGGAACAGGAAAAAGTGGTACTACCGCAATAGCTTATGCAGTTCAAGCAGTGTTTAAAGGGCATAGTATCATTTTTGAACCTAAAACTTTAACATCTCTTAATTATCAAGAGGAGAATTTTATTGTCAAATCACTAAATATTATACAAAATAAACTTTGGCAAGATGAGCAAAGCTATATTTTGAGGTTTGAAAAAAAAATAATGATTATTAGACATCCCTTTGATACTATAATAAGTTTTTTGTTATATGATCCTTTCAATAGGTCACAATTTGACATAGATAAAAACGTTAAGATTTATATAGACGCAATCAAGCAAGAGACACACAAAGAAAACAATAGAAACATAAGCCAAGTAATTAAGTGTTACAAAAAAGTCGTTGGTTTAGATGTTACTAAAGTTATCCTACCTTGGTATAAAGGTATTACTAAGGTAATAGAAAATCAGTCATTAGACTTTTTTGTCTTCAAGTATGAAGATTTCGTAGAAGGCAGATTAGAAGGTATAAATGGATATTTAGGAGTTGATAATTTCACCAATCAAATAAAAGTTGATTCTAAGTATTCTCGTGTTGCAAGAAGTAAGAAGCATAGTGATTGGAAAAATTGGTTTAGTCAACAAGACATCAAGGAGATTAAACCTTATTTTAGTGATTTTCTAGAGAAGTTCAATTATGAAACTAATTGGGGTGATTCTTTAGGAGCAATTGATCCAAACACCTCGTATTTATACACGATAAATGTGATCAACGAAAAAAGAAAACGTAAAGGTTTAAAGATATATCAAGATTTAAAAACATTTTCATAAGAAAGTTGTTTGCAGACATACAAATAATTAAATAATCCAAAATACAATAAGACAATGACAGAGTATTTAAAGAATAAGGGTTATTGTTGTATCTGTGATCGTCAAGTTGAGTTTTCTTCTAAAGAAACTCGGTTGAGAGATTACTATATCTGCAATAATTGTCGGTCAATTCCCAGAGAAAGAGCATTAATGTATTGTATAAAAAAATTTTATCCAAAATGGAAAGAGTTATCTATCCATGAAACGTCACCAGCGAGGAGGGGTGCTAGTGTTAAACTCAAAAATAATTGCCCAAATTATCAAACAAGTCAATATTTTCCTAATTTTCCTTTAGGTGAAATTCATAGTAGTGGTTGGCGAAATGAAGACTTAGAAAATCAGACATTTGGTGATGAAAGTTTTGATTTAGTTATTAGTCAGGATGTTATGGAACATATTTTTCATCCTGACAAAGCTTTTGCAGAAATTGCTAGAACATTGAAACCTGGAGGTGCACATATATTTACTGTGCCAATAGTAAATAAAGAAAAACCCTCTAGAGTTCGTGCAACATTAGATGCTAATGGTGAGATTAATTATCTACATAAAGCTCAGTATCATGGTAATCCAGTAGATACAAAAGGCTCATTAGTAACCTATGATTGGGGTTATGATATCTGTGATTTTATCCTTAAGCATAGTGGTTTATATACAACTATTGTTTATATAGATGATATATCCAAAGGAATTAGAGCAGAATTGATTGAAGTTTTAATTAGTAGGAAAATTTAACCTATAAGTATTTTTGTTGTAGAAAAAAATCCAAAATCAGGAAAAATAAAAACAATATAATAGGAGATTATAAGCACATGAAACTTAAATATTCTGTGTATGGAAACTGTCAAGCTAATGCCTTAGCTCGCAGTTTAAACTTGATTCCAGAGTTTCGCAAAAGATACAATTGGATACCCTGTAAGGCTGTTCAAAATATTAACAAAAATGAAATAACATCTATTTTAGATATTATTTCTTCTTTAGATTTGATTATATATCAAAATGTTTCAGAGAATTATTATAGAATGCCAGAATTATCAACAAATAAAATTCTCGGATTTTTACCAAATATGGCTGTTAAAATTTCTATTCCTTCTTTTTATTTTAATGGATATTTTCCTCACCTTGACTCATTACTTAATTTACAGTCAATAACCAATTTAGTTCATGATTATAATGTTCTCGGTGGATATGTGCAAAATATTCCTGAGAATGATTTGTATGAAATTATATCAGATGATAATTTTTATTCTAAAGAAGAAGTTTTAAATTATTGTGAAATTTCTTTGCGTAATCTAGCTAATAGAGAATCACAAAATAATATAGATGTTAGACAGAAACGTTGAATCTCGTAACAAAACTTTACATTTAAGTTTATATTACTCCCTTGTTACCTATTTTTACCAACTGTAGCTCATCCGTCTGAACCAATGAATATAACTGATATTTTCAGTCATAAAAGACTGAAGATAAC
>JADQBC010000113.1 GCA_016903655.1 Gomphosphaeria aponina SAG 52.96 = DSM 107014
TTTGGAATGATTAAATCAAGACTATGATTAGATTTTGGATGATTGTACCTTGTCTTTAACTATGATTGGAATGATTAAATGAAGACTATGATTAGATTTTGGAATGATTAAATCAAGACTATGATTAGATTTTGGAATGATTAAATCAAGACTATGATTAGATTTTGGATGATTGTACCTTGTCTTTGACTATGATTGGAATGATTAAATCAAGACTATGATTAGAGGCGTTGCGTTTTTTGAGTAATGAATTATTTTTTTACAAAAAAACTACTAAACAGTTTAACCAATCCAAAACCCTACTCCCTACTCCCTACTCCCTACTCCCTACTCCCTACTCCCTACTCCCTACTCCCTACTCCCTACTCCCTACTCCCTACTCCCTACTCCCCCTCTCCCTACTCCCTTCTCCCCTCTCCCAATCATTCCTTGAGGGTGTAAAATTATTAAATTTGATATTAATAACCTTTCAACCAGAGATGACGTTGCTGCCAAACACTAGACCATTCTTGAGATTTAGTCAAAAGACTCTCCTTTTGCCAAAGAGAAGCTGCTAAATTGAGGATGATCATTCTAGATAAGGGCCAAAAGGATAAGATAAAAACACCTATTTCACGGAGGGGAGCAGGCCAATGACGACGAATTAAGTGGACTTTAGCGCGCAACAACTTAACAAATTTATCAGCACGGACTTTCTCAGATGCACCGCCATAATGAATGATGGTTGCATCAGGAGTAATCATGGGTTGATAACCTATTTTCCTGGCTCGGAGAGATAAATCATCATCTTCACCATACATAAAAAATTCTGGGTCAAATCCATTTAGCTCTTCCCATAATGAGCGCTTAATTAAAAGTAAGCCCCCTGAGACAATATCAACTTTTCTTACAGTATCTCGCTGCCAACCGCCGAAAACTTCGGGATTAAAAATAGAGCTTTGGGAAAAAATTTTACTTAAGCCAGCAGCTTGGCAAAACAAACTCCAAATAGTCATCCGTTGCCAACAGGAATAAGGGTTGAGAGAGCCATCAGCAAATAGAGTTCTGCCCCCCCAAATGCCTCCTTCTGGATGCTCTTGAGCGAATTTTAACAGCTTTTGAATTGCCCCATCTAAAACTATGGTATCAGGGTTTAAGAGGAGGATAAACTCGCTGCTTACCTCTTGAGCAGCAAGATTATTTGCACGACCAAAACCTAGATTTTCTTGCAGCGCTATGAGTTTAACCTGGGGAAATTGAGAGGCGATCGCCAGAGCTGAACCATCCTCAGAATTATTATCCACCACTATAACCTCATATTCTACGCCCTCAGTCTGTTCATAAACTGATTTCAAACAATCTAGGGTTTCTTCTTTTGTGTTGTAACTTATTGTTATAATGCTTAACTCCGTCATAATGCTAATATCAGTTATCAGTTGTCAGTTATCACTTATCAATAGATATCTGCTATATAAAACTGAACTTTCCTTGAATAATCAGGTTTATTCTTTAACAAGGCTACTGCCTTGAGAGTCTATTTCCTGCTTCATCCAGACGAGTCGGCTCGCTACTGTCCACAGGCGTTAATTCGGGTGTAGCCCACCCTATCCACTACTACTTTATCTGGGGCTTTTTCTAACCTAATTGAAGCATTTAAATCTCTATCAATTGTTAAACCACATTCATTGCACCTAAAAATGCGGTCAGATAAAGTTAAATCTGTTTTAATTGCTGCACAACTACCAACTATCAACCATTAACCATTAACCATCAACTCTTCTGTCTTAGTTTTCACTTGAGCATACTCATGTTTTTTCACATTCGGAATAGATCCGTATAATATATAACTAAAGGACAATACCGAGCTAAACAAACCTGCCGACATACTCCCCATCATTAAAGCAATCAGTAAACACCCCTGACTAAAAGCATAAATCCGCATTTCTTTTGGGCCATATTTCCACAACCTAATTGAGCGCCACAACACCACTATTTGAGTCCAGAAAAAGAGAATAAATCCCATTAACCCACCATTTAAAGCAACAATAACATAATTGTTCACAGGATCTACATGGTTACGACCATCAACTAATTTTCCCCAGTGATCTGGTCTTACCCCCCCAAAACCAAATAACCAATATTCAGGCAATTGCCTTACTGCTACTTCGAGCAGTTTAGTTCGATACCAAGCTGTTGTACTACTTAACGCCAAATAATCTACTAAATGATAAAAACGGCGATTGGAGAAAATGTCTATCAAAATTGCTAAAATCACCAAAGACCAAACCACTGGTTTAATTAAAGGGCGTACATAATAAAACGAACTAGACACCAGCAAGACGAACAGAGCGCCAATGGGACCACTTGATAAACTCGACAAGACGCCTATAATCGAGCCAATTACTCCTCCCCACCAGAGCCATTTTTTAGATTTTTTTCCCTCACTATCTTGGTCCAGGTAAAGATCCCGAAGACTAAAGAGAAATCCTGTTACCATAAACATGGACAGTCCCCAAAAAATATAGTGAGTACTACTTCCTTCTGCCCGCAGCAACCCTAAGCGATAATCTGGTTCTTTTTCGATCCAAACAAACTCGTTATATACTTGTAATGGTTCATAAATTGACCTTGTAGTTATAGATTCTAATGCCCCCACAATGCCTAAGAATACCCCACATATTACTAATGGCACTACCATAGCTTTATAATCAGAAGACTTCCGCAGACTCAGCCTGGCAGCAAAATACACCAATATAGTATCCTGAGTTCGACCGACGAGGTAAACTAGCTGGGTGTTATCCGCTCCTGCGGCAACATTTGCCACAATGTCCCAAATAAATCCTGCAATGATTAAAATATCCAGCCAATTTAACCTAATTCCTTTTCCATAAGGTCTGACCAAAAGCCTTATTAATAGCACTAAAACTACAATTCGAGCTGCAGACATCTGAGCTATTCCCAGAGGTATGCGTAAATAGGTTGGCCAGAGCAAATTGGACATAATTACTATTCCTATTGCCGCCCCAGGTCGTAGTACCAGTACCAAAGCCGAAAAAAATACCGAAATTAGAAACGTTACGCCTACCATATTAATTATTAATTATCAATTTGTGGTTAATTAGAAGAATTGTTGCTGTTATTTACCCTCATTTGTTGGCGGAGTTTTTTCGTAAAAACTCGTTTAACAGTTCCATAGATAGACTGAATTTTTTCCTTCAAACTTAACTCACTCAACCAGAATTTATAAGTTGCAAACCCTTGATATTTTGGATAGGGAGCTTTCATTAATTTTAATCCCCATAACCTCCCCCATAAATCCCCTCTAGCCTTCAGCAAATTTGGTTGAGATAAAGGCAACATTTGAGGGTCAGATTTTTCTAACACTATATAACCTGCCGCCGCCGCTTCATGGATCATCTTTTTTCCCAAAGGAGTACGAGCAACAATGAGAGAACTACCCTGTTCTCCTTGTTCTATTTCTCGATACCAAGGATCTCCCACTGCAATATCTGCAAACTCTCCCGTATGATCTGGACAAATATAACAACGCCATTGGCGATACTTTTGTAAAAAGCCCCAAGACTCCTCATAGGTAACTTGACGAGTTAGTTTATTGCCATGGTCATCCTTATATTCCACCGTCCATAACCCAGGCCAACCTTTGCCCCGATACCGAAGACTTTCAACTTTTGTACTATCTTCTATGCCTAGTTTTTTTAAGAGTTCCATTGTTCCCTTAGTTGAAGGAGTACCCGCACAGAAAAAAGCGATCGCCACTCCAATTTTCTCATCCAACAATGGTCTTATTTTTCTTACCTTTTGCACTGCTGCCACATCACAAGGTTTCCCCACAAACACACAAGGAGCAGGAGCTGCTTCTAGAAGTTGCAAACCATCACAAGGACTTGCAGGAGCATAACGTGAACCACTGCCCTTTAACAATTCTTCTTTATTGCGACTTATAACCGTTTCATTTTCCAAAGCTGCATTCTCTTTTGACTGCGTATGCAACACCCCATACATTCCTCCTTTTTCGATACAGTATAGAGCCAAAGCAGTCGCTGCGCCCCCACTTGAACCAGAAAACCGAATCATCTCATCTACCGCATAGCCTTCCCACACCTCATACACTGGGCCCCAAGCGGGTGCTAATGCAGAAATCAGTTCAGGATCATCAAAAGCATCTGCTGTATGTTTTAATTCTATTCCTGGGCAGACGGCCAAAGTTGCAGCACTTTGATCCGCCGCTAAATTATCATTTTTTAACAGTGGACGCTTACCAAAATCGTAATCATTAACCATTTCAATCGCTTCTGGACTGATATAGGCACAAGCCCCACAACCAGTACAAAGCTGTCTTTCCGCCACATCCTTGATATTTGCTATTTTTATTTCCTTCATCTCAACTTTTGTTGATCCTTGTCTGCTTAAAAATGCTGAAATCCTTCAGTTAAACTTAAAACCCGTCCCTCGTCAAACCCCTTGCTACCGAATAAGATAACTTTTTGGCTTGGGGTAATTTTACCAATTACTGCTGCTCGCGGGCCCAAAAGTTCCACCAATGCCAACGCTGGCTGTTTTGGCAAACAGAGAACCAGTTCAAAATCCTCACCTCCATATAGGGCCCATTCCAAAGCTAGTTCAGGAGAAAGGGTTTCCACCTTCGGTATAGCATCAGCCTCAATTTCAGCCCCCACCCCACTACAACCGCAAATCTGAAGCACCGCATCAGCCAAACCATCACTACTATCCATCCCTGCAACAGATCTATCTCCTTTCACCGCCCAAAGATAGGGTAAAACATCCAACCTCGGTTGAGGTTGCCCGTGGCATTTCCGCAAAAAATCTTGTGCTTGGGCATCAAGAGCTTGACCCCATTCTGGATTTAAAAGTAATTCTAGACCAGCACGGGAAGCGCCGTGAACACCACTAACCACGATCGCATCTCCAGGTTGAGCAGCATTGCGCCGAATAACCCGACTCGGGACTACCTGACCCAAAGCCGTAATTGCAATAGTAATCACCTCATTACGGGAGATATCTCCCCCCAAAATCCCTGTATGATACTTGCCTGCACAATTAACCATGCCCTGATAAAGACTCTCAACCCAACTCACAGAAAGATGCCCAGGAATACTTAAACCCACAGTAATGCCAAGAGGAGAAGCGCCCATAGCAGCAAGATCTGATAAATTAGCAGCCACTGAGCGCCAACCCACATCTTCTGGGGAAGTAGTGCGATCGCTAAAATGCACTTGCTCTACTAGCACATCCGTTGTCACTACCAAAGATTGACCTGCCGCAATTTCCAGCACCGCCCCATCATCCCCTACTACTTCGGGGCAACAGTAGCCTTGGAGTCTTTTTAACAAACCCTGCTCACCAATATCTCTAACTAATTGTGGGGACTGATTCATAAAATTAATTTGTCGGGGTACGACTTAAGCCGTCCCCTTACACAGATGTGATTAACGCCCAATTACAAAGATGGAACTTCTGGCTCACCGACCTGTTCTGTTGGTTCTTGAGGTAAGGTTTTAGTAGCCAAACCCTCTGGCTGCAGCAAATTATCAATGCCATCCACAACTTTAGCAGAGATAATCTTATCTTGTGCTGTAAGTTCTTCGAGTACTTCCTTTCCTTCCACCAAATAACCAAAAACAGAATAACGCCCATCCATCAAATTAAAACCAGGAGGAGTTAATTCCCGATCAAACTTGAAGAAAAAGAACTGAGAAGAACCCCCATTGGGGTCATTTCCTGGACTTGCAAGGGCTACTGCACCATAAGCGTTAAAAGGAAGAGCAAGTTCAGGCAAATAAATCCCAGCATCTTCGAGAGTAATGCCGTAAATTGGTGCTGATTCCCCTTTGACTAACACTTCCAAAGGAATAGAGCGATATTCACCAGTATTAGGGTCAATAAAACCAGCTTCAGCTCCTGGTGGGTCGCCACTTTGCAACACATAATTATCCTCAGCACGGATAAACTCTAAGCCATCATAAAATCCCCGTTGTACCAAATCTACAAAGTTACCTCCATTAACAGGAGCGCTGTAGCCATCCACCACAATAGTCAACTTGCCTTTAGTCGTTTCCATTTCCACTGTGGCACGACCCAATAATTGGGGTAAATTAGCGTATTCTTTGGGAACTGCAAAAGGAAATTCCTTGACCATTAACTCTTCGATGTCTGTTATTAGATTGAGCAACTCCCGTCGCTTCAAATACACCTGTTCTTTATCCTGAACTTCCACAGCCTCTTTCAGTTCATTGATGCCTGTATTCATTTGTAATAACAAGGCTTCCGCCGCTGGCTTATTTTCTGGGGAAACACTGGCGAGGATTTTATCACTGCGAAGAGTCAAAATCAAAGAAGCATCCTTCACATCCCGAACAATAGGCTGCCAGCGCTTACCTCGGAGATGCTTTGATATATCCTCTAAATCCTCTTGTAGTTGCCGTACCGTTTCGTTCTCAATCGGTAAAGCAGATCGTAGAATAGCGATGGGGTCTGTAATAGCATCTCCCTGGGCTAAGTTGCTTTTACGAGCTAGTTGGCTATTATTATTTGCATCCCACCAGGCACCACTCAAACCCAGTGAAAGAGTTATCAGTAGCAGGGCCAAAGCACTGGTTTTGAGTAACCGTCTCCACCAATCAAACAGGAAAAATTTTCTCTTTGTCATAACTTCTCTATTTTTTCAAGCTCACGCAGCTCTAGATCATCGGGGTTTTTGCTACTTCTCATGTTCTTAGTTAAGATGAAGCTTTTTCACATCTGCCCCTCCCTTGAAGGGAGGGGATTCTTTAAAAACCTAATTCAGCTAAAAATGATAACTGAATAGGCTTGATGTTTTCGGTTGGCGACTCAACGGTAGCTGCTACTGTAACATAAGTTAGTCCTGCACCTTACACCCATCGCCGACCTAAAAATATCATAGATTGTTGAGGATTGCTATGGTGCTTTGTTGACTTTTCCCCACTAAACTTTTTTCCAAGTCCCCATTTCCTGTAGAATGTAATCTTGATCTTGCTGAGAAAGGGTGTAATGATTTCTAGTAACGACTTTCGGAGTGGTGTGACAATTGAGTTAGATGGCTCTGTCTGGCGGGTGGTGGAATTTCTCCATGTTAAACCAGGTAAAGGATCTGCTTTCGTGCGCACTAAACTAAAAAATGTCCAAAGTGGAAGTGTGGTAGAACGTACCTTCCGAGCTGGGGAAACTGTACCCCAAGCAACTTTAGAAAAACGGACAATGCAGCACACTTATAAAGAGGGTGAGCAGTTCGTTTTTATGGATATGGAAACCTTTGAAGAAACTGGTATTACTTCACAACAAATAGGCGCAGGCGTGAAATATATCAGTGAAGGGATGGAAGTGAATATCCTTTTCTGGGGAGAGCAGGTTTTGGAAGTGGAACTTCCTACGTCTGTAACTCTAGAAGTTATTGAAACAGATCCAGGAGTTAAGGGTGATACGGCTACTGGCGGCACAAAACCAGCTATTGTGGCTACTGGCGCTCAGGTGATGGTACCATTGTTTATTTCAGTGGGAGAAAAAATTAAAATTGATACTCGCAATGATACCTATTTGGGTAGAGAATAAAATCAGTTATTAGTTGATAGTTGATAGTTGATAGTTGATAGTTGATAGTTGATGGTTGATGGTTGCTCGTCTTCCATTAACGATTAACAATCAACAATTAACTGATTAGTTATTAGTTGATAATTGATAAGGGATGTGTCAAATAATTGAGTTTAGGCGTTGCGACCTTTGAGTAATAAATTAGGTTTTTTAACAACTACTAACCAAACTAAAACCCTCTCCCCACTCCCTTAATACTCAGTTAATTGACTGTGAACTTTTCTCTGAGATAAAATTGCAATTAAAATCTATTGAAAACAATTTAACACTTAACAAGACCATGACAGCAACCCAAATAAAAGCCCCAGGAATAGTTTCTCAGATGGTTAACGGTATTCTCGCCATTAAACCATTAGCTAACTTCGCTAAATATCAAGCTCGTAAAATGATGATAGAAAGAGCAGAAAAAATCGGTGTACCTTGGCGGGAAAATGTAGCAGAATTACGCAAACATGATTGGGAAAATGAATTTGCTCAAGTCAATAATCCCCAATTAATCTATCCAGAATATTATGTACGCTCTTTTCATGCTTATGAGCAGGGTAATTTAAACTGGGATGCAGCTTTAGAAGTAGAGTCTGCTGCTTATGCAGTCCATGCTAAAATTTGGCCAGATACTGGGGCGAAGGGAGATACTCAATTGCGTCAAGCTTATCATCAAGTATTGGAAAAACAAATTAATATTCAACCCCAAAATATATTAGATTTGGGTTGCAGTGTAGGCATGAGTACTTTTGCACTGCAAGAAATCTACCCTCATGCTCAAGTGACTGGATTAGACTTATCTCCTTATTATTTAGCAGTAGCTCAATATTCTTCGCGGGAGAAGAATGCTAAAATTCAATGGGTACATGGAAAAGCAGAAAATACTGAATTTGCAGATGCTTCTTTTGACTTAGTTTCAGCATTTTTAATGTTCCATGAATTGCCCCAATTACCAACAATAGCAATTTTAAAAGAAGCACGGCGTTTACTGTGTCCAGGTGGTTATTTGGGGATTATGGATATGAATCCTAATTCTGAAGTTTATGCCAAAATGCCTCCCTATATTTTAACTTTGCTGAAAAGTACTGAGCCTTATTTGGATGATTATTTTACTCTAAATATGGAGGCAGCTTTACTTGAAGCTGGTTTTAATCAACCAATAATTACTCCCATTAGTCCCCGTCACCGCGCTATTATTGCTCAAGTTGAAAATTAATATTTGGGGGGTTTGCGTTGCGTTTTTTGAGTAATAAATTATGTTGTCACACAACTTACTAACCAAACTAAAACCCTCTGGCCACTCCCTACTCCCTACTCCCTGTATGCGTGTGTCATTCGACAAAAAACGCAACGCCCCCAGGGGAGTTTCATTCTCATTTAAATCCCCTCCTGACTACGCTTAATGACCGCGATAGATTTTAAGCTTCGCACTTAAAGTTCTCCCCATTGTAAATTTATGTTAAAAGTCTAGCCAATTAATTTCTATCTAAAATATAATTGTGGGTGAAAAAAAAACTAAGGTTAGGTCTTATAGACCTGTTGCGAAACTCTAAAAAACCCCACCCCAACCCTCCCCTTGGCAAGGGGAGGGAGCCCTACATTCCAAGCATTTCTCCCCCCCGAGCCCGCGGGGGGGTAGGGGGGGTTAACACTACTTTCGCAAGAGGTCTTATGAGTGAAACAAATCTAGCAAACAGGAGCAAAACAAATGTCAAATGAGTTTGGAGCGCCCAATATTCGGGGAGAAGTACTTAACACTATTCCAGCGCTCTCCATCACTGATTTTAAGGTTGTTGAAAACAATCCCTGGTTCGGACTTCCCGTAGCAAAGTTTACAGTCAAGCTTTCAGGGGTGGGTAATGAAACTATCACTGCTGAATATGCCACGGAAAATGGTACGGCAATAGCAGAACAAGATTATACAATAACCACTGGCACTCTGACTTTTAACCCAGGAGAACGAGTTAAAACTATAACTGTTCCTATTCTTCAAGACGGTATAACAGAACCCACTCCTGAGACTTTTGATTTGGTTTTAAGCAAACCAGTTAATGCTACTCTGAGTGATGCAGTGGGGACAAGTACCATCATTGATGGCGGCACTCAGGTTACTTACAAGCTTACTAACTCAGCTACTTGGACGGATGCCCAAGCTACAGCCCGGGAGCTGGCTGGTAATCTAGTTACAGTCAATAGTGCGGCAGAAAATCAGTTTCTGCTGGGTGCTTTTGGCGGAGGAGGACTCTGGATTGGTTTTAATGACGCAGCACAGGAAGGGGTTTGGGAATGGGTAAACGGAGAACCTGTTACCTATACTAATTGGTATCCTGATGAGCCTAATAATCTGGGTGATGAAGATTATGCTCATCTCAATCTATTTTGGATCAATGAGAATACAGGGCGATGGAATGATCTTACCAACAATCCAACAGGGATTTATGTTCCAAAAGGTGGCATTGTAGAAATAGTAATAAACCCAGCAACAAACACTAACGATACCATCACAGGAACTGATGATCCTGAAGCAATAGAAGGGTTAGGGGGGAATGACCAGATATTGGGTAAAGGAGGTAATGATTACCTAAGCGGAGGAGAGGGAAATGATATTCTGGATGGGGGAACAGGCGCTGATTTGATGAAAGGAGGCGCAGGTAATGATAACTATACGGTTGATGACTTAAAGGATATAGTAACCGAAGCAGTAGCTCAGGGAACTGATGCGCTCACAACTTCCGCCACTAGAACTCTACCAGGAAATGTAGAGAATTTGATTTTGACAGGTGAGGCTAACATTAATGGTACAGGAAACACACTGAATAACATTCTCACTGGCAATTTGGGCAACAATAAACTTTTGGGTAATGCAGGAAATGATACACTCAATGGTAAAGCAGGCACTGATACCTTGAGCGGTGGGTTAGGCAATGATAAATATACTGTTGAATCAAAAGCAGATACAGTAATTGAGTTAGCCGACGAGGGAAGTGATGTGGTAACAGCAGGCGGTAATTATACATTGTCAGACAATATCGAGAATTTGATTCTGACAGGTACAGCAATTAATGGCCAGGGGAATGAACAAAACAATAATATTACTGGTAACGCCAACAATAATCTACTCATTGGCAATGAGGGGAGTGACATTCTCATAGGTAAGACAGGGAATGACATTCTTATAGGTGGCGAAGAAAATGATTCCTTTGTGTTTAACTTGCCAACAGAAGGAATAGATATTATCATCGACTTCACCTCTAGTGAGCAAATTCGTTGTAGTGCTACGGGTTTTGGACTGGTAAAAGGAGCGTTAAATGCAAATCAGTTTGTTGTTGGGAAGGGAGCTTTAGATGCTGATGACCGTTTTATTTACAATGCTGGCTCATTATTTTATGATGCAGACGGTTTGGGAGGTACTGCACAAGTACAAATTGCTACTCTGATTAATGCGCCCGCACTAGCTGCAACGAATATCACCATTTTCTAAACATCTCTACTGGGGGGCATAGCCAGGCAATGCCCCTACAAAAACAGGCGTTGCGTTTTTTGTCGAATGACACACGCATACAGGGAGTAGGGAGTAGGGAGAGGGTTTTAGTTGGGTTAGTAGTTTTTGTAAATATATATTTCATAAGTCAAAAAACGCAACGCCGAATTAGTAGTTGGGGCCAGGTACCCAGATAAAATTGCCTTTTATGTCAATGTTTGTCTAGGTTTTTAAGTAGATAAGCTTGCATTATTTACACAGTTTTTGTAGGGGCGGGTTTAGCCTGGATAAGTAGGTGGACAAAATTATTTACAGAATTTCTGTAGGGGCGGGTTTAGGGATAACCTATGTTGCACAACAAAAATTGATTGTTCAAAACCCGCCCTCACCCATGTAATTAATTTTGTCTAATTACTTATTGGCGATGGCCTGCGGCCAGGCTCCTTGGGCGATCGCAATTGAGCAAAAAATCCAAACCCGCCCTTACCCAGGTAAAGATGGTTTCAGCTCAAACTTTTCCAAATTATCTTAACTTTCTCTTAACTTGAGCAAGTTATTATGTGATGGCAGTTGAGATTTAATCAAAAAAAGATGGTATATGACAAGAATCTGAGTCCAATTGGGACATATGAGACAAATCAATTTGATGAAAGTGCAGCAGAAATTCCAGCTTTTGACCCAACTACAAATCGTTTATTCGTAGTTAATGCTCAAGCTGCAAGTGTGGATGTTTTGGATATTAGCGATCCTACTAATCCCACTAAAATTGGTGTGATTGATGCTTCAGAATTAGGGGGTGTAGCTAATAGTGTTGCGGTAAAAAATGGGATAGTGGCGATCGCTATTGAAGACGAGATTAAACAATTACCTGGACGAGTAGTTTTCTTTAATGCTGATGAAGAGGTGTTTACTGAACCGTTAAAAGTGGTTGAAGTAGGTGCTTTACCAGATATGCTGACTTTTACTCCTGATGGGACTAAAGTTATTGTTGCTAATGAAGGGGAACCAAATGACGAATATACTATCGATCCAGAAGGTTCAATTAGCATAATTTCTCTAACCAATGGAGTTGAGGAAGCTGAAGTTACCACTGCCGATTTTAATGCTTTTGATGAAAAAAAAGATGAATTAATCGCTGAAGGTGTACGCATTTTTGGAACCAATGCAACGGTGTCTCAAGATTTAGAACCTGAATATATAACAGTTACTTCTGATTCAAAAACGGCTTATGTTGCTTTGCAAGAAAACAACGCTCTGGCGGTGGTTGATCTGGTTACTAAGACAGTAATAGATATTTTACCTCTTGGATTTAAAAATTATAATGCCCCACCCACTTTAACAACTTATTTCTTTGATGAAGCTGACTTACCTGTTATTGGAAATACAGAAGCAAGGGGTGAAATTCGGTTAAGTGGTTTTTCTGGTTTATATTTTACAGGGATTAATCCAGAAAATGGGAATTTACAATTTATAACTCATCCCGATAGGGGCCCAGATAATGGAACAGATGAAAATGGGAATCGCATTTTTCTTTTACCTGAGTTACAACCCCAAATTGTGAGTTTTGAATTAGACCAAAATTCAGGAAAATTAATGCTCACAGAGCAGATTTTCTTAAAAGATGAAGCGGGAAACCCTTTAACAGGATTGCCTAATTTAGCAGATTTAGACCCTGATACTCCTGTTGATGAAGCAGGAAATTTACTCAATTATGACCCTTTAGGCGCAGATTTAGAGGGTATAGTGAAAGCAGAAGATGGTACTTATTGGCTGGTAGATGAATATCGTCCGTCTATCTATCATTTTCAGGAAGATGGGACTTTAATTAAGCGTTTTGTACCTGAAGGTTTACCTCCAGAAGTGGGAGTTGGTGTTTTACCTGAAGTTTATAATAACCGCATGGCAAATCGTGGCTTTGAAGCAATAGCTTACCAAAATGGGAAAGTTTATGCTTTTGTTCAAAGTCCTATGAATAATCCCGTTTCTAGTGAATCGAAAACTATTCGCATTCTTCAATTCGATCCAGAAACGGAAACTATTACAGGAGAATATCTTTATATTCAAGAAGATATGGGGGGCGGTAGCGATAAAATTGGTGATGCTGTAGCAACTGGCAAAAATGGGGAATTTCTGGTAATTGAACGGGATTCTAATTTGGGTGCTGATTCTCAAAAAGTTGTATTCCGCATTAATATTAATCAAGCTACTAATTTGCAAGCATTACCTGATAATATTCTGGCTGAAGGGGAAACTTTTGAAAGTCTTACCCTTGCAGAATTAGCAGCAAAAGGAATTATTCCTGTTACTAAAGAGGTTGAGGCAGATTTAGCTGCCATTGGTTATACATTCACTGATAAACCCGAAGGATTAGGGTTAGTGAATGATGGGAGAATTGCTGTAATTAATGATAATGATTTTGGGGCTGATGGGATTCCTATTGGTTTGGGAATTATTAACCTCAATAATGCTTTGGATGCTAGTAATGAAGATGGTGGGATTAATATCCGCAACTTCCCTGTTTTCGGAATGTATCAACCAGATGCGATCGCTAGTTATGAAATAGATGGCGAAACCTATATAGTAACTGCTAATGAAGGAGATAGTCGTGACTATGATGGTTTTAGTGAAGAAGAAAGGGTTGCAGATTTAGCATTAGATCCTAATATTTTTCCGAATGCTAGTGAGTTACAACAGGAAAATCAATTAGGTGCTTTGACTGTTACTAATACTCTGGGAAAAAATAGCGAGGGAAAGTATGAAAAATTATACGCTTTTGGTGCTCGTTCTTTTTCTATTTGGGATACTGAAGGTAATTTAATCTTTGATAGTGGCGATCAATTTGAACGGATTATCGCTGAAGACTTACCCGACTTTTTCAATTCTACCAATGATGATAACGATTCTTTTGATAATCGTTCAGATGATAAAGGGCCAGAACCAGAAGGTGTTACTCTTGGTGTAATTGACGGACAAACTTACGCTTTTATTGGTTTAGAAAGGGTAGGCGGAATCATGATTTATAATGTGACTAATCCTACTGCTCCTGAGTTTGTTCAGTATGTCAATAACCGTAATTTTGTCGATGAAAATGGAGAGTTTATTGAGGTACAATTAGAAGATGGCAGTACCAACCCAGACACAGGTGATTTAGGTCCAGAAGGTTTAATCTTTATTAGTGCAGAAGATAGTCCTAATGGTAAAGATTTAGTGGTAGTGGCGAATGAAGTTAGTGGGACAACTAGCATTTTTGAGATTACTAAACCCCAGGGAGATATCAAACCTCAAGTAGTTATTGGTACTGTGGAAGATGATAATTTTGATAGTGCTTTTTCCGATGAAAAAATGTTTGTTGGTGCAGCGCAAATTTTATTAACTGGTAGCGGTAAGGATCTGGTTGATGTTTCTCAAGTAGGCGATGGTAATCGGATTGATACAGGTTCGGATAATGATACTGTATTTGCAGGCACTAACAACCGCATTATTTTAGGGGAAGGGGATGATATTTTATTCGCAGGTTATAGTGAAGGTGGAAACCGCATTACTGGAAATGAAGGTAATGACCAATTTTGGTTAATTCAAGATATAAACCAGTTACCTTCTCTGGTGAATTACATCTCGGATTTTAATCCTGATGATGATGTAATTGGATTTATGAACAGTGGTTTCAGTCTAGAAGACAAAGGCAGTTTATGGGATTATGAACAAGTAGGAAATAACATTATTATTTCTGCATTTGGTCAAGAAATTGCTGAGTTATTTAATACCTCGGTTACTGATACTAACTTTGTTTTTGCTTAAATCAATTATGTCGGGGTTTGGTTACCAAACCCTCAAACCCAATAAACCTTTATTTCAAATATTTTTGTCCTTCTAAACTCTCAATTATGGTTAAACCTAATTCATACATTACATCAAAAGCAGCCTTTTCATATTTTTCATATCAACTAAACCCTTAAGAATAACTTCATGTTCATCAATAATTGGGCAAGATAAATCAATTTCTGCTAAATTGGATTTGAGTAAATCAGGTTTTAAATTACTTTTTGTTTCTAGCGGCTCAAATTCTAAATCTTCATTAAGCATTTTTGGAATCTCTGTAGAAAAAAACTCCCATAATTTATTATTTGATAAATCTCGAACTTGCTTAAATTTCTTCTTGAAAGAGAAAATTTTAAGCGGTTTACAACATTCATTTCTCTTGAGATTTTGCTGTTTAATATAGCAAAGAGGGAGATGGTATTGATATAATAAAGATAAAAAAGAACAAAAAATTTAAAGGATTCAAATTATGCCAGCTCCTTACAGTAATGACATAAGACAAAAAGCCCTTGAAGCAGTGGATCGTGGTGAAAAGAAAAGTGTGGTT
>JADQBC010000056.1 GCA_016903655.1 Gomphosphaeria aponina SAG 52.96 = DSM 107014
GTTGCGTTTTAATGCCTTCAAAACTTGAAGCCATGACTGAGTTTCGTAAGAATATTATATTTTAATTTTGCTAGAATAAAACAGACAATCAATTAACGAGGTTAGAGCTATGCGACCAGATTTAGAAGGTTTGGAAATTACTAAGTAGATAAGCAAAATTATTTACACAATTTTTGTAGGGGCGGGTTTAGCCTTGATCTTGGCGATGGCCGCAGGCCTTGCCCCTTGGGCGATCGCAAGTTGAAGAGATTATTAAAATTATAGTGAGCCATAAATACCTACCAAAAACCACAGCTTATGTTCGCATTACAGGGCAATCTTGGCAAGAAGGCAAAATCGAAGGTTCTGTAAAAGCAGCAGCTTATGAATGGCAATTTCAGTGGTGTTTCCGCAGGGGAGAATTAGTTGTTAAACCCTCTTTAGGAAGAGCTTTAATTCAAGAACCCCTGGGGCGTTTTTTAGAGCGATGTGACTACCAGTTAGAACCAGGAGGGGATTATGAATTTATCGTGCGAGCAGAATTTTAAGCTATATTTCAGATTGTGGAAGCAGAGTAGCCGATTTATTAGTGTTTATGGCGTTGGGTTTTTTGAGTCATGAATTATTTTTTTACAAAAACTACTAACCAAACTAAAACCCTCTCCCCACTTTCCACCCCGTTCTCCCTACTAAAATGCGTCATTCTCCAATTCACCAACCCCGTGTTTATTTGTATTCGGCTTAGTGAAAGTTTGTTGCAAATAGCGTTCAATGAGCAGAATAGCCACCAGATCATCCACAGGGCGGGGAGGAAGACGCATTCCTCGAGGAATAAGGCGTGTAAATCCTTGAGGGGGATACATTTGCCAATAGCGATCGCGTGCTTCCAAAGAACTATTGCGCTCATCTACCATCATAATTGGTAAAGAAGGAAATTGAGCAGAAATTTGAGCTCGCCAACTTTTAGCAGTAGTTTGATTTCCCATCACTAACAGTTGAATAGAGAACTGTTGACACCAAGAATTAAGAGTAGCGATCGCCATTTCCGAACTAACTACTTGATGCTCAAATATCCGACCATCAAAACCCATCACTGCCACCCCACATTTATCCCGTCCTGGATCAAAACCTAAAATCATCATTAATTACTTAGTACTAAACATAAACTTCCCCTTTCCTGTAGCAATTAAGCGCAGTTTTAATGGCCCTGCCCTAGAAGCAGTTTCCGCTGCCACCGCCTTAATCTCATCTACATCTTCCCCATATTTCTTAAGTTTTTCCAGAAAACGAATCAAAGTAATAATATCCCCATCTTCCACCTTAATTTCCCCATAAACTCTTTCATTTTGAGCGTTTAATTTAGCTACTGATAACAACAAATCTATTTTTTCCTGGAGATTTTCTCCTAGGATATTTTCCAATTCTAGAGATACAGTAGCTATTTCCTCACCTCGTTTAAATACTTCTTCATTTCGAGTCACATCTGCTAATACTCGAACATTCTTTTCTCCCTGAACATAATTCCCCGCGGAGATAATTCTCACCACATATTCTTGACCATCTTGAATTTCTTCCTTTAACTGTTCCACCTGTGCTTTAGTAATTTGCACAACCCTTTCATTTAATGCCACATCAGATTTAATTATCTCAATTGCCTGACGATTAGCCTGTCTTAATAACCGATCTATCACCTCTGTAACAGCAGTTTGCTCAATAATTCTCACCACCCCAAACGCCAGAACCTGACCCCGAACAATAGCTATTGTACTCTCTCGTAGCTGTTGATAATCTTGATAATATTCTTCTAATATCTCCACTTCTCCTTGCAGAAATTTTAGTTGTGATTCTAACTCTGTTAGTCTAGCTTCTCCTGCTTGCAGTTCCTGATCTTTTATTTTAATCTCTTGGTCAAGTTCAGTAATTAAATTATCTCTAGAAGCAATTTCTGCTTGCAAATTTTTTTGCTGATTTGCCAATTCAGCCAAAATTTTATCTTGACTAATAATTCTTTGTTTTTGTCGAGCTAATTGCTCATCCCGCCCTTTAACCAGCTCTTGTTGTTGAGTAATTTGTGTTAATAGATCATTGCGGACATTTTCTAATTGCTGACGTTCACTTAAAAGAGAATTAACATCCTTGCGCAGCGCCCCAGCTTGTGCAGAAATCATCTTAAGTTTAGCAGTACTATTCTGAAAATTCTGTTCAATTTCCTTAGCTTGAGCTTGAGCTACTTGAAGTTGACCTTCAATGTTATTTTTTGCTTCAATAACTTCCGTGAGTTCTTTTTTTACTTCTCGCCGTTTTTTGAGAATATCATCCAGTTCAAATACCCCCTGACGAAGAGACTCACTCAAAGAAAAAAGAATCATCAAAGTTGAAGCAGAAATAATTGTTCCTGTCAGCACAGTTACAACAATTGCTGTTTGACGAGGGCGGAGATTAAATAACCGCAACCTCGCTTTTCCAACTTTGCTCCCTAAGCGATCGCCTATTGCTGCGATCAAACCTCCTAATACTAAAATCGCTGCAATCAGGATATAAGCACTGGTCATTATTTTTCCTAGTCGCGGCAGTTTAACCTTGTTTTACTTTAATTCATCTCAATTCTATCCTCTATAGCAGTGCTTAGATTGGTATTGCATCTCGACTACGCTCCATAACCGCGTAGTCGAAATAACTGTCAATAGTTATAGATTATAATTCATAACTAATAAACTTAGACTAATGAGCTTAGACCATCAACTGATTAGGCAAATTGTTGGCCCAGAGACACAGGATTGTGAACCGTAATTTTCTTTTTGTAAATCGAGATCAGATTTTGATCCCGTAGATCTCCGAGGAGACGGGTAACAGTAACGCGAGTCGAACCAATTGCTTCTGCGATCGCCTGATGAGACAATTTCAAATCTATCCTTACTCCTTCTGGTGTTGGCACTCCAAAATCCCGACAGAGAATCAACAGAAAACTCACCAACCGCGATCCCATATCTCTGTGAGCCAGAGTTTCAATCATCATCTCCGTTTGCAAAATCCGAGATGCCAATCCTTGTAGCATTACCAGTGATAAATCTGGATGTTCTTTCAGAGACACTTCCACCTGGTGAATGGGAGCTGACATCAACTCCACTGGTGTAAAAGCCACAGCATGATAAAACCTGTCAGACTTTTGACCTGTGAGGAGAGACAGTACCCCAAAAACACTGTTTTCCCGCAACATCGCCACAGTAATTTCTTCACCAGCTTCATAAACTCTCGATAACTTCACAGCCCCTTTAACCAAGAAATAGACCCTTTCCGCAGGATCTCCTGGAAAAAATATCGTCTTACCACGCTCAAAGCTTTCGACTACAGGGGTATAAGATCCGCCCCCTATTTGACTAAATACTGATGCTAACGGTTTATCTTTATTTACCGACACTTCCATGACACTCACAAATATTTATTTAAATATATTTTGTTTAATTTACGACCAATGATAAGCTGTTGTTGGGCTTTAGCCCAATTCAGCTATCACAGCTGAGTACAAACCTCTTTACACTGGTTCAGAGCCAAACCAGTAAACATACTTATCCTAACAGTAGGCGGCAGCCGCTCTTCTTATTGATTGAAAAACTATGCTTGATTTAACAGGAAAAAACGCACTTGTCACAGGAATTGCTAACAATCGCTCCATTGCTTGGGGTATCGCCCAACAGCTACACCAAGCAGGGGCAAATTTAGGTGTTACCTATCTCCCTGATGAAAAAGGACGCTTTGAGAAAAAAGTCAGAGAACTGGTAGAACCCCTTAATCCTAGTATATTTTTACCCTGTGATGTGCAAAATGAACCTCAAATTGAAGAAGGTTTTCAAACAATTGCTGCTCAATGGGGTAAACTAGATATTCTCATCCACTGTCTCGCTTTTGCTAATAAGGAAGATCTCTCAGGTGAGTTTAGCGCCACTTCCAGGGAAGGTTTTACTCAAGCTCTAGAAATTAGTAGTTACTCCCTCACTCGTTTAGCAAAAGCGGCAAAACCTTTGATGAATGAAGGGGGGAGTATTGTCACTCTCACCTATCTCGGGGGCGTAAAAGTAATTCCTAATTATAATGTGATGGGTATTGCTAAATCAGCTTTGGAAATGAGTGTTCGTTACCTAGCAGCAGAGTTAGGACCCAAAAATATTCGGGTAAATGCCATTTCCGCAGGCCCAATTCGCACCCTGGCATCCTCAGCAGTAGGTGGTATCCTAGATATGATCCATCATGTGGAACAGGTTGCCCCTCTACGACGCACTGTCACCCAAACCGAAGTGGGCAACACCGCAGCATTTTTATGTAGTGATTTAGCCAGTGGGATTACAGGACAAATTATCTATGTGGATGCTGGATACGAAATTATGGGGATGTAAGTAAAAGTTAAGGAAAAAGTGATGCAGATCAGCGATCGCCCAATAACAGCAATTCAAACCGAGCGCCGAGCAACAGTGCGGCGAACTACTGGTGAGACAGATGTCCAAGTGAGCATTAATTTGGATGGAACAGGGAAATGTCAGACAGCCACTGGCATTCCTTTTCTTGACCATATGTTAAACCAAATCGCCTCCCATGGGTTGCTCGACCTCGAAGTGACAGCACAGGGAGATCTGGAAATCGACGATCACCATACAAATGAAGATGTGGGAATTACTTTAGGGCAGGCATTGGCAAAAGCTTTAGATAACCGTCAGGGGATCGTGCGTTTTGGTCATTTTATTGCTCCCCTAGATGAAGCTTTAATTCAAGTAGCCTTAGATTTTTCAGGTCGTCCCCATTTAAGTTACGGTTTAGATATTCCTACACAAAGAGTTGGGACTTACGATACCCAGTTAGTCAGGGAATTTTTTGTAGCAATAGTTAATCATGCTCAAATGACCCTCCATATTCGCCAGCTCGATGGGATTAACTCTCACCATCTTATTGAGGCAACTTTTAAAGCCTTTGCTCGCTCTTTGCGCATGGCAGTGGAAATAGATCCCCGTCGGGCAGGGAAAATTCCCAGTTCTAAAGGTGTTTTGTAAAGTGTCTGCTAGCAGCTTTTGTCAGAATTGTCTAAGATATTTTTAAGCATAATTAAGTTTTGTAACGAGCCTTGAGTGCAATCTTGAAACCTGATAAAAGCATAATGCTCCCAACTAAATGGCACGCCCTCGATGTCATCTGGCAAGGAGGAGAAACTGTAGTTAACAAAGGATTACCCCATAGTCAGTTAGCCCCACCCTGGCAAATTTTACTCTTAGGAGACGGATCCCCTACCCGCCATTTGCGACTGCTAACCACTGAACCCACAGAAGTGGATGTAATTGATATGTCAGCAATTGGGATAGATGATGATGGCGCACCAAAGGCGATCGAAGCTGTACCAGGGCCAAGGTTAAGGCGACAGGTGTGGTTGCGCACCGCTTCAGGTCAGCGACTAGCCTATGCTGCTTCCTGGTGGGATGCTAATCATGTAGATGAGTATTTACAAAATCGCTCTTTGCCCATTTGGGAAAGTCTCTCTCGCCTACACACAGAGTTATATAGGGATATTCAGGGCATCTACTACGGTAACTCACCCGCTTTGGAGTTAGCTTTTGGTGAGTCTGGACCGTTTTGGGGTCGTCATTATCTATTTTGGCATGACCGTAAACCCCTAACTCTCATTTATGAGGTTTTCTCCCCTTATTTGCGCAAATATTTAGGGGCTACTACTGCAAACAATGTTCCAGAAAGGAAGTGTAAATTTTTGTATTTGTAATTAAAGTTATAGGAACACTTCTAGGCGCAAAACAAGAAAGTACTGTAGTAGCAAAGCAGCCTCGCCACCAAAGCGAGGCACTTTATGTGTAAATCAAGACACGCAGTTTACTAGGAGAGCGCTGCTATTTTTTAAAGTAATAGGAATCTTTTCCTGTGAGGGTGACATCAGGGTCTGTTTTTTGGGCTAGATAAATATTGGCATCTCCATCAGTATTTGAACCAAATAGAACTTGAAATGGCAAACTTAAACCCGCAGTTACAATTTTTTTGAGCGGAGTAAAAAAGGTTCCTGCCGTGCGGTGAGCGATTAATTTATAACCAATCTCGCGGAACATTAGACACATATGAATATGTGAGACTGGAGAGATATGGCGTTGCTCGTGATAATCGCTCTCTTTAAAGTAGCGGTGTTCGGCCCAGAGCAAAAATCGCAATCTACCAGCCCAATGACCTATATTAGGTGTAGTTAGCAACAGGTATCCCCCAGGACAGAGCAACTGATGAATCTCACGCAGGAATGCCCTCGGACAGTCTAAGTGTTCGATGATTTCAATAGCCGTTACCAGTTGGAAAGAAGAATCAAACTCTTTCGAGAACAATGAATTTAGGTCAATTGGACGAGGTTTCACCCCCTCAAGTTTAAATTCCTCTAGATCCAGTTCCACTGCGGTTAGTTCCTTAAAACCAGCATCGTTTATGCGGGCAAGCCATGAACCAGTACCTGCAGCTAAATCCAGTACAGCTCCTCTCATTGGCACATGGCTGGTGATCAAAGCGCAAGCAGCCTCATGTACCCCAGGAGCGCAGCGTACAGCCAAATTTTTGTATGTTTCGGGAGGTAATCTCCATAAAGATTTCATCAAGTTCTATTCTCCACGGTGTTCTACTCAAAGTTTAGCGCCAAGCAAACAAAGGATACTGACGCTTTATTTGAAAGCCTAATTCATTTATGCGGCTTATAAGCTCGTCGGGCTTATGTTCTGAAACTTTATGCAGCTCCATAGATATTTGGTCGATCCTAGAAGCAATACTGGGTGTCATGGAAGCGCATATACCATATTCCGCTCCTTCACAGTCCATTTTGAGCAACCGAACGCGGTCAATTTTCAGTTGGTTAAGCAAGCTTTCAAGAGTTTGGCTATTTACCTTGATTGTCTCCCCTTCCACTCGGTGGTCGCCTACTTCAGTATATATAGAGCTGTATAGCGAATTAGGTGAAACGTGAAACTCAATTTGTTCGTTTCTTTCGCCAACTGCGATGTTTAAAGTTGTTACGTTAGATAATTTGTTAAGTTTAATATTGTCACATAGCTGTCCATAAGTTAATGGTTCAGGTTCTATGGCAATGACTCTTCCCGATGGTCCGACAATAGAGGCTGCCAGAATGGTAAAGCAACCAATATTTGCACCAATGTCAACGACAGTATCGCCAGCTTCGAGCATTACACCGTTCTTCAGGTAGTCCATACGGATTAAATTTTCGTAAAAGGCAAAACGCTCCCCTGTTCTCGGTCGAATCATCACTCGATGCTCTTCGTAAGTCTCGGCTATGTAGGTATCCTTTTGAAGCTTCAACAGGTCTAGGATCAGAGGGATTGGCGTTTTTGTCTTTTGGATGAAGCTGATTATCTGATCAAAGCGGAGCGATATTTGATTGAAAACCATGAGCAATATTTCCTTGTTTATGTATTTTTTGCCTTGCATAATCGAGGGATGATGCTCAATCAACGCAGTATTTTCGGGGAATATCTAGATTAATTTTACAGGCGATCGCCCAAATCCTCCCTCATCTTCCGTTACACCAAATCTATAGATTTAGCTTGCACTTTGGCTTTAAAGTTATCACATGATAGTTCTATCCCTAGCCAAGAGTTTAATCTAGCCAAGTCTTCATCAAAAATAGTCTTAAGATTTTCTACTTGTTTGGGATCAAGCTCTGGTTTTTTTTTCATTCTCCATAAACTCCTCACCCAAGTGCGGAAGCTTTTCGGAATAAACCAGCGTCTAATTTCTCGCAACACTGGGGCTTCCACTAGAAAATCTCGCCACGCAACTTTACGCATTCGCTTACTAGAAATATTTTGAGCATCTAGGTCAGTGTTCCATACAGGTTGACTACCATAATTAATAAATTTACATACTCTTTTTAGTTCCCCCTGGGGATATTTTATCAACCTTTCAAAAAAAATAGGTAATACTCTTTCTTTTCCAAAAGTTGCAAAATAAGGAGCAAGTTGTTTACTGTAGAGACTGTATTCAACTAACTCTGGATGGAGAGCGATCGCCTGATTTATGTCCACAGAAATCACCCCTTGACTCCATTCATGGATATACTGAGACACTAGCCTATCAATCGGATGACGCATCACATAAATTAATTTTACATCAGGTAAATGTTGCTTGAGCCTTTCTATGGTTTTAGGGTAAGTTGGTAGCTTGGTATAATGAGTACTAGACTCTCCACACAAAGCATCTTTTGGTGCTGAAGCAAAATGAGACAAATACCATGCCATTCCCTTAGCATACTGCTCATCATCGCTAAAAAAATTCGGTTCTTTCAGAACCGTCATAAAAATCCCCGATTGGAGAGCAAGTTGCTCATGGAGGGTACTAGTTGCGCATTTCATCGCGCCAATAATAATAAAGTCTGGAGAATTATTCATTGCTTATCTATTTCCAGATATTCTAATGCCATTTTGAGAGATTTTATGTCAATTTTGGTAGGAGCTGAAGCAAAACTCCTTGCCTTGTGTTTGAAGTCCAACTCTTTAATCACATTTTCCGTGATCTGACCTGTCACTCCGCACCAACTTCCTCCCACTGCTGATGTCATATGTCGCCAAGCATGAGTCACATAGCCAGGATGAAATAATTCTATTACCTGGGGTCGATTGCAGTTGAAAACAATACTCGCCATTGCTGCCCCATGTATTCCTACTATAACTTTAGCATTCTTAGTTATAGACCATTGTTCACTTATTGGTATATCTTCATAATAAAACTTTTTCAACCCATAGTCCTGTAGAGTTGCTTCCACCTCACTTTCATTGATTAAACTTCTCGCTCCTTTGCGTGAGATAAACACTCTTGCTGGAGTTTCTTTTGTGTATCCTGCAAAAGCCAACTTGCCAAAAAGTTCTTCGTACCATTTTTCATATGCACCATCTTTCCCACTTGGCGCTCTGATAATTTTCCCCTTAACATCTCTATCCGTACATAGTATAGGAAATCCTAACAAATCGTAGGCATTCCGCGCCATTTCTGAGGCATTTGCCCTTAAAATTACCGTTATCTTTGGTATTTTTGGTGGCATTTCTTTTGCTGCTAATAGACCTGGAGCTATGTTCTTAAGTATATGGGCTATATTTTTATCTGTTTCATATCTGGCATCTAGAATATATTCTTCCCCCATCTCAATAGGCGCTGCCATTTTTTTATATATTCTTTTCAATAGGTTTTTCGGTTCAATACCTAGAGATTTTGTTGAGCCTTGCTCAATAGTTATTTCTAGTTCTGGTCTATAAACTTCATAAGCTGGTATATTAATTTCTGAGATATCTGCTTTCCAGGCTGCGGCTAATCTGGTTGGATAAGTAAAAATTTTTAACGGTCCTACAGAGTTTATTTTACTGGGAATTATCTTAATTTCTTGAGTCATATTATTAATTTTTATTATAACTTTTTATTTACTATCAGCAAGCGGAGTAATTTTCAGCGGCATCAGCCAATTCATCCAAATATCTTGAGCCTTATGCTTACAGATATGGGGCTGTTTGTTTCCTATTAACTCCCTTGCCAAAGATATGCTTCTACCAGCTAGCCAAAATAGATTAGCTACCCATAATCCTACAGTGCCATAAAACCGAGCAAAGTAACGCGATCGCGAGGCATAGAGATAAGCTGGGGGGCGAGAAAGGCTTGCCACATCAGCTTTTAGTGTTCCACTACCACCCCGCAGATGGACGACTCTTGCTTTTGGCCAGTGGAGAATCTTCCACCCTGCATTCCTGGCTTTCCTACAGTAGCTCACATCATCATAATACATAAAATATCCCTCATCCATCAAGCCAATTTGTTCAATTACCTCACGGCGAATTAGCACACAGGCAAAGCTTGTCCATTCAGGCTCAATCGGGGTATCAGAGACAGGAATGGGAACATCGTAACTTTTGAGCAATTTAGTTACCAGACTTGTTGCCGCCGCATCAATCATCTCACTGAGCAAAGAATGATAACGAAAACAGCTAATTTGGGGCTTACCATCTAGCCATTCTAAGCGAGGACTGATCAAGCCCGCTTCTGGATGGGTTTCCATCGCCTCTAGCAGACATTTTAGCGCTCCTGCTCGCACAATTGTATCGCTATTTAATAATAAATAAGCATCTGCGGTAACAGCTTTTATGCCCATGTTATTACCAGCAGAAAAACCCCCATTGACAGCAGAAGAGAAAACCTGTACCCATTGATTCCATTTATTTGCAGTAATTGCCTCTTCTATTTTTTCTACTGAGTTATCCCCAGAGGCATTATCCACTACTATGACTAGCTCCTGACCCCTTTCTACTTCATTTTGGAGTGAAGCCAAACAGTCAATAACCAGGTTTGGAGTACGATAGTTAATTATGATTATAGCAAGGCGCATTTTATTTACACCTACTTCTTATTTAAGATATTTTTTATCTATAGCATTGAGTTGCAATTTAATTTGCTTTTGCCATTCCTTTCGACCAAAACGACGTGACAAGTAATCTGAAACAAATAGAGGTAAGCCATAGCGTCGGAGTCGAAATTGAAAACGCTCCCACTTGTCTTGGAGCTTAAGCTTTAATTCCATCATGGGAGGAACTTTCAAAGAGGGAAGAAGACTAAGTTCATAACCTCTTTCTGTTAACATCTGCCCAATTCTAGACTCAACTAATTGGATCTCATGCTCAGACAATTTGCTTCGCCACTGTTGAATAAACTTAGGATCTGGAAATTCATAGGTAGTTGTCTGAGGATAACTAAGCATTGCCTGGTTGTAAGGTAAGCCGATAAAATTGCAAATACTGGTTAGGGTTGCTTCTGGGTCTGAAATGAGTTGTTCATAAGTCACCTCAAAATATCGAGAAGCTGATAACAGACCTTTTAACCTTCCCCATAACTGTTCTGCCACTAACCAACGTTCTACCCCCGTCCAAACATTGCCCGCCCAGCCCATGCCAATACAAGAATTAGCTACATCTCTACCGTCCCGAATTAGATGAATGAAACGAGCATTTGGCCAAATTTTGACCAACCTCTCGTAGTGTCTATGTAATGTTGCACCAATTATTTGTTGATTCTGGCGATCGCGTTGTTGCTCCAAAAAACTATTAACCAATTCAGGGTAGTTTAAACTGGGATCAATGGCAAAACCTGTTGCCTGAAATACCCTATTAGTCTCCAACCATTCATAGTACTCTTCAAGGTTAGGGAAATTGCCATCATCTGCAACCCGATCTACTGCATATTCAAACTCTTGACACCAAGCAATCTGAGGATGGTGAGTGAGCATAAGTCTCAAAACTGTTGTGCCAGAACGTTCGGCTCCCACGAGAAAAATTGGTTCAGAAATCATCTTGCCTATCTATGTTGAACTAATTGACGTTTTGCTATTCTTAATTTCGGTATTTTTGCCCTAACTTTTTCTGGTTTCTTCATCACCAGCCCTGAAAGTCCGCCGCTGATCAAAGGAAAAATTGGGTTAAACATATTGTTTAACACACAATCTAACATATACAAAGTTAGAACCACAGCACAAGCTGCGGCAGGGGCTACTTGAGGGTTCAACCAAGTTCTTGCAGGATACCGTAACCAGCAAAAGCTTGCCGCAGGTAGCAACAATGTTAATGTAATACTTACTAACCCTACCATCCCATTAACTCCAAAAACTATAATCCATAAACTGTCCGTTACCGTATTATCTACCAAATCTCCTTGCCAGTTTTCTGTCATTACACGGTTTCTGCCCCAGCCTCCCCAACCCAAAATCCATTGTTTTCTGGCATGTTCAGCCAGAATTTCTTCATTTTGAAAGCGAAACTCTAAAGATTCGGCGCGCTCTGGGTTAATATTATCAGCAATCCAAGTCACAATCTCTTCCCCTGCAAAATTTCCACTTGCCGCTATCAATAGATAGTAACAGATGCCGAAAATTAGCAACAACAAAGGCAAACCAGTTTTAAACCATTTAGCAATATAAATAATCACCAAGCCATATATCAAATAGCCATAAGCCCCAGTGGAGCGACACCAAATAAATGAGAAAATTAGGAGGGGAGCCAACCAGTTCATTGACATTCCCCAGATTTTTTTCACTGTTCCCGCCCGCCACAACCAAAACCCAATTAAAGCGACTACCATCATCCACATACCCAGCATTAGACCATGTGCCATGAAAACCATTGGTCTATATCCTCCTAATCTGTATGCTTGTTGTATTTCTAATTTATGAGCATGATAACCATAAATTATGTTATGAAGTTGAGGACTCATGCGCCCTTCATAGAGAACCAAAGGCACATAAAGTATTCCCCCTTTAATAATGTTGATTGCCAATTCTTTTAGCCCATCCAAGCTATTGAGATAAAGACGACCTAAAAGATAAGGAAATCCCCAAGTTACAGTTTGGGTAATTGATTCATTTAACCCATCGTAAGCTCCCAAACCGTTAGTCATGGAGGACAAAAATGGGGAGATACACCAAATCAGCATTGGTAAATCAATTTTTTGTAGTTGAGTTTTTAATACACAGTATATATATTATATAATGCCTACCTTTTTCAAATAAGTTTTCAGCAGAATTTAAACCTCGATCTTTCTCAAATTTTTCTATTGCTTTTTGAGTCACCCACTCTGAATAACATTTTTTCATCCAAGAGGGATTTAATATATATTTATGAAACTTTTGAGTACAATTTAAACACTGAACAAAACACCATTTTTGATACGTTAAATATTTCAAGGGTGATTCTCCCCAAGGCTCATTGTCTATAAAATTTTTTAAAGGTTGCTCTGTAAAAAATCCACTCGATAATTCTTTAAGATTAGTGGAACCAGAATTAATACATTTTGACCTTTCTACAAATTCTGCACTTTGAGTATTCTTAATCATTTTGCTTTTTGCTCCATTTTTAGGATTATGTATATAAATTTATATTGATAAAGATTTTTTGTCATAATTACTATGTTATGACTATTAATTTTTCAAAATCTTTGCTAAAAATCATATAAATTATCTTTAATCAACAGGAATTAATTTTGTCACTGATAGTGAAATTTCCTCAAAAGCTAAAGTTGTAATTTCTCCTTTCCTATAAGTTTGTTTGAGTTCATAATTATCAGTTGATGGGTTTTGAAATACTATCAGTTTTTTAGCTTTAACGTCAATTACCCAATATTCTAAGATACCTGCTTGAGCATAAATATTTTGTTTTTGGTTTAAATCTTTTTCTAAAGTTGTATCAGAGATTTCAATCAACAAGTAAATATCAGAGGGATAGGGATGACGAGATTTATATTCAGATACAGGTAATTTAACAAGAGCAATGTCTGGCTCTGGCTCTGAATCAGTTAAAGTAATAGGATGAGATTCATAAACTTTAGCCACACCAGTAAATTTATCTCGCAGATATTCCGCTACAGAATCATTAATTCGTCGGTGTAAAGGTGCTTCTGGTGACATTTCTAGTATTTTTCCATCTAATAATTCTACTCTGCGATCGCTCATAATCCCTGTTTTGACAATTTGATGATAGTCTTCAACTGACCATTTTGCTAGTGCAATCATAATAATTTTTATTTACTGTGTACTTGAGCTAGATAACGTTTTCTTTTCTTTAATGTAGATGTTTTTTTTGTAAGTTGTTCTGGTTTTTCTGAACCAGTCCTACCAGTCCTCCACTAATCATAGGATATATGGGGATAATATGACCATTTAAAAGGCAATTGAGCATATATAGCAGAAGGCAGAAGGCAGAGGGCAGAAGGCAGAAGGAAAACCCTTACTATTATTAAGTTTTAGATTTTGATAATGTCCTAACTATTCCCATCTTTGCTATATAAAGTTCAAACTACTGCCGAAGAGAAGCGGCAGGAGCAACTTTAGGGTGAAACCAGGTGCGAGCGGGATAACGAAACCAGCGTAGTTGTCTCAGGATAATTAAGCATTGCCTGGTTGTAAGGTAAGCCGATAAAATTGCAAATACTGGTTAGGGTTGCTTCTGGGTCTGAAATGAGTTGTTCATAATTCACCTCAAAATATCGAGAAGCTGATCACAGACCTTTTAACCTTCCCCATAACTGTTCTGCCACTAACCAACGTTCTCCCCCCGTCCAAACATTGCCCGCCGAGCCCTGGCCAATACAAGAATTAGCTACATCTTATCTGTGTTGAACTAATTGACGTTTTGCTACTCTTAATTTCGGTATTTTTGCCCTAACTTTTTCTGGTTTCTTCATCACCAGCCCTGAAAGTCCGCCGCTCATCAAAGGAAAAAGGGGGTTAAACATATTGTTTAACACACAATCTAACATATACAAAGTTAGAACCACAGCACAAGCGGCGGCAGGGGCTACTTGAGGGTTCAACCAAGTTCTTGCAGGATACCGTAACCAGCAAAAGCTTGCCGCAGGTAGCAACAATGTTAATGTAATACTCGTTAAGCCTACCATCCCATTAACTCCAAAAGCTATAATCCATAAACTGTCCGTTGTTGTAGTATCAATTATGTCTCCTTGCCAGTTTTCTCCAAAAACACGGTTTCTGCCCCAACCTCCCCAACCAAAAAGCATTTGTTTTCTGGCATGCTCAATGAGAATTTCTTCATTGTCAAATCGAAACTCTAAAGACTGAGCGCGCTCAGGACTCAGATTATCAGCAATCCAAGCCACAATCTCTTCTCCTGCAAAATTTCCATTGGCTGCAACAAATAGATAGTAACAGATTAAAAACATCAGTAGCAACAGGGGAAAACTTGTTTTAACCCATTTTGCAGTAAAAAAAATTATTAAAGCATATATAAAATAACCATAAGCACCAGTGGATCGACACCAAATAAATGAGAAAATCAAGAGGGGAGTCAACCAGTTCATTGACATTCCCCAAATTTTTTTCACTGTTCCTGCTCGCCACAACCAAAACCCAATTAAAGCGACTACCATCATCCACATACCCAGCATTAGACCATGGATCATGAAAACCATTGGTCTATATCCTCCTAGGCGGACTGCTTGCTTGATTCCTGAACTATGAGCATAATAACCATAGATAATGTTATGAAGTTGAGGACTCATGCGTCCTTCATAGAGAACCAGAGGCACATAAATTAATCCTCCTTTAATAATGTTGATTGCCAATTCTTTTAGCCCATCCAAGCTATTGAGATAAAGACGACCTAGAAGATAAGGAAATCCCCAAGTTACAGTTTGGGTAATTGATTCATTTAACCCATCGTAAGCTCCCAAACCGTTAGTCATAGAGGACAAAAATGGGGAGATACACCAAATCAGCATTGGTAAATCAATCCAACCTGGTTTAAAGGAACTAAACCGTTTAAAATCATAAACTGCGATCGCTATGAGTATGCCATAACAAGTTGCCACCATTCCCCGATAATCTGGAATTAGGGGTAAATTGAAGCCTGCTCTTTGTGGCAAAAATAGTAAGCCGCCAATAAAGCTGACAATTACTGCCTCGCGAGGGGGAAATTTTCTAAAAAAGTAAAATACTATTGGTAGCCAGATTATAATTACTAATTGTGCTTGAGGAGTCATATTTAAGCCTAATCTGGTTTACTTGTCCCAACATGACAAATCTCGACCGAGAAACTCAGCTAACCTATTATTTGATTCCCTAAATTTTTCAATTAACATTTGACGAGTTTCTGGAAGCATTGGCTGTGGCAAATATTGTTTTTTAATCTCTTTTCCGTAATACGATTTCTCTATAATATTATTATAAACCCACCCGCGCCATTTTTTAGGCAAGCGGTTGGCTAAAGGACTAACTCCAGGAATTGCCTTTAATGGTTTAGTAATTTTTTCTCTAATTACATCTTGGAAAAATGTCTTAAAAGAATTGGCTTTTATTTCTTCATTTTGAGTTAAATCTATCCTTTGCTCTATGCCCAAAAAATCATAAATTTGGTTCAAAACTTCTGCTGGTTTTTCAATCAAATCTTCCATTAAAAGAAATAAAAAAGACTCCTTGGGAAAAAACTTTAAATAATGCTCAATCTGCATAATATAATTACTGCCATCTAAGCAAACATTGGAATTAGCGATTTCCTCTTCAAAAGTATCTTCAAATTTTCCATGCCGTCTTAGATGTACATAGTAAGCATAAGATCGCTCTACTGGATGGCGCATGATATAAATCATCTTCACCTGTGGAATTGTTTGCGCAATTCTTGCTGGTGTTTCTGGGTACTGAGGATATTTTGCATAATCTGTTGATGCTTCCCCGCACAATTGATGGGGGTGAGCTGCCTGAAAAAGTGAAGCATACCATTCTATTCCTTGTTCATACTTTTTATCGACAGCAAAGAACTGAGGTTCTTTCACTGGACTCATATAAACTTGCGGATGTTTATCTAAATAAACATATAAACTTGTTGTTCCTGACTTGGCAGCCCCAATAATAAGAAAATCTGGTAAGCGCATTTTAATAGTTGATAGTTGATAGTTCGTGTTCGTAGTTGGGCTTGAGCCCCAACTACTTATGCGTTAGTTAATAGTTGATAGTTGATGGTTGTTGGAAGACCAAAACCTAGAAAATATCTGGCTCCAAGAATAATGATAATTAGGGCAATTAAAAGCAAACTCATTTGCAGATCCTGCCCAATCATTGAGAGTCGTTCACGCCACATTCCATAAGCTACTGCTCCATAGTTAGGCAGATCGTTAAATGCAACAATTATTATTGCCGCCAATAGTTTCATTTCCTCGGTTTCTATCATCAAATAAGCTAGTGGCAAACAAATAACCATATACAAAAATTTTAAGAAGTTGCCAACAGCTCCATAAAGGGGCTTACCAATGGCTAAAAGTGCAGGATTAATTGCTTGGAAAAGCACTCTGGGCCAAATGCCGAGGGCGAGGATCGGTAACATCCAAGCTGCTTGAACATATCTATCATCATAGAGTTTTAATATCAGTACATCACCGAAGCAAACCAACATGGTTAACAAGACAGTTGCTCCAGCAAGCATTAGCCCACGTTTTTTCAGAATTTTGGCTCTCAGAGTTTGCCGCGGCAAATCAGCATATCTGGAAACAACAGGAAACATCACCTTTTGACTAACCGCTGTCACCACATTCTTGGGTAAGTCCCCCAGGGTAGAAGCAATAGTATAAACACCTAGCACTTTTACCAGGAAAAGTTTTCCGAGAAGTAGTTTGTCAGCTTGTGAAGCTAAAAAACTCATCGCCGTAGAGACAAAGATCCACCGACCAAAAGAGAATAGTTCTTTGAGTGCTTCTAGATCCCAAGCAAAACGGTTCCTTGTCCCCTCCACTAGCCAATGACTCCATACCATTTTCATGCAGCTAGAAACAAGCACGCCAACAACTAAAGCCCAAATGGTTGGACTAAACCATGCCCAAATGATGGTTATGGTGAGTTGAACCACCTGCACCGTAATCTGAAATATTGTCAGTTTACCAAGGGCAATTTTGCGGTTGAGAGTGAATAAGGCAGTGGAGTTAAATGCAGCAATAACTGAGGTTAAGCCCACAAGGGGAATTAACCAGAGCAGTTTTTCTTCTCCATAGAAGTTGGCAAAAGGCCAGGCCAAAAAAATGCAAAACAACCATAAGCCAAAGCCTCGCACGACTTGAATTGTCCAGGCAGTGTTCACAAAATCTGGTTCATCTCCTCTTGGGTGACGGATGATGCTCGGACCAATGCCAACGTCTGAAAACAATTCTAGCCCCATAATGAAGACATTGACTAAAGCCATTAGTCCAAACATTTCTGGAACAAGCAGCCGTGTTAGGATTATGTTGCCTGCAAAGCGCAGCACTTGAGTTAATCCGTAATTTGCTATCGTCCAGATTGTGCCGCGAATCGCCAGGTTTTTTAGAGAGGACATAACTACTTTTGTTTATTCGTCAGTTTTTGCTGTCTTGTTAACTACGTCGTGAAACAATTTTGCTAATTTCTGAGCTTCAACAGCAACATCATGGTCTTTTGCTACTCTTTCAGCCCCAATTATACCCATCTGCTCTAGTTTGGCTACTGGTAATTCTAATACGGTTTTCATGGCAGTACTTAAAGCTTCCACTGACCCTGACGGCACTAACCACCCACAAACTCCAGACTCTACCAGTTCAGGTATGCCAGCTATTTGGGTAGTGATTACTGGACGACCAAGGGCTAATGCTTCCATAATCACGACTGGTAAACCTTCGGCAAAACTGGCTACTACTAGGGCGCGGGATGCCAAAATTTGTTGACGCACAGCCTCGTTACTTGCCCAGCCAGTAATCTCTACATGGTTTTGAAGACCTAGTTGAATTATTGCGGCATCACACTGACTTCTTAGTTCCCCATCTCCCACTAATACTAACTTAAACTCTAATCCAGAGGCTGCTAATTGACCTGCTGCGTCTATTAATAATAATTGCCCTTTTTCTTCACTCAACCTCCCTACACATACTAATCTGGGTTCTTCTGAAATAGGCTGATGAGGATAATTTAAAAATTGTTGATCAACACCACAGTGAACTAGATGAATTTTTGACCATTGCTCATGCTTACTCCAACGGTATAGCTGACTTTGGCCAAAAGAACTAACTCCCACCACAAAAGCAGAACGCTTAATTTTTTCAGGTAAAGCGATCGCCATGGCTTTTTCAAATTCTTCTGGCCCATGAACTGTAAAACTATAGGGAGGGCCACCCAAAACATGACACAACATTGCCACTGTGGGCGCGTTTGTGCCAAAATGAGCGTGTACCAGGGAAATATCTAATTCTGAAAACCAACCCAACAACACACAAGCTTCAGCTAAATAAGCCAAATGTCTAATAATTCCTCTTTCCGAACCTGGGCTTATTTTCAGGGTCAACCCTAGAGTTTTGACAAAACTAACTGGTTTTGTTACTATAACCCTGAGTAGGCTGAAAACCAAGCCCAAAATGCCAACACTTAAGACAACCTTAGTTTTTTCCGCTTCTAATTTGTCTGCTTCATCTACCAGTTCTTCCCGAGGCCGGGAGCGAATGGAAAATCGGGCAACATTAATCCCTTGAGCCTCAATTGCAACAATTTCCCGCCGAATAAAACTGTGACTGGTTTTGGGATACTGATTTAATAAGTAAGCTATTTTCATATTTTTTCATTAATTATTGGGGTCGGATAGACAATACCTAGAGATAATTATAAATACCCAGAATAAATTGAGCGAGAGATAGCCGCTTTAAGCGAAAAAAGACGAAGGTCTTTGAGGGATCCATAGTGTATCTATTAACTCTTCTTTTTACTTGAGTCATTGTTTTATCCTTGTTCTTGAGCATCTTCTATAAGTAGAATCATTCTCCTTGCCCAAAGCCTAAATGAAAAAAACTCTTTAGCCATCTTGACATTACCAGTTTTACTTGTTAGAATAGCATTATGATAGTATATAAAGAGAAAATGGGATATAGAAAACAAAAAATTCTAATAACAGGTAATGTGTCTGATGAAGCACATAACTATCTTTTATGGCTTTGTCAGGAAGCAAATAACCTTTATAATTCTACATTATTTTACATAAGACAAGCTCATTTTGAACAGTGTGCAAGAATGACTTATTTTGATAAAAATGACTTTTATTGTCAAAGATTTAAGTTGAGCAAAATTCAAGTATGTTATTCGCAACTCTGTAAAACATTAAAAGTTAACAACCATTATCAGAATTTAGGTGGTACACCAGGACAACAAACTATTAAATCGGTAGTAGAAGCTATCAAAGCTTATAATCAATTACTTCCAATGTGGTTTAAAAAAGAACTACAGCACCAAGCAAAAATCCCCAATTATAGAAGGAAAAATGGCTTATATCAAGTAACTTACACGGGGCAATCCATTCCTGAATATAAGGAATTTGAGGGTTGGTGTAAATTACAAGTAGCAAAGGAAAATCAGCCAGAATTAGTGGAAGGTGATATAATTATCCCTGGCGGAGTTGATTTAAAAAAGGAAGATATTGCTGAACTTAGGATAGTTCCTGCTAATGGTAAACTTTGGGTTGAATATGTTATTAAATCTGAAGAAATTAAAGCAAAAAACCTAGATTATAATCAAGCACTTGGGCTGGACTTAGGCATTAATAATCTCATAACCGCTGGTAAAAGCTTTATTGTTGATGGGAAAAGATTAAAGTTTATTAACCAAAAATTCAATAAATTTGTCGCTAAATACAAGCAAGGAAAATCTGAGCGGGAGCTATGGCTCCCGACAAGCTTTTACTGGGATGAAACTTTAGCTGATGTTACCCATAAGAGAAATTGTCAAGTTCGAGATTATATTAATAAAGCAGCTAGATTTATTGTGAATTATTGCTTGAATAAAAACATTGGAAACATTGTTATTGGTTGGAACAAAGGGAACAAGCCAGAAATTAATTTAGGAAAAAGAAATAATCAAAATTTAGTCCAAATTCCTTTATTTAGGCTAAAGAATAGAATTAAAGAAATTGCAGAAAGTCTGGGTATTAAAGTAACAGAAACTGAAGAAAGTTATACAAGTCAATCATCATTTTTAGATAATGATGAACTTCCAGTATATGATGAAAAACTCAAGGGGAAGCACAAATTTAGTGGAAAAAGAATAAAGCGTGGTCTATATAAAACAGTTAATAACTTTTTAATCAACGCGGATGCTAACGGAGCTGCTAATATTCTTAAAAAAGTAGCTACACAGCTAGGCATAAGCCTGGTCAAGGTAGGTAGGGAAGTTTTGACTCTTCCTAAACGATATTTTGTGTATGAGAATTTATATAGGAAATATCGAAATAGGGCAGAACGAAGCTGTGGCAGAAGCCCAGCTTTGCGATTCCTGATAGAATCCCCGCCTCTTGTTTAGCGCGGAGTTGTCAATAATTATTTTTCTCTTGATTTTTTACTAGGTTTTATTTTGATAAAAATTTATATTTCAACATAATCAATGAGTGATCAAGTGCAAGACTTACCATCTGAGGAGCTAGAGGAGTTAAACCCCCAGCGAAAGAAAGGGTTTAATTATCGCACATATTTAAGGACTTTCCAGCGAAAAGCCTTGTTGATAGCGGTGATAACTGGGGTAACAACGTCAGTAGCCTGGTTATTTAGCTTGCGGGAACCCGATACTTATTTTGGCAGCTTTCAATTTTTAGTTGAGCCTGTCACATCAGAAGCAAAATTAACAGATCCTTCCACCCTGACACGCACAGAAGGCGTACCTGATGAGCAGTTATTTGGTCAAGACTATCCGACGCTGATGAAAATCTTAAAAAGTCCAGGGATGATCGAGAAAATTGCCAAGGATATTCAAGAGAAGTTTCCTTCTGTTAACTTTGGTGTTATTAAGAAAAATTTAGCAAGTACTTTAACCATAGAAAGAGTTGGGAAAACTCGCAGCGATGAAACAAAAATAATCGAAGTCAATTATAGAGGAACAGAAGCAGAAGGTGTTCAGTTTGTCTTAGAAGTAGCTGCTGAAAATTTTCTGGCATATAGCGAACAAGAAAGAAAAAGAAAAATTAAAGCTGGGGTAGAATTTATCGATGAACAACTACCTGAACTTGAGCAACGAGTTGATAAAATTCGCTCTGAACAACAGAAAATTCAAGAACAGTATGATTTAATTAATCCTAATACTAAAGGAGAAGAATTATTTGCTAAACTGGATGAAATAAGATTTCAAAAAACAGAAACAGAAAGAGAACTCAAAGAACTAACCACACTAAAAAGCAATATTGAGAGCCAATTAAATTTAAACTCTGAGGAAGCTTTGGCTGCATCAGATCTAAGTGAAAACCCTGCTCGTCAAAGTCTTCTCAATCTACTTCAGGAAATAGAAAGTAAGATAGCTTTAGAATCAGCTCGCTTTACATTAAATACACCGAATATTGAAGCTTTAGAAAAGCAAAGAAATAATTTAATTGCTTTACTTGATGAGGAAACTAAAAAGATTCTCAAACAGTATTCAACTTCTCTATCAGACAAGGCTACAGTTATCAAATTCCAAAATCCAATTCGTCTTGGACTAATTCAGCAACTGATTGATACTAATAACAAAATTCAGATGCTGGAGGTTCGCGATCGCTATCTGACAAAAACTAAAGCAGCTTTGGAAAACAGGGCCAGACTATTTCCTGGAATTATAGCAACATACAATGATTTAGAGCGAGATTTAGTGCTCACAAGCAAGATTCTTGAGCAACTATTAACTCAGCGAGAAACACTCAACGTTGAATCGGCTCAGAATCATGTGTCTTGGGAAATAATATCCCCTCCACAAGTCATTGTGAACGCGGGAGGAAAACCATTAGCTTTTCCTCCCGATCCGAAAAAGAAAATGATGGCAGGGGCAATAGCTGGGATGCTTTTAGGGATGGGAATAGCGATTGTGTTAGAAAAACGTCAAGACCTATTTTTCTCTCCTGATGATATTAAAGATACCCTCTTCATGCCTCTTTTAGGCGAAATTCCTCTGAATGAGACCCATCTAACTAAAATCCATGATACTTATGCAGAATATGCCTCATTAAATGAGGCAGAAGAGTTAGAATTTGAGCAGCAATATTCAGATGTGAATAAGCGGAAAGACAATACAGGAGAGAAAGAGTTTTTATTTGAGCAAGCTTTTGATTTTATTTATACTAAGCTATGTTTCTTCAATACTAATCCACCTCTTCGTTCTCTAGTTGTTTCCTCAGTAGAAAAGAAGGATGGTCAATCTACTATCGCGCTTAATCTAGCAAAAAGAGCAGCGGCACAGGGGAAGCGGGTTCTTTTGGTCGATGCTAATTTAAGCCAACCTCAACTCCATGTCTGGTTGAATTTAGATAATTACAAGGGATTAATTAATCTTCTAACTAGCCAATTATATTTTGAGGAAATGATTCAGGAAGCACCAGAAATCAAAAATCTTTTTGTTTTGACAGCAGGTGTGGATTTTTCTGAAAAGTCACAGCAACTTTGGTCAGTGAGGATGCAGCAGTTAATGGCAGAATTTGAGGCAAAATATGATTTGGTGATTTATGATCCTCCCCATTTTTTAGAATCTACAGATCTGATTTTTCTTACTGCCCATACAGATGGACTTTTAATGGTTGTGGGAGTTACGAAAACTTCCCAATCTAAGGTGAAAATGGCTGTTGAAAAAATTAATACCTTTGGTTTACCCACTTTGGGCGTTGTGGCTAATTATGTGAGTTAGTTTTTTCAGAGAAAGTTTTAAAAGGTTAGGTTAATACATCAGAGAGAAAAAAAAAATGAAAACTCAAGTAAGATATTTAATCGCTCGACCAATTTTTCAACTATTGTGGCAAAAATTATTAAATTTAGCCACAATGGGGATGAACATCGGCGGGGGTGGTAATTTTTTGAAGAGTGGTGAAATCTGGGTGATAGAATGGCTCAACAAAACAATGGCAAATAATTCTCAGATAGTTTTTTTTTATGTGGGAGCTCATCAGGGAAATTATGCAAGTATGGTTCTGGAAAAAATAGGAAACAAAGTAAAATTGTTTTGTTTTGAACCATCACCCAGTTCTTTTGAAGCATTACAAAATAGATTGGGCAAAATTGAGAATGTTCAGTTATTTAATTTGGGTTTGAGTGATCAAGAAGGAGAGGTGACTCTCTATGCAACAGGAAGGAAAATAGCCTCACTCTATAAACAACATCTTCATGGGGAAAACCTGGAGAATTATCAAGAAGAAAAAATTAAGCTAGTAACCTTAGAAAAATTTTGTCAAGCTGAGAAGATCCACCAGATAGATTTTTTGAAACTTGATGTAGAGGGACATGAACTGAAAATCCTTGATGGGGCGAAGGAAAAAATAAAATCTCAACAGATAAGTTTGATTCAGTTTGAATTTGGCGAAACAAATATTAGTTCCAGAACTTATTTTAGGGATTATTTTGAACTTTTGCATCCCTATTATAATATTTATCGCATTTTACCTCAAGGATTGGCTTTGATTAATCAAGAAAATGAGGGAGAATTTTTTCGAGTCACTAATTATTTGGCAGTGTCAAGAAAACTGGCAATTTAAAACAATAAGCTTAACCAGGCACGTTTAATTCAATTACATACAATTACGATAAACTACAATAAGTAGATTATTTACAATCTACTTATTGTAGTTTATCCATTGGAAAAGTCTTGTCAATCAAGTCATCGGTAAATGCACTCAAAAACCAGCAAATTTGTCAGCAATATTCACAGGTAAATTTATGTATAAAAACGGTAGATTTGTAAAAATTTTTAATGATAAACTGAAGAGGCAAGAAAAAATAATAAATAATGTAAAGCAAGTAGAAGGTATTATAAAAGAAAACAAAGAGCTAAAATGATTCAAACCTGACTAGATAAGGCTTTGAGCTTTGAAAAAAACTGGTTAACTCCCTTGGCTGGTTCTGGGTTTTCACTTAGAAAATAATTGAATCCCAAGAAAAAAAAATTAACTTAAGTGAAATACAGAGCTCCCAAAGACTCTCCAAGTAAAAGTACATGATATATAAAGGAAAAAATTATGTCAAATAATATAAGTGATGAACAATTAATAATGAACCTGAAGTTTGATGAAACTTCAGGAACTGTTGCCGCTGATACATCTCCTTTTGGGAGTAATAATGTTGGAGAATTACGCAACGGAGCTGAATTTGTCCAGGAAGGTGGTGATTTTGGGGGTGTGGTGCGCTTTGATGGGAAAAATGATTATATACATATAAATGACGCACAGGAGCTGAATATTGTCGCTCAAGCAAAACGCACAGTTTCGGTGTGGTTCAAAGTAGAAAATCAAGATCTTTCTACCCGTAAGCAGGTAATTTATGAAGAAGGTGGTTCAGGAACAGGACTAAATATCTATCTCCATGCAGGTAAGCTATATATAGGAGGATGGATTATAAACAGTGGGTGGCAAACCTATCTATCTACAACTGAGGTTGCTTCTAATACTTGGCATCATGTGGCAGTGGTTTTAAATGCTGATCCAGTGTCCAACTCGCTCCAACCAGGAGTATTTAAAGGATATCTTGATGGTCATGAATTTGCGGCGGGGGAAGGTTTAAGGCTAAATGGTCGCTCTGATGATGTTGGCATTGGGGCAGTCAACCAAAATACGGTGTTTCACGATGGAGCGGGAAAATTAAGTGGTTCTCATGCTTTAGCTGGGAATCTAGAAGATTTGCGGGTTTACAATCGAGTTTTAACTCAGGAAGAAATTAGTTCATTATATGAGGAAAAAATACATCCAGGAGAACCGACTCCTCCACCTCCGCCAACGGAGGTATCTCCAGAAGAATTTATCATGCAGCTAAAGTTTGATGAAACTTCAGGAATTGTTGCTGCTGATACCTCTCCTTTTGGGAGTAATAATGTTGGGGAATTGCGCAACGGAGCTGCATTTGTGGAGGCAGGTGGTGATTTTGGGGGTGTGGTTAGTTTTGATGGGAAAGATGATTATATACATATAAATGACGCACAGGAGCTGAATATTGTCGCTCAAGCAAAACGCACAGTTTCGGTGTGGTTCAAAGTGGAAAATAAAGATATTTCTACCCGCAAGCAGGTAATTTACGAAGAAGGGGGATCAACCACAGGAATAAATATCTATGTCCATGGGGGGAGTGTATATGTAGGAGGATGGAATACTGGAAAAGGGTGGCAAACCTATCTATCTAGTAATAAGATTGCTAATGAAACTTGGCATCATGTGGCAGTGGTTGTAGATACTGACTTAGGTGCAGATTGGGTACAAGCTGGGAAATTTCGGGGATACCTCGATGGGGATGAATTTGCAGCAGGGGGAGGTTTAGAGCTAGGAGGAGGAGGTCGATCTGATGATGTTGGCATTGGGGCACTGAACCAAAATACGAAGTTTCACGATGGAGCGGGAATTTTTAGTGGTTCTCATGCTTTCGCTGGGAATCTAGAAGATTTGCG